>JBBQEU010000143.1:0-7346 GCA_038321235.1 Acidimicrobiales bacterium | reverse complement strand
GGTCGCGCTCGGCCTCGCCGCGATTTAGGTTGAGCGTTTGGTGGGGTGGATGGTGTAGTTCCACTCGCCGTGCCAGTGGTGGGGTTCGATGGGTAGTTGGTCGTAAGCGGGGCTGTCGTATTTGAGGCCGGTGTTGTAGGTGTTGAGGTCTTCGATCGCTTCGACGGTGAGACCGGTTTGGGTGGTGGTGGCGGCGATCAGTTCGATGATGGTGGCGATGTCGGGCAGGGATCGTCCTCTCCAGTTCATGGTGATGAAACTGAACAGGCGGTGTTCGATCTTGTTCCACTTGGAAGTGCCTGGCGGGTAGTGGCAGGTGGTGATGTCGAGGCCGGTTTCCGCAGCGAGTTCAGCGAGGTGCCATTTCCATGATCGTGCCCGGTAGCTGTTGGATCCGCCGCAGTCGGCGGTGATCAACAAACGAGTCGCGGTGGGGAACCGTTTGGGCCCGATGGTGCTCCACCATTGTCGGATCGAGTTGACCGCGAACTCGCCGGTGTCGTGGGTGACGCCAACAGTGACCCAGCCTTGGTTGTTGGCAATGTCGTAGATCCCGTGGGGGATTGCTTTGGAGTGATCGCCCAGGTCGCGGTCGGCGAAGTCGTGGTCGCGCACTTGCAGCGGCTGGTTCTTTGGGTTCCATTCCCGCCCTGGGGTTGCGTATTCGCCGATCGGTTCACGTTTCTTGGTGTCGATACTGATCACCGGATCTCCGGATGCGAGAAACTTCCCGACGGTGTCGTTGAGGTAGTTGAACTGTTCTCCCCGATCCGGATGTGTCGCCCCGGCTTTCACTTTGGCCGGTGCCTGCAATGAGTAGCCAAGGTCATGCAGCAGTCGACGCACCAGTTCAGCAGACACCTCGAAGCCTTCGCTGACCAGCTCTGCTGCGAGCTTGTAGGTCGACTTGCACGTCCAGCGCAACGCGCTTTGCGGGTCACCCAGCTCGGTTGGTTCGATCAATCGGTCCAACGCCGCCAGCAGGCCTGGTTGCTTGACGATCGCGGGGCGGTCACCGCCACCCGGGGCTCGCACCCTTCCAGAGGGCGTCACACCAGCTTCGATCTCGTTGTGGCCTTTGGTCACCGTGTTGCGGCTCAGACCCGATGCTTTCGCCGCGCAGGTGTTGCCACCGCGACCTAACGCCCGGGCGATTCCGCCCACCACCAAACGCTTCTGAGCCTCATCAAGATGCGGCAGAACCCGAGCAAACAAGTCGCTCAGTTCATCGACAGTGGCCTCCACACACCAGAACCTACTACGCGCATATTAACCTGTGGTGAATCCTCGCGCGACCCAGCGTAGTTCCTGGGTGTCACAGAGTTGAGGTGTGTCGATGCCCCTCACGCGTCCGCGGGCAAGCCCGGCGGGCCAGGCCGATATCGACGGTGCGTGGTCACGGTGAGTGCGCATCGCCGCTACCAAGGTGGCCGGAGGAGAACAGGACGAGCTCACATCAGCGGTGACGATGGTGCTCGTCCGTCGAGGGCGGCATGCGGCGCGTCTCGTACGCCCACATGGCGAGTTCGACCCGGTTACGGACACCGATCTTCGTCATCAGGCTGGCCAGGTGGAACGTGCCCGTGCTCATGCTGATGTGGTGTTCGGCTGCAATCTCCCCGTTGGTCCGTCGGCGCGCCACCGTGATGAGCACTTCCGCCTCGCGATCGGTCAGCGGCTCGATCGGCTGGGCGGGTGTCGCCGTTCGTTCGGTCATCGCCAGCCGGTCGAGAAGACGAGCTGTGACGCCGGGATCGATCAAGGCATCCCCGCTCACTGCAGCGCACAGCGCCTCGGTGAGCTGCTCGGGTGGCGCATCTTTGAGCAGGAAGCCACGTGCCCCGGCTCTGAGCGCGTCGTAGACGTTGCCGTCGGTGTCGAAGGTGGTGATGACGGCAATGGGATCGACACGCCGGGGCCGGCGATCGTCTTCGTGGCGGAGATTCCGTCCACATCGGGCATCGTGATGTCGAACAAGTACACATCGGGGCGGAGCCGGAGTGCCAGCTCGGGTGCCTCGCGACCGCTGGCCGCCTGGCCGACGACGTCGATGTCGTTCGATGTCCGTCGAACCACGCATGTTCGAGATGGCTCGACCGCGGACACACACGTTCGTTGAGCGTGGCGTTGGGCAGCGAGATCTTGCCGCCCAACGCCACCGTCAGCGGGGCGACGAACGGAGGGTTCGTTCGGCGACGAGCGCAGTCGGGATGATCGAGAGACGGTATTGGCCTTTCACCGCCCAGTTCGGAAGCGTCGAGTGGCGTTCCTCCGCTGCGACCCGTGCGCGCAGGTGTTCCTTCGGCCCCAAGGTGGATGACGGCTCTTCGTGGCGGAAGTCGAGTCCGACGAGATGCTTGAGGTTCTTGTAGCCGTACTGGTCGGGACTGACCAATCGGAGCGGGGCGCCGTGCCGGCGATCGAGTGGTTGGTCATCGAGTCTCGTGGCGAGCAAGACGTCGTCGTTGTCGAGATCATCGGTGACGTAGATGGCATTCATCCGGTCCGCCGCACGGGCGACGAGGTAGGGAGGCGTCGCTTCGTCGAACACAGTGGCGGCAATCTCGCTGAATCGAACTCCACCCCAGTGTGCGCCGCGGTAGGTCCAGGTGGTGACGCAGTGGAAATCGCTGACCTGGTCGACTTGTTCGAATCGGCCGAGGTCGTCGACCGAGAAGGTGCGGATCGGCTCGCCGTCGACCGACACGGTGAGTTCGATCGGCTCGATCCGTGGGGCGGCGCGCAACGGATTGTCGGAGAAGCGCGGGAACGCCCTCACTTGGCGTTGGCCTGGCGGTAGACCCTGCGCACGGCGAGGGATGAGCTCACGAACGGTCATCGGCATGCCCGTCGGTCGATGGCCGCCAGCCAGCTGCGCCGGATCAGTCCGCTCGGCAGTCTGATCAACGCCCAGTACGGGTGGAATTTTCGGGTGCTTGCTGGGTCGGTTCCTGTGACCAGCGTCTCGGTCTCGATCCGTGTGGTGCCGTCACCGAGGGCGATGGCGTCGAGGCGGGCGACCATCTTGGCATTGCCGGGTTCGTCGAACTGGATGAAGGCGTCAGCGTCGGCGAAAGCGATCGACGAGTCGCTGCGTACTGACCAGAACCGACCGGCTCCACCGAACACGATCGAAGCTCGACCGTCGCGAGGTTCGCGGTCGCGACGAAGCAGCACGAAGCCTTCGTCGGTGAACACGTCGAGCAGCGGGCGAGGGGCCGACGCCGATTCGGCCCCCGCTCCCATGATTCGTGATGGCAGGCTCCGCATGGCCATCAACGGTCCCAACGTGCGGATCTCCCGGGCCGAGACGCCGAGACAGTGCGGCCAGACGTCCTCGATCGGGGCGGCAACTACGCGTTGATGGAGTTCTCGGTAGGGCGCTGCAGGCAGGATTTTCTCGAACGGCGGGAGACAGGTCGGAGTGCTCATGGATCGAGAATGACACACTGTGTCAGCATGAGTCAATGTGTCATTCGCCACGCTAGAGTGCCCTTCATGACCGGGCTTCGCGAACGCCGCCACCTCGAGACCAAACAGCTGTTGGTCGAGACCGCGTTCGACCTGTTCGTCGAACGCGGCTTCACGAACGTGTCCATGGAGGAGGTGGCGCACGCAGCAGGCGTGTCGCGTTCGACCCTGTACCGGCGATTCACCACGAAGGAAGACTTGGTGTTGGAAGTGCCGACGCGATGGATGGTCGTGTTCGACGACGCCGTGGGGGCGCTACCGCTGAATGCCTCGATCGTCGATGCCATCGGCCAACCCCTGCTCGCCGTTGCCGCTCACATCGACCAGCACGAGAACATCGTCAGGACCGCGTTCCAGATCCTCGACCAGTCGCCGACGCTCCGACAATCCGGTCTCGTCACGACCACGTGGCTTCGGCGGATCGCGGAGATCTTCACGCGTTTCTCGACCGCTGACGACGAGACCTCGCTCGTGCTGGCCGGCGCGTGCTTCGGCGCGGTCGACGCGATGATGCTGCACTGGGCGACGACCGAGGCCACCACTCGCGTGACCGAGAAGACCATTCATCTCCTCGCGCAACTCAGGCCGATCCTGCCCCCCGACCAGGCAGGTTGACGGTCGTCGCCGAACAGGACGCGGATCTCCTCGAGCGAGAAATCCGACGCCGTGCAGAGGCCGATCACCTCGAGGCGTGCCGTGACGGACGTGTCATGCCGACGCTGACCGCCAATGCGTGCGGGCCGCACGATGCGCCCGACCGACTCGATCCGACCGGAGGAGGACGACGCGTTGGTTACCCTTCAGGATGCTCGTAGGCGCCGAGGTACCGCTGCCGCCGCTCGACGAACACTCGTTACTGGTGTTCTGGTGTCAGATCCTCGTCGTGCTTGCTGCTGCGAGAACCGGTGGATACGTCGTCCGCCGGTTCGGTCAGCCTCGTGTGATCGGAGAGCTGCTCGCAGGGGTCGCGTTGGGCCCATCGCTGTTCGGAGCGGTCTGGCCGGAGGGTTTCACATGGCTCTTCCCGCCGAGTGAACGCCAAGCCGGCCTGCTGCTCGGACTTGCCTGGATCGGCATCGTGTTCCTTCTCGGGGTCAGCGGCGCGGAAGTCGATCAAGGAGCGCTTCGCGACTCCCGACGTGTCGCGATGACGACGAGCATCGGGAGTCTCGTCCTACCGTTGGCGTTCGGCGCGCTGGTCGCGTCGTGGGTACCAGAATCGTTCATCGGACCAGACGGAACGCGTAGCGTGTTCGTGGCGTTCTTCGCTGTGGCGTTCGCGATCTCATCGCTGCCCGTAGCGGCACGAGTGCTCGGCGACCTCGGGTTGATACAACGACCATTTGCGCAGTTGGCGCTGGGAGTTGCGACCGTGAACGACATCGTCGGATGGCTACTGCTGGGTGTCGTGGTCAGCGTGGTGGACACTGGGACCTTCTCGATGGGCCCGTTGATCACTGCTGTGGTCGTGGTCGCGTTGGTGTGCGGCGTCGTTCTGCGCTTCGGCCCGAGACTGCTCGACGTCGCTGCGTCGGCTGTCCGCGATCGAGATGGTGGCCCCGCGGCTGAGGCAAGCGTCGCAGTGCTCGCAGTCGTCGCAGTCGGCACGATCACCCATGCAGTAGGGATCGAGGCGGTGATCGGGGCGTTCGTCGCGGGAGTTGCGCTCGGCGGGAGCCGGCTCGGCTCCTCCGAGGGATTTCGTGCGGTGGAAACCGCCACCAACGCCATCTTTGCGCCGCTGTTCTTCGCCGTTGCAGGCCTGCGCGTCGATCTGTCCGAGCTGGCCTCGTGGTCGGTCGCCGGTTGGACCGTCGCTGTCACGTCGGCGGCGATCGCTGCCAAGGTGTTCGGCGCGTACATCGGCGCTCGGGCCGGGCGACTGGCGCCCCGGGAGTCGCTGGCTGTCGGGTTCACTCTGAATGCACGGGGGGCGCTCGAGATCGTGGTCGCCACGGTCGGATTGACGCTGGGCATCATCGAGGCGACGGCGTACACGATCATCGTTGTCATGGCGCTGGTGACGACTGCGCTGTGTGGTCCGCTCCTCAGCGCTGTGTATCGGTCGGACGCTTCACGCTGATCATCGCGACCTGCGTGAAATTGGTCGTCAAGATCGTCCCTGGGGAGGACGCCGACTGCCGCCGCGGTCCGTAATCTCGGAGTCGTGCGCGCATGGTTCGACGATCGCACCGGAACCGCGGATGCGGTGGTGGCCGGTGCCCTCCTCGCGGGCTCTTCACCGCGCACGGCATCTCGGTGGATGGCTCGTCGGACGCGTGGTTCGTCCGTGATCTGTTGTTCGTTGCGCTGTTCGTTCCACTCGCCTGGCGGCGGCGGGCGCCGCGGTTGGTGTTGGCGATCGTCGTGGTGGCCACTGCAGCGATCTGGGCGGGGTACTTCATCGATGGCGGAACCGCCTTCGCAGGAGGGCTTGCGATGTACGGGTTGGGCCGGTACATCGAGCGGCCGGCATCTCTTCGGTTCTTCGCGGTCGCGATGTCGTTCATCGCCGTCGTTGCCGCTGCGGTGACCGTCGCTGGCTCCGACGGCTGGTATCAGTTCGCCGCGCGCTGCGGCGTCGCCGTCGCGTGCTTCGCGCTGGGCGACAGCCAACGCTCGCGTGCTGAACTCCTCGCAAACCTGAGGGCCCAGGCGGAGCGCGCCGAGTCGTTGCGCATCGTGGAGGCCAAGCGCGCCGTCATCGAGGAGCGGAGCCGGATCGCTCGTGAGATGCACGACGTCGTTGCCCACTCGCTCAGCGTGATGGTCGTGCAGGCCGTTGCGGCCGAACGCCTTGCCCCCAAGCAGCCCGCGGCGGCGGTTGCGTCGATGTCGAGCGTTGCCGAGGTGGGGCGTGCGGCACTCGGTGAGATGCGGCGGATCTTCGACATCTTCGAGCATGGAGCAGGCCCGATCGAGTTCGCCCCGCAGCCGACCCTCACCGATCTCGACGCGATCATCGAAACGTTCCGAACGGCGGGGATGGACGTCACCGTTCATCGGATCGGGACCCCCCCGATCCTCGATGCTGGAACCGAACTCGCGATCGTCCGGATCGTGCAGGAATCGCTGACGAACGTCTTGAAGCATGCCGACAGTGCCGACGCCGTCGTGACGTTCTCGTTCGCCGACCAGGTCACCGTCGAGATCACCGACAATGGAACAGTGCGGCCGCATTCGACGTCGGCGGAGGGTAACGGTCGGGGCCTCATCGGCATGCGCGAGCGAGTGGATGCACTCGGCGGCGCCATCACCGCGCGGCCCTTCGCCGGGCATGGATTCACCGTTCGTGTGGTCCTTCCGATCCAGGAGTCGACCGTGCCTCCACCGTTGTCGGGTCGGCCATGACGATCCGCGTCGTCGTCGTCGACGACCAGCAACTCGTGCGCACCGGATTCGGATCCATCCTCGCTTCCGAGGACGACATCGAACTCGTCGGTGAAGCTTCAAATGGGGCGGAGGCGCTCGACGTGTGTCGAAACGCGAACCCGGATCTCGTGGTGATGGACATCCGCATGCCGGTGATGGACGGCGTCGAGGCAACGCGTCGGCTCCTCGCCGAACACGGCGACACCGCACCGCGCGTGCTGATCCTGACGACGTTCGACCTCGACGAACTCGTACACGCTGCCTTGCGTGCCGGTGCGTCGGGGTTCCTCCTGAAGGACGCTCCACCCGACGAGCTGTTCCGAGCAGTGCGGGCGATCGCTGCCGGCGATGCGCTCATCGCTCCGTCGGTCACGCGGCGATTGCTCGGCCATTTCGCAGCAAGTGGCCCCTCCGCGGCGTCAACGGAGGCTCAGCGTGCCGTCGAGACGCTCACCGGGCGCGAACGCGAAGTCCTGCAGTTGATCGCCAGGGGACGTTCGAAC
>JBBQEU010000142.1:0-7361 GCA_038321235.1 Acidimicrobiales bacterium | reverse complement strand
GCCGTGTGAGCGGACCCAACGCACCTCGCCAGTGGGACGGACGATGCGATATTCGAGTTCGCCTCGACTTCGGCCGGTGGCGGCCTGTTCGAGCATCGCGGTGAGCTTGTGGCGGTCGTCGGGATGGATGGTGTCGAGTTCGCTCGAGTGGGCGGTGCTTGCGATCGGCACGCCGAGGATGCGGCAGAGTTCGTCGGACCGGGTGATGTCTCCTGTTTCGAGGTCGATCTCGAAGCTTCCGAGGCGCGCGGCTGCTTGTGCGTCCGCGAGGCGGCGCCGGTCGAGCTCGACGCGTTCGAGTAGATCGACTCGTTCGGTCACGTCGCGGAGGTTGCCGACCACGCTTCCGACAGTCGGGTCATCGAGGAGATTCGTTGCGGTCTCTTCGATCCAACGGATTCGACCGTGGGCGTCGACGACACGAAAGTCTGCTGTGACCTGATCGCCGGCGTTCGGTATCGACATCAACGCGTCCATCGCTCGGGCCTGGTCGTCGGGATGGACCAGGTCGAACCCGTTGAGCCCGACGATGTCTTCTGGATGCATCCCGAACAGATGCACGCAGGCAGGGCTCGTCCACTCGATGGTGCCGTCCGCAGCGAAGAAGATGACCAAGTCGTTCGACGTCCTCAGAGCCGCAGCAGCACGCGCCAGCTCGTTCGATCGTCCGCCGACGGCGGGATCCTGTACGAGCATCGCCGGCGCGACCGGCCCTGAGCCCAACGGTCGGCGACGGGTCGGCGACGCCAGCAGTGTTGCAGGGACCGGCGACGCCCGGCCACGACGTTTGTCGACGTACATCTCCTGGTCGGCGGCTCGGAGCATCGACTCGGCCGTGGACGTCGGGTTACTTTCGGCCAGACCGACGGAGATGCGACCGAAGAGCTCGACGTCGCCGATCTGGAAGGGCGCCGACATGACGGTCCGAAGCCGGTCGGCGAGGACGAGTACCTGCTCGTGAGCCAAGCCCGCGCAGATGACGACGAGCTCGTCGCCACCGAACCGGAACAAGAGGTCGCCGTTTCGCAGGGCACCACCGGCTCGAAGACCCACCTTGACCAACAACTCGTCACCGACCTGGTGGCCGAAGGTGTCGTTGACCGCCTTGAACTCGTCGATGTCGATGAACAGCACCGACACCGTGGTGTCGGTTGTCCGGGCGAGCGCAAGACCTTCTTCCAGGTACCGGGCGGCGGCACGTCGATTGGGCAGACCGGTGAGCGTGTCATGGTCAGCGAGGACCACCAGTCGGTCGGTGAGCTGCTTGCGCGCGGTGATGTCGACATGGAACACAGCAGCGCCGGCACCGTCGCGCACCGGGAGAGCGGACGCCTGCAGCAGGAACCACCGATCTTCTGTCGGGGACGGACACGGATACTCCACGTCGATTCGATCGCGTTCGCCACTCAGGATCTGACGCAGACCGAAGGCGACCTCGACGCTCACGTCCGCCCCGGCGACCGCCGCTCTGTCACAGACTTCGAGGTAGTTGACCCCGATCCCGGTGGTCAGGGCCGAACCGTCGTTCAGGTGAGCGAACAGCCGCCACGCTTGATTCGTGTCGACGATGATGCCGTTGTTGTCCAGCACCGCTGCGCATGCGCCGAGACGATCGAACGCTGCCGCGCGAGCCTCGAGTGCCGGCCAACCCAGCGCGTAGATGTTGGTGCCGCCGTGCACTACGCGTCCTCTCGTCGTCGGCGGCCCTTGGCGGCTCGTGAGCACAGGTTCGATGTCGATGGTCGCTCGGTCGTGGTGCGCATGGTGGTTGCTTTCGGTGTGGTGGTTGCTTTCGGTGTGGTGTCGCGATTCGGATGGTGGGCCCTATCGATCGCCAGTGCCAGGCGGCCGTGCACGAGGCCATCGGCTGTGGGATGTCGACCTGGAGTGTTGTTGCGAAGGTGTTGAGATTGCCGCGTGCGCCTCGAGGCCCCCGGATCCGGCGTCCTCGGTCAGTTGGCGGGACGCCTACCGCCACTGGGCTGGACCGTAGTTGATGTTGACTCAGCGAAAAATCAACATCTTCACAACCGGGATCCAGTTCGCCCGCTGGGGTGCCGAGGACCTGGGGATGGTCAGAGCGCTCTTGTCCGAGTCGGCACTCGAACGCGCGCTGCCGCAAGCCGGTGCCTCGGACTCCTTGGAACCGAGCGACCACCGGGATGGGGCCGCCGGACCCACTCGTCGGGCCCGTCTGGAGGCCGGGCGGCAATGACGACACCCGCAGTGACCCGAGCGCGCCAGCGCGACGAGAATCGGAAGCGCAAGGTCGCCGCAGGCGTGGTGCTCGTCGTTCTGCTCGTGGGCTTTGCCGCGCTCATCAGCAAGGCCCAGGCCGACACCCGGCAAACGCGCACCGACCGGTTCGCCGCCCGTTCCTCGCTGATGGCGACGTTCACCAGTGCCTATGTCGAGGACATCGCCAGTAGGGAGCGGCGCCAAGCCGAACGACTCCTCGGAGGCGGCGCCGTGGACCAGGCCACATTCGAGGAGGTCGTGAGAGCGTTGGAGTTCGATGCCGCCGTCCTCCTCGATGACGACGGCCGCCTGCTCCAGGTCTGGCCGGCCCGGGCGTCGATCATCGGCCAGGACATGACCGTCGACTACCTCCACCTGCGTATCGCCACCCGCGACGGCACCGTCGGCGTGTCCGAGGTCGTGGCGTCCGCTGCGCGGAACGTCCCCGTCGCGGCGATCGCCGTCCCGTACGAGACCGCCCGAGGGCGTCGGGTCCTGAGCGGCGCCTTCCTCCCGTCGACCACGCCGCTCGCTGCCTACCTCGCTTCGGTGAGCCCGATTGCCGGGAGCAACGCCTTCCTGATCGACTCCTCCGGGAATGTGCTTGCCGCCGGCCACGACGACCCGGTCGCGATCGGGGCCCTGGCAGGAGTGCATCGCGGCATGCAAGTGGTGGACACGTCGGTCGGGTCCCTCGTGTTGGCGGTGGACGCGGTCGCTGGCACACCGTGGCGAGTTGTGCTCACCGTCCCGGCGGCCGAGCTCTACCCACCGCTCAGCGAGGAGGGTTGGGTGCAGTGGGCGCTGTGGCTTGCCTTGGCCGCAGCCGGCCTGCTCTACATACGGCTCGGACGCGCCCGCATCGACGCCGCGATGAAAGCCAGCACAGACCACGTCACCGGCCTCGCGAACCGACGCGCGATGGACGAGCATCTCAGCCAGGCGGTGGCCCATGCGCACCGCCACGAGCAGCCGCTCACCGCGCTCATGATGGATCTCGACCGCTTCAAGGCGATCAACGACAAGAACGGCCATGCCGGAGGTGACCTCGTGCTGCGAGCGGCTGCTGACCACCTGCGCGAGACGATCCGCATCGACGATGTCGTCGGCCGTTGGGGAGGCGACGAGTTCCTCGTGCTGTTGCCGCACACCGACGCCCCCGGCGGCCTTCTCATCGCCGAGCGGATCCGAGTCGGGATCTCCGGCGCCGGGCACATCGATGGCGTCGGGCAAGTCACTGCGAGCATCGGCCTGGCAGTGCTCCGCGACGGGGCCGACCTCTTGTTGCGCGAGGCCGACGACGCGCTCTACGGGGCGAAGGCCAGCGGTCGGAACCGCACGAACGTCGCCGGTGATCCTCTGGCGGCTCCGACGTGCGAGCCGGTACGGGCATGACCGCCGAACTGCTCAGCGACCTCGTGCAATGGAGCGCCCGCTGGAAGCTCGCCGCCTCGGGCGCATCCCATTGCACATTCCTATTGACAGGACGACGATGACCACCAACCTCACCACCAGCGCGGCCCCAGTGACGACGGACTATCGGAGCTTCTTCGACCGTTCACCGGCGCTGCTGTGCACGGCTGGGTTCGACGGCGCGTTCATCGAGGTGAACGACGCGCTCGAACGGGCATTGGGATTCGACGTCGGCGAGCTCCTCGCCCACTCGGTCACCGAGCTCGCCCATCCGGCCGACCGGGCCGCCACGGTGCAGGCCGTGGCAGACGTGGCCGGCGGAACGGACGTGTGCTTCGAGAACCGATGTCGCCGGCGAGACGGCTCCTTCTTCTGGTTGTCCTGGAACGTGCGAGCCGACGCGGAGCACCAGCTCCTGTACTGCTCCGCGCGGGACGTGACCGAACGACGCGAGCACGCCGACGTCGTCGACAAACTCCTGGCGGAGCTGGAGCGCTCGAACACGGACCTCGCGCAGTTCGCCTACGTCGCGTCGCATGACCTGTCCGAACCGCTCCGGATGGTCTCGAGTTACGTGCAGCTCCTCGCGGCCCGTTACTCGGGCCAGCTCGACGCCGACGCAGACGAGTTCATTGCCTTCGCGGTGGACGGTGCGGCTCGGATGAAAGTGCTCATCGACGACCTCCTCGCTTACTCGCGAGCCGGAGGAGGCGTCGCGCTGCGGCGTCGGGTCGACTGCGGGGTGCTCGTGCGCGGGGCACTCGCAGATCTCGACCGGGTCGTCGCGGAGTCCGGCGCCCAGGTCGTGGTCGACGAGCTGCCGGTCGTCGACGGCGACCCCGGCCAGCTGGCCCTCGTCTTCCAGAACCTGCTCGCCAACGCCCTCAAGTTCGTCAGCGACGACCGACCGGTGCAGATCCGAGTTCGGGCCGAGCGGGCAGGAGCAGCGTGGTGCTTCAGCGTGGAGGACAACGGCATCGGAGTGCCCGAGGTGCACCGGGAACGGATCTTCATGATGTTCAAACGGCTCCACGGCCGCAACGAGTATCCGGGTACAGGGATCGGGCTCGCCTTGTGCCACAAGATCGTGGACCGCCTCGGCGGCAGGATCTGGTTGGAAGCAATGCCCGATCACGGGAGCGCCTTCCGGTTCACGCTTCCCGACGCTGTGTTCGAAGAAGGGACGGTGCCGAATGTCTGAGGACATCCAGATCCTGCTCGTCGAAGACAACCCCGGTGACGTCCGGCTCACCATCGAGGCGCTTCGAGGCGCCAAAGTCGCCAACGACCTCCACGTCGTCGGGGACGGGGAGGAAGCGATCGAGTTCCTCCGCCAGACCGGGCGCTACACCGAAGCGCCCCGTCCCGACATCGTCCTCCTCGACCTCAACCTCCCCCGGCTCGACGGACGCGAAGTACTCGCCAACATCAAGTCCGACCGGGACCTGTCCAAGATCCCGATCATCGTGCTGACCTCGTCGACAGCCGAACGAGACATACAGCAGGCGTACGAGCTCCACGCCAACTGCTACATCTCCAAGCCCGTCGACTTCATCGAGTTCATCAACGCAGTGCGGTCCCTGGAAGGGTTCTGGCTCAAGATCGTGCGGCTCCCCTCGCGATGACGATGATCGACCCTGCCCAGGCCCTCGCCCGCGGCGACGCCGATGTCGTGCGCGTCCTGCTCGTCGAGGACAACGACGGCGACGCCCGCCTCGTCGAGCTGATGCTCACGAGCACATTCGGACCCGACGTCGACCTGGCCCGAGCCTGCAACCTCGCCGACGCCCTCATCAGCCTCGACACCGCGCCACGCGACTGCGTCATCCTCGATCTCGGGCTCCCTGACGCGTCCGGTCTCGAAGCGGTTCGGACGATCAAAGCACGATCGCCCATGATGGCCGTCGTGGTGCTGACCGGCCAGGCCGACGAGGCACTGGGCACCGCAGCGGTCGCCGCCGGGGCCCAGGACTACCTCGTCAAGGGCAACGCCGTGGACGAGACCCTGAGTCGTGCCATCCGTTACGCCGTCGTGCGCAAACACGCGGAAGACGCACTCGTGCGGAGCCAGGAGACCCTCGCCGAGGCGCAACACATCGCCCACATGGGGAGCTGGGAGCTCGATCTGGCGACGAACGAGATGGTGTGGTCGGACGAGCTCTGCCGTCTCTACGGGTATCCGTCAGACCCCCCACCCGAGCTCCTTCACCTCGTGGAACGCTTCCATCCCGACGACAGCACATCCGTGCAGGGCCTCCTGCGCTCCGCCGTGGGTGCCCACAGCTCGTTCGACCTCGACCACCGCATCGCGCTGCCCAACGGCGTCACCCGATGGTTGCGTTCGCAGGGACGAGTGGAGCTCGACGGCGCCGGTGTGGCGTTTCGCATGCGGGGCACCGCACAAGACATCACCGATCAGCGGTTGGCCGAGGAGGCGTTGGCCCACCAAGCCCTCCACGACCCGCTGACCGGGCTCCCGAACAGGGCCCTCCTCCTCGACCGCCTGACCCAGGCCCTGACACGACTCGGTCGCACGGGATCGTGCGTCGGGCTGCTGTTCATGGACATCGACCGCTTCAAGGTCATCAACGACAGCCTCGGTCACCCCGCCGGAGACCGCATGCTGCTCGCCATGGCCGAACGTCTGAAGCTCACCCTTCGCACCATCGACACACTCGCCCGGTTCGGCGGCGACGAGTTCGTCATCCTCTGCGAGGACCTCGCCGACGAGGAGCATGCTGTCCGGCTGGCGCAGCGGATCAGCGACGCCATGAAGGAACCACTCGGCGGCGTTGACGGCGAGCTCGTCGTTTCCCTCAGCATCGGGATCGCCACGGCGAACTCTCCGGCCGTGTCAGCCGAGTCGCTCCTTCGCGACGCCGATGCCGCCATGTACAGGGCGAAGGAGAACGGGCGCGCCCGCAGCGCCGTCTTCGCGCAGACGATGCGGGACACGGCTGTCGGACGCCTCGACATCGAGGTCGCCTTGCGGAGCGGCATCGCCAACGGCGAGCTGGAACTGCACTACCAGCCGATCGTCGAGCTCCCAGGCGGCCGGCTCGTCGGCACCGAGGCGCTCGTGCGGTGGCGCCACCCGACACGCGGGCTGGTCCGCCCGGACCAGTTCATCCCCATCGCCGAGGAAACCGGCCTCATCGTCCCGCTTGGCGCGTGGGTGCTGCGCGAGGCAGCCAATCAGGCGCAGGAGTGGAGATGTCGCGCCGGTTGCTCGGCCCTCACGATGGCAGTCAACCTGTCCGCCCTCCAGGTGGCACGACACGACCTCGTCGACCTCGTCGTCGACGTGCTGGCGGAATCGGGGCTGCCGGCGCAGTGCCTCGAGCTGGAGATCACCGAGAGCGTCCTGATGAAGGATGCCCGGGCCGCCATCACCATGCTCGAGGCGCTCAAGAACCTCGGGGTCCGGCTCAGCATCGACGACTTCGGTACCGGCTACTCGTCGCTCAGCTATCTCAAGCGGTTCCCCGTCGACACCTTGAAGATCGACCAGTCCTTCACTGCCGGTCTCGGGACCGACCCAAATGACACCGCCATCGTCAAGGCCATCATCAGCCTCGCCGAAGCGCTCAACCTCAGCACGATCGCCGAGGGCGTCGAGACTGCGCTCCAGGCGCAGGGCCTCGCTGACCTGGGGTGCGGGACCGCCCAGGGCTACCACTTCGGCCGGCCGGTCGCCGCAACCGCCATCG
>JBBQEU010000141.1:0-7642 GCA_038321235.1 Acidimicrobiales bacterium | reverse complement strand
GATCAGGTACTCCTGCTTCTCGCCGAAGAACTCCATCTTCTTGGTCCCTTGCACCACGCATGCGCCGTGCTGGGGATAGATGACGGTTTCGCCCTTCTTGAACTTCACGCAGAACCTCGTCTGATCGGGGGTGGGGCCGCGGCAGACTCGGGTCGACGCAGCGGCTCTCCAGGCTACAGCGCCCCCGGCAGGATTCGAACCTGCGACCTTGTCATGAGAAGGGAGATCTCGCGCGCCCTCGGCAGGATTCGAACCTGCGCGCTACGGATTAGAAGGCCGTTGCTCTATCCACTGAGCTACGAGGGCAGACCAGCACGCTACTGCGAAGCGAGGTGTGAACGCAGGAAACCGAGGGCGGTGATCACGGCGAACTGGCGCATCTGTTCGCGTTGGCCGGGGAGTCGGGCGTGGCGCACCTCGTCGAACCCGGGGCCGACCATGCCGACGTACAGGGTGCCGACCGGTTGGCCGTCCTGCTCGTCGGGGCCGGCGACACCGGTGAGCGACAGTCCGATGTCGGCGCCCAGTCGCTCTCGAACACCGTGAGCCATCTGACGAGCAGCGGGTTCGCTGACCACCGGCCCCTCCCCCACCCCGAGCAGCTCCTGTTTGACCTCGGTGGTGTAACTCACGATCGCGCCGCGGAACACGATGCTCGCCCCGGGGATCGCCGTCAGCCGGGCGCCGACGAGACCGCCGGTGACCGACTCGGCGGTCGCCAGCGTCAGGCCCTGCGTCCGGCAGAGGTCGAGCACGACGGACTCCATGGTGTCGTCGTTGGTGCCGAAGACGAGGTCGCCCAGTTCCGAGCGAACCACCCGCTCCCAGTGGTCGAGCTGTTCGTCGCACTCGGCACCGGTCGGCGTCTTCGACGTGAGGCGGACTTTCAGCCCCTCCCAGCCGCTGGCGAGGAATGCCAACGTCGGCGTGTCCGGTCCTTCGAGTTGCTCGATCACATCGTCGAGACGTTCGTTGAGACCACTCTCGCTCTCGCCCCACGTGCGCAGCACGCGGCTGCGGATCACCGAGTCCTCACCGCTGCGGTGTCGCAGGTCGGGCACGATCGCCCGCTGCATCATGTCGTACATCTCGTGTGGCACGCCGGGCACTGCGTAGACCACCTTGTCGACGCCACCCACGGTGACCGGGCAGATGAGGCCGGGCGCAGTGCCCCGGGTCTGCGGGATGATCGTGGCACCGACCGGCACCATCGCCTGACGGAGGTTGTTCTCCGACATCCGGCGGCCCCGCGACGCGAACATCTCCCTGATCACGCCGGCCACCGCATCGTCGAGCACCAGGTCGACACCCATCACCGCGGCGATCGCATCGCGAGTGAGGTCGTCGTGGGTCGGGCCGAGCCCACCGCACATGATCACGGCATCCGCGTGCTCGAGCAAGCGCCGCAGCTGTGCCTCGATCCGACCGACGTTGTCGCCGACCTTGACCTGCACGAGCGAATCGATGCCGTTCGCAGCGAGTTCACCACCCATCCACGCCGAGTTCGAATCGATGATCTGGCCCAGCAGGAGCTCGGTGCCGACGGCGAGGACGTCGCAGCGCAGCACCACTCAACCCACCTGGTCGAGGCTCACGGGAATCAGCGACGCAGCGGTCATCTGTCGTGCCCGCCACAGGTACTGGCCACCACTGATCAACGCCAATGCCACCGCGATCCACAAGATCCCGTTCCACAACCACGTCGCATCGAGCGCTGTCGGCGGGAAGAGCGCGAACGCCACGGCGAACTGCTGGGCGACGGTCTTGTACTTCGCCAGCTTGGTGGCCGGCACGCTGATGCCCTTACCGCCGACGAGCACGCGGTACACGCTGATGATGAACTCGCGGGCAGCGATGATGATCACCGGCACGACCCAGAACACGCCGGTGCTGACGAGCGTGAACATGGCACCCAGTACGAGGACCTTGTCGGCGAGTGGATCGAGGAATGCCCCAGCCGAGGTGGTGCCGTGACGACGGGCGATGTAGCCGTCGATGCCGTCGCTGGAACAGAGCACGAACCACAGCCCAACGGAGATCCACGACCCGTGGTCGTGGTTCGGGATCGCCCAGAACATCAGCGGTGACAGCAGGAGCCGCCCGACGGTGATCGCGTTGGCCCAGGTCGCGAGCTTGTCGGGCGGGACGGTCATCCCGCGGCCTCGAGGGTGTCGACGTCGACGCCGGCGGCGACCAGGTCAGGCCCGAGCGCATCGACGACGTCCACCGAGATCAGTTCCCCCGGGGTCAGCGCCGGATCGAGGTGGACCACGCCGTCGATCTCCGGTGCCTCCCGATGGCTCCGACCGACACCGACGGTGTCGACCAATACCTCGATCGTCGAGCCGATCAGGGCGTCGCGACGTGTCGCAGTGATGTCGTCCTGCAGTTCACGTAGCTCCGCGAGGCGCTCGTTCATCAGCGCCGGATCGACCGCGCCGTCGAGATCGGCCGCGTACGTGCCGTCTTCACGGCTGTAGGAGAAGAAACCACACCAATCGAGCTGCGCCTCGTCCACGAAGCGCAGCAGCTGATCGTGGTCGGCTTCGGTCTCACCCGGATAGCCGACGATGAAGTTGCTCCGGAACGCCGCGTCGGGCTCACGTTCGCGAATGTCGGCGATCCGGTCGAGGAACCGCTGCCCGTCACCCCAGCGACGCATCCGGCGCAGCAACGGCTTGCTCACGTGCTGCAGCGACAGGTCGAAGTACGGCACACCGGAGTCGCAGATCACGTCGATCAGTTCGTCGCTGAGGTCGCTCGGGTACAAGTAGAGCAGGCGCACGCGATCGACCTCGTCAGCAACCGCCTTCACGAGCGGAACGATCGATCCGGCGCCCAGCTCGCCCGGTCGATCCTTGCCGTACGACGCCAGGTCCTGTGCGACGAGCACGATCTCACGGGCTTCGAGCTGGTCGACCTCGGCGAGGATCGCAGCAATGTCGCGGCTGCGTTGCGGACCACGGAAGCTCGGGATCGCGCAGAACCCACACGAACGGTCGCACCCTTCGGCGATCTTCACGTACGCCCACGGAACCGCCGACTTCGGCCGAGGCAGGTTGAGCAGGTCGAACTCGGGCAACGGCGTCGACGAGACGGGGATCAGCTTGCGGCCGGGTGCCGTTCCTCGGGGTACCTCGCTGCCGTCGCGCTCGACGGGCATGAGGTTGAACGCCTGACCGAACCCGGCGACCTGGTCGACCTCGGGGAGTTCGGCCGCCAGCTCGGCGCCATAGCGCTCGGCCATGCAGCCGGTGACAACGAGCCGGGACCCTGTTGCGCGTTGCTCGTCGAGCGCCAGGATGGTGTCGATCGACTCGCGCCGGGCGTCGTCGATGAAGGCGCAGGTGTTGACGACCACGAGGTCGGCCAGGGCGGCGTCGTCGGTGGGCTCCATGCCGTCCGCGACGAGCGCGCCGACCAGCTTGTCGGAGTCGACATCGTTCTTCGGGCAGCCGAGCGTCTCGATGTAGAACCGCTGTGACACGGTGGACCACGCTACCTGGCGTCCCCTGCCACGAGCGGGACGTCGTCTCGACCCGTGCAATGAAACCGAAGGGTCAGACCCCTCGGTTTCATTTCAGCCCCTTCGTTTCAGCCCTTTCGTTTCAGCCCTGCGTCGAGCGGAACTTGTCCATCAGATGGCGGCCGGCGGTGATCGGAGGGTGACGTGGCGCTTCGCCGTGGTCGATGATGCACTCGATACGGGCATCCCAGTTCGCATTGTGGAAGAACGGGATCGACACCCTGCGACCAGGAGCGCCAGGTACGACACGGTGCATCGTCGAGCGCCACCGGTCGTTGGTCCAGCGTTGCATCAGATCGCCGAGGTTCACGATCAGTCCGCCGTCGACCGGTTCCACGTCGAACCAGCTGCCGTCGACCGACTCGACCTGCAGACCCGGTGTGCCATCGGTCCACAGGATCGTCAGCGTGCCGTAGTCGGTATGCGCACCCGCGCGGATGTTCGCGCCCGCTGAGGCCGCGCCGATGTCGGGGTAATGGGCGAGCCGCAACGCCGATCCGTGACGGTCGATGTGCCCCGCGAACGCGTCGTCCGCCAACCCGAGCGCGATGGCGAAGGCTTCCATCAGCGTCACCGAGAGTGAGGCCATCGCTCGATAGTGCGCCTCGACCGCCGGGCGGAGTTCCGGGAGTGCCGCCGGCCACAGGTTCGGCGCGTACACCGCACGCTCGTCGTCGTCGTCCATCTCGTCGAGCGGTCGCGGTGGCGGGTCGATCGGTCCGACGTTGAACGTCTCCTTCAGGTCCGGCGGTGCCTCGCCACCGAGCGAGCGGTTGAGGGCTTCGGCCCGCAACGGGCTGTATCCGTAGGGATACCCCGGCTCGGGCATCGCCACGGCGAGCCGATCCTCCAGCGGGAGATCGAAGAACGCGAGGGCTGCCCCGTGGAGTTCCTCGATCTGTGCGGATCCGACCCCGTGGCCGACCACCGTGAAGAATCCCACGTCGCGACAGGCCCGATCGATGGCCTCGCCAACCGCGGTGCGCTGGGCTGTCGAGCCGCCGACGAAGCCGCTGAGGTCGACGACCGAAATCACTGGTGAGCGAGACGCAGACCGGGTCGAGGCCACGGGAACGACACCAGCCGCCCCGTGCTCGAACACGTCACATAGGCCGTGCGCAGATCGTCGCCGCCGAAGCAGATGTTCGTGGTGAGCAAGTCGCCGGTGGCGTAGTGCTCGACCTGGGTTCCGTCGGGTGAGATCGCGGTGATCCCGCCGTTGAAGATCGTCGCGACGCACACCCAGCCTTCGCCGTCGACCGCGAGCGAGTCGAGCAACTGGTGGCCTGGAAGGCCGCACAGCACACCGGGGTCGAGGAGGTTGGACGGCGCGACTTGACCAGGTGACGCGATCGATCGTTGGAACACGCGACCCGTGTGCGTTTCGGCCCAGTACAACATGGCGGTGTCGGGGGAGAGCCCGATGCCGTTCGGCGAGTCGGTCGGGAACACGCCCTCGACGATGCCCGAACCATCGGCCTGGGCGTAGTAGATGCCGGTCAGATCAGCGGTTCGGGCGTGTTCGTCTCGGATGCCGTGGTCGGTGAACCAGAACCCGCCGTGGCCGTCCATCACCAGATCGTTCGGGCCCCGGAGCGGACGACCGTCGCACTCGGTGTACAGGTCGGTGATCGTGCCCTCCTGCGGATCGACTCGCTGGATTCGGCCACCGAGATAGTGATCGGCGTCGAAGCCACCCGTCGGGAGGATCAGGCCACCGAGGTCGACGGGGGTGAACGAGCCGCCGTTGTTGCAGAGGTAGAACGCTCCGTCGGGCCCGACGGCGGCACCGTTCGGACCGCCGGGGACATCAGCAATCGTCTCCTTGGTCCCGTCGGCGTGAATCTTCGTCAGTCGCGGTCCGAACATCTCGACCAGCACGATCGAGCCGTCTGACATCGAGATCGGCCCCTCGGGGAACGCGAGGCCGCTCGCGACCTCGGTCAGCTCGGGTGTGAATTCGGTGACGTTGGGCTGGTCCATGGCCTCATGTTGGCACCGACACCACGTCAGCCTCCCAGCCGAGCCGGCCGCACCGGCGAACGCGTGAACAGATGGGCCGCTCACGCACCCATTCGTTCACGCGTTCGAGTCAGACCTGGCCGTTCTGTTGGAGGAGCTCGAACTCTTCCACGGTCATCAGCACCGACCGGGCCTTCGAGCCTTCGCTGGGGCCGACGACACCACGCTGTTCGAGCAAGTCCATGATTCGGCCGGCACGGGCGAAGCCGACCTTGAGTTTGCGTTGCAGCATCGAGGTCGAGCCGAGCTGGCTCCGCACGACGAGTTCCATCGCCTGGCGCATCATGGCGGTGTCCTCGTCGTCGTCTCCGGCGGAGAACGCATTCGTGTCGGATGTGACGTCGAGGTCGTCCATTGACGCCATGCCGCCCGCGAAGGGCGCACCAGTTCCCGTCGGCCCACCGGGTCGAGGCGGCACCAGCGACGACTGCCCCGACGAACCGCCCGGTCCGCTGTCGCCACCGTCACCGCCGGATTCGACGTCGCCCGAGTAGATCGGCTCGGGCGACTGGGCTCGCCAGTGAGCGACCACCTGGCGTACTTCGTCCTCGCTGACGAACGATCCCTGGATGCGGTTGGCGACCGACGAGTTGCCCGGCAACAGCAGCATGTCTCCCTTGCCGACGAGCTTCTCGGCGCCGGGCTGATCGAGGATCACCCGACTGTCGGTGAGGCTCGATACGGCGAATGCCATCCGCGCGGGGATGTTGGCCTTGATCACGCCGGTGATCACGTTCACCGACGGACGCTGCGTGGCGACGATCAAGTGGATACCGACTGCACGGGCTTTCTGAGCGATGCGGGTGATCGATTCCTCGACGTCTCGGGCCGCGACCATCATCAGGTCGTTGAGTTCGTCGACCACCACCACGATGTACGGCAGGTGCTCGTAGTCGATCTCCGAGCCGAGCGGCGGCTGGATCTGCCCCTTGGCGAACGCCTTGTTGTAGCCGGCGATGTCGCGGTAGCCCAACTCTGAGAGCACGTCGTAGCGCCGCTCCATCTCCTTGACCGCCCAACCCAAGGCGTTGGCCGCCTTCTTCGGGTTGGTCACCGGCTGGGTGAGCAGGTGCGGAAGACGGGCGTACTGGCCCATCTCGACCTGCTTCGGGTCGATGAGAATCAACCGCACGTCGTCGGGTGTCGTGCGCATGAGCAGCGACGTGATGATGCAGTTGATGCCGCTCGACTTACCCGCCCCGGTGGCACCGGCGATCAACATGTGCGGGGTGGCGGCGAGGTCGAGGAACACCGCCTTACCGGCGATGTCCTTGCCGATCGCGACGTCGAGCGGGTTGCCGGCCTTGACCGCCTCGGGCGAGGCCAGCAGGTCGCCGAGCGCGACGAGCTGACGCTGATGGTTCGGCACCTCGACACCGATCGCCGAGCGGCCAGGGATCGGCGCCAGGATGCGCACGTCGACCGCCGCCATCGCGTAGGCGATGTCCTTCTGCAGGCTGGTCACCCGGGCCACCTTGACGCCAGGTCCGAGTTCGAGTTCGTAGCGGGTCACCGTCGGGCCGACGGTCATGCCGAGCAGTGTGGTCTCGACGCCGTGCGACGCCAGTGACTCGTGCAACATCTGACCGCGCGCTTCGACTGCCTTGCGGTCGATCGTCTGCTCGCCTGGCCGGTCGAGGAACGTCATGGGCGGCAGCACCCATTCGCCCACCGTTGCGCCGTCGCCGACCACCGCTGCGGCGGGCTGGCTCCCGGTGTCGAACCTCGGCTTCTTCGTGCGGCGAGCCTTCGGGGGTGGCAGCTCGCCGGCGAGGTCGTCGCCCTCGGCGGCGAAGTCGTACAGCCCAGGCGTGAGTGACGATGCACCGCCGGCGACACCGGGCGCCTCGGTGGACCCCGAGCCCGCAGCGGAACCGGCCTCGCGGTCGCTGTTGAGGGTGGAGATGTTGCTGATGCCCGACTTGGCGGCACGGCCGAGCGGGGCACCGACGGCGGCGAGGAACCCACCGGTCTGCTGGGCGAAGGTCTTGATCGAGGTGCGAGTGACCAACAGCGCCCCACCGGTGAACGCGGCGACGAGCACCACGGCGGCGCCCGCCGTGGCCAGCAACGCTTCGAGAGGCGTGCCGACGA
>JBBQEU010000140.1:0-7849 GCA_038321235.1 Acidimicrobiales bacterium | reverse complement strand
GGTGTCGTCGCGGTGTACACCGCCGCGGATTTCGCCGACTACCCGGACGTGCCTGGTGGCCTACCCGACCTCGAACGCCCGGTGCTGGCACGCAACACGGTGCGCTTCGTCGGCGAGCCGGTGGCCATCGTGGTCGCCGAGAACCGGTACGCCGCTGCTGACGGAGTGCAGGCGGTGCTCATCGACTACGAGCCGCTGCACGTGATGACCACCATTGCGTCGGCCACGGCGCCCGATTCTGTCGCACTTCATGCCGCGCACGGCTCCAACGTCGCCACCGTCGTTCCGATGCTCGATGACCTCGAGCGCGAACTCGACAGGTGCGACCTTCGTGCGAATTTGCACGTCGTCAACCAGCGTTGTGCCGCCGTGCCCATCGAGCCGATCGCGTGTCTGGCCGACTGGACGCCGTCAGGGCTCACACTCTGGGCGACGTTCCAGGCGCCGCACCATCTCCGCAACTACTTGGCTACGTTCCTCGATGTTCCTCAGTCTCGTTGCCGTGTGATCGCTCCGGACGTCGGCGGCGGGTTCGGAGCCAAGATCGTCTGGTATCCCGAACTGTTCGTGGCGCCGTTGTTGTCGAAGTGGCTGCGCCGTCCGGTCAAATTCGCGCAGACGCGATCTGAAGCGATGGTGCAGATGTCCGCCGGACGCGATCAGGAGCACGACATCGATGTCGGTTTCGACCGCGATGGCCGGATCAAGGCGCTGCGGGTGGTCGTCAGCCAGAACCTCGGCGCCTACCCCGATCCGACCGGGCTCGGTCTCGCAGTACTCACCACCTGGATGGCCGCTGGCGCGTATCGCATCGCTGACGTCCAGACCTCGTACCGAACGGTCACCACCAACACCACACCGGTCGCCGCCTATCGGGGCGCCGGGCGGCCCGAAGCGGCCTATTCGATCGAGCGGATCGTGGACCTGGTTGCCCGACGAACCGGCCTCGACCCGGCTGTGGTGCGGCGCAAGAATTTCATCCCGCCCTCGGCGTTCCCGTACGAAACGCACAACGAGGCCGTCGTGTACGACTCGGCCGACTTCCCGAAGGCGCTGTCCGAGTGTCAGCGGCTGATGGACTACGACGCCGTCCGCGCCGAGCAGGCCGCCCGGCGCAACGATCCCTCGCAACCGCTGCTCGGTATCGGTCTGTCGTGCTGGTTGGAGATCGCCGGCTTCGGGCCCAACGGATCGCTGGAGGGGTTCGGCCACCTCGCATCGTGGGAGTCGGCCCAGGTGCGAATCCAACCCGACGGGTCTGCGATCGTGTTCTCGGGTTCGTCACCGCACGGCCAGGGCCACGAAACCGTCTTCGCACAGATCGCGTCCGACGAACTGGGGATTTCGTTCGACCGCATCGAGGTACGAACAGGAGACACCGCAACGGTGCTGCAGGGCATCGGCACCATGGGATCTCGAGGTGTGCCCACGAGCGGGTCAGCGGTGAAGGTGGCCTCGGCCAGGGTGCTCGACCGGGCGAAGAAGATCGCTGCGCATCTGCTCGAAGCCAGCGAGCACGATCTCGAGGTGGCTGACGACGCGTTCAACGTGCGCGGTTCGCCCGGTAAGAAGGTCGGCTGGTCCGAGGTGGCGTGGGCGTCGTTCCAGCCGTTGTCGATCCCGCCTGAGATGCAGGCCGGCAGCCTGGAGGAGCGATTGTTCCAGGAGTCACCCAACTTCTCGTACCCGTCCGGAGCCTACGGGTGTGTCGTCGAGATCGATCGTGACACGGGCAAGGTGACGATCCGCGACATGGTGATCGTCGACGACTGTGGTGTCGTGATCAACCCGCTGCTCGCGGAAGGGCAGGTGCACGGCGGTGTCGCCCAGGGAATCGCACAGGCCTTGTTCGAGCAGATCGTGTACGAACCCGACGGGGGACAGCCGATCACGGCCAACTTGATGGACTACCTCGTGCCATCGTCGGCCGACCTACCCGATTTCGTCGCCGGACGGATCGAAACACCCTGCCCGAACAACCCGCTCGGGGCCAAAGGCATCGGCGAGTCCGGTGCGGTCGGAGCCCCACCTGCAGTGATCAACGCAGTCGTCGACGCGCTCGCCGAGTTCGGAGTCGAGCACATCGACATGCCGGCGACGCCCGAGAAGGTCTGGGCGCTGATGAACGGAGCGAGCTCATGAACGACGACGCGATCCCGCCGGGATCAGCGCCCACGACGGCGCTGCGCCGAAAGGTGGCGGTGAGCCTCACCGTCAATGGGCAACGCTCCGAACACACCGTCGACGCCCGCACGCTGCTGGTGCATCACATCCGCGACAACCTCCGGCTCACCGGGACCCACGTGGGCTGTGACACGTCGAACTGCGGTGCCTGCACCGTGCTCCTCGACGGCGAGTCGGTGAAGAGCTGCACGCTGCTCGCCGTGCAGGCCGACGGCGGAGACATCACCACCGTCGAAGGCCTGTCCGGGCCCCACGACGGCTACTCGGCGATGCAGGAGGGATTCCGCCAGTGCCATGGGCTGCAATGCGGTTTCTGCACGCCCGGGATGCTGATGGCGGCGACCGGTCTGTTGGCCGAGCGGGGCCCCGACATCACCGAGCGCGAGATCCGCGAGGGTCTCGAAGGCAATCTGTGCCGGTGCACCGGGTACGAGATGATCGTGCGGTCGGTTCGGTGGGCCGCCGAGCACCCCGAACCGGTCGAGTCGTGAGCAAGCTCGCGCTGTCGAGCGGGATCAGAAGTCGTCGCTGAGCAGTGCCACCGTCTGGCGGACGATCCGACCGTCGGCGACCGTGAACGTGTCGACGCCGGCGGCAGCTCCGGCAGTACCGCCCGGGGAATCGTCGCCGGCGATGGTCCACCGTGTCTCGACATCGCCGGTCGGCATGATCGTGACGTCGTCGAAGGTCACGGTTCTGCCGCCGAGTCGGTCGGGGAGACCCTCGAAGTAGTCGGCGATCGCACACCATCCGTCGAAGGTGTCCGGACCCCGGACGAGAACCGCGTCGATCGCATAGTCGGCGGCCATCGACACGACGTCGCCACGGCCGACCGCGACGAGATGACGCTCGACGACGTCGACGGGCGCACGGGCAGCGAGGCGATCGAGCACTGGTTGGATGCGTTCACGCCACTCGCCGAGATCGACGTAGTCGCGTATGTCCGTCACGAGTCCGGCGTCATCCACCTCGATCACGCCGTTGCACCTCACATCGAACCATTCGCCGTCGAATTGGAAACGGTCGACGCGCTCCACCCACGCGCGACGCTCTCGGTAGCTCGCCGACACGATCTCCCAGCGCACCTCGTCGGCCCAGGTGAGGATGCCTGCCAGGAACGACACGACCGCGTCGCGGCCCCTCACGGCAGGGTGGGGGACGTTCTGCCAGCTCGCCGCTGGGCTGAGGGACCGGCTGACCGCTCGAGGATCGCGAGACTCGATCGCCCTGAGCATCTCGCCCACCGCTGCCTCGGTGTTGGCGCCCGACGGAGTGTTCATCGATCCGGAGCGTTGGCGCCGATCGCTGCGGCGGAGGCGTCGCGAAGCGCTTCGAGGTCAGGGTTGTGGGCCCAGAAGTCGTGCAAGCCCGCTGCTTCGAGATGCTCGGCGGTGAGTTGGAGGGCGATGTCGTGGCGCACGTGCTCGGCAGCCAAGAGGGCGACAGCACGGTCATCGCTCCACATGCCCCACACTGCGTCGCTGGTGACGCCGCCGATCATTGCCTGTTCGTGATCGGCGACCACGATCGACAAGCGGCACTGCAACCGTTGTTCGACGACGGAGGGGGAGCTGTATGAGTGTGCATAGACGCGACCTGGGAGCGCGCCCAGGTCGCCGTAGGCGATCGTGAACACCTCGACTCCGCGCTGCACCGCCGCCTCGACGGCGTGGATCAGCTCGGTTCCCTCCTGCGGCCAGATCGACAGCCACAGCGATCGTCGGGCGCTCTCGATCACGTCGATCGCTCGCGTGATGACATCAGTGCGGCCGGTGAGGTGCTGGACCACGCGGGTCGAAAGCGCCGCGCCGATCGACGGAAGCGTCGTTTCCAGTCCTGCGATCGTCTCATGGGTCTGGCGTCGCAGGCGGCTGATGAGCGCCTCGGAGGGGAGTGCGACATACGACACCGACTCCGTCGTGTCGCCCACCTCGAACGCGGCGCCGCGCGCGACGAGCTTGCCCAGGGTCTCGTACACGGTGCTGCGCGGTACACCGGAGGCCTTCGCGACCTCGTAGCCATTCAGCGGTTCCCCTGCTCCCAAGAGTGCCAGGTACGCCTTTGCCTCGTAGCCCGACAGCCCCGCATCCTTCAGGAGTTGCAACGCGCGACTGGCGTGCTCGTTCGACACGGCGTGGACGTTACTGGCGCTCCACTGCACATGCGGCAGTGGGGTCATCGGTGTCGAAGCGCACGGGGTACAGCTCCCAGACGGTGCGAGTGGTGGTCGAATCGAGTCGCGCTGGATCGTTCGGATCGGGTTGCGCTCCGGCTCGCAACATGACCCCGGCCATGAGGGCAACGGAACCCAGTAGGTGGTGGTCCAGCGCATCGTCGGGTTCGAGCCCACTGGCCAGTTCCTGGCCGAGGCACGCGTGGGCGCCGTGCCCGAAGCTGAGGCCCCAGGGTGCGACGCCGTCTCCGACCTTGCGGTAGGGGTCGAATCGGTCGGGATCACCGGGAAAGACGATCGGGTCGCGGTTGGCGTCGTGCACGCTGATCGCGATCCGTTCGCCTTTCGGCAGCACGCGACCGGACTTGAGTGTGACCTCATCGATGGCGATGCGCAGCGCCACGGGGCTGGCGGGGTGCAGCCGCATCGATTCGTGCACGAAACGTTGACGGGCGAGGTCGTCGTGCTCGAGTGCCGTCCGGCTCGACGGATCGGTCGCCATCCACTCGAACATGTGATGCATCGCGTGGACGAGTTGGTGCGACGTGGAGTGCGAGCCCACCCAGGGGAAGTACGCAACCTCGCGTAGCACGGTGGCGTCGGCGAGTTCGAGCCGGTCGTGGTTTCGCAACAGCGTGGTCAGTACGTCGCGAGGGAGGTCGGGCTCGTCGATCTCGCCCCGTTCGTACTGGTCGACGAGCGCCTGGCGTCGTCGCATCGACGGCTCGAAGAAATGGCGCTCGAACACTTCCAGCGCGACGTCGCCGGCATGGATGATCACGTCGGTGTCACCGATGGCGTGAGCGACCGTGGATGCGCGGGCGAGATCGTCCATCAGGCTGTAGAAGTGTTCGAACTCGTCGGCGCTCGGGGGCAGATCGACGCCGGCGACATCCATCGACAGGGTCATCATGGTGCGACGGGCCAGCGCCAGCAGGTCGCCGTGTCCGGTTGCCGCAGCGTCACGCAGTACGGCGTCGATGATGCGCGGGATGCGTTCTCGTTCGTACCAGGCGAACGTGTCGCGACGGAACAATCGGTTCTCCAGTCGCCGGCGCGCCAGGTGCTCGTCACCGTGCAGGTTCACGATGACGCCGTGCATCAGTCGGTCGCCGGCGTCGTAGAGCGCTTGGCGCAGGCCGCGACTCCGAAAGGCGTCGCGTGCGTCGGTGTAGGTCGTCAGCGTGATCATCGTTCCCCTGCCCGACTGTAGTGAGTGGACGTCGTTAGTGCCATCACGACTACCATGGCGTCGTGATGGGGGAGCCACGTTCGATGCTCGTGACCGGTGGTGCGCGAGGTCTCGGCGCTGCAATCGCTGCCGCCGCCGATGCCGCCGGGTATCGAGTCGGCGCCATTGACGTCCTCGACACAACCGGAAACGGCCACGTGCTTCAGTCGTCGATCCAGACGTTCTCGGCCTCGGTCGTCGACGAGCGGGCGGTCGAGGCGGTGCTCGACGAATTCGGGGTGCCTGATGTGGTGGTGAACAACGCCGGCATCGTGCGGTTCGGGCCACTGGTCCTCCTCGACGTGGCCGACTTCCGCGCCGTCGTCGACGTCAATCTCGTCGGGACCTTCGTGGTGGCACGAGCAGTGGCTCGACGGTGGATCGACGAAGGCCGTACCGGCTGCGTCGTCAACGTCACCTCGATGAACGGTGTGGCGGCCGGTCCGAACGCTGGTGCCTACGGGTCCTCCAAGGCGGCCGTGGCGTTGCTCACCTCGCAGATGGCGCTCGAGTGGGGACCGTCGGGGATTCGGGTCAACGCCGTCGCCCCCGGGTTGATCGATGCTGGTATGTCCGAGCCGATCTACGCCGACCCGGCGGTGCGTGCGGCGCGCGAGTCGAAGGTGCCGCTCGGACGTCTCGGGTTGGCGTCTGACATCGCCAACGTGGTGTTGTTCCTCGCGTCCGACCACGCGGGTTACATCCACGGGCAGAACATCGTGGTCGACGGCGGCGTCACCGGTTCGGTGATTGCGCACCTGCCCCGCCCGGCAACGGTCGACTCGGTAGGGCCGTCCGCGTGACACGGGTGCTCTTGCTCACCGGCGGGTCGCCCCACGCCCACGACTTCGCGGCGATCGGTGCGGCCCTCGCCAGCGTGCTGTCGGCGGCTGGGAACGAGGTCGTTCGCGCCGGGCATCCGGACGAGGCCGCGAACCTCCTTCGGGGCGGCCAGCACGATGTGCTCGTGGTGCACGGACTGTGGTGGAGGATGCTCGACGACGTCTACGAGCCGTGGAGGGAGTTCGCCTACTCCACACCGTCATCGACACGGGAGACGATCGACGGATTCGTTCGCGGCGGCGGCGGCCTCGTGGCGTTGCACACGGCCCCGATCTGCTTCGACGACTGGCCCGAGTGGGGCGACGTCCTTGGCGGTTCGTGGCAATGGGGCATTTCGTCGCATCCACCAGTCGGGCCGGTATCGGCTCGGATCGCTGCGGATCATCCCGTGGTCGCAGGTCTGTCGTCGACGATCGAGCTGATCGACGAGGTGTACGGCGACCTCGATCTCCGTGATGGAATCGAGCCGCTGGCCGTGGCACAGCGGTCCGACAGTGATGCCGACCAACCCGTGGTCTGGACGTACCGCTGCGGCGAGGGCCGGGTGGTGTTCGACGGATTCGGCCACGACGAGAGTTCGATCGCCCGGTCCGACAACGCGAGTTTGATCGTGCAGGCGGTCGACTGGGTGGCATCGCGTTGGTCGACCGCGACGGGGAGTGACTCCCGATGAGGCCGATCGAAGGAATGTCCCTGTTGGTCACCGGGGGTGGCTCGGGCATCGGCGAGGGAATCGCCCGGCACTTCGCTGCAGCAGGCGCGGCCGTCACGATCTCGGGTCGCCGGGCCGACAAGATCGAGTTGGTGGCCAAGTCGATCGGGTCGGCGTGTCGTGCCGTGGTTGGCGATGTCACCGTGGCCGACGACCGCGATGCGATGGTCGCTGGCGCCGTCGAACACGGTGGTGAACGTCTCGACGTGGTGGTCAACAACGCCGGCAACATGTATCGCGGCCCGCTGGCCGAACTCGACGAGCAGCAGCTCCTCGACGTGTTCCACTCCAACGTGGTGGGTGGGATCATGCTCACGCAACGCGCGCTCGACGATCTCGTGGCCGCATCCGGTGCGGTGATCTTCATCGGGTCGGTGCACTCGCAACGGGCGTTCCCGGGCGCCGCGCCGTACGCCGCCACGAAGGGGGCGGTCGAGACGCTCACGGGGGTACTCGCCGCCGAACTCGGCCCGCTCGGTGTGCGGGTGTCGTGCATCCGTCCCGGCGGAGTGTTCACCGAACTGAATCAGCGCGCCGGGCTGTTCGACGACGACACGGCGCGCGAGCGCCTGGAGGGGCTCGCACCAGCGCATGCGCTCGGCCGGCTCGGCACGGTCGGCGAGATCGCCGAAGGCGTCGAGTACCTGGCCCGGGCCGAGTGGGCGACCGGCAACGTGCTCACCGTCGACGGTGGGCTCGGCCTCGG
>JBBQEU010000139.1:0-7944 GCA_038321235.1 Acidimicrobiales bacterium | reverse complement strand
GCGCGGCGGGTGTACTCGGTGCCGACCTCGAACCCGGTCGCGTAGATCAGGCAGTCGAGTTCGAACTCTTCCTCGACGAGTTCGCCAGCAGGGTTGTGGCGCTCCACCACGACACCCTTCGGAGTGATCCGCTTCACGCCGCGACCTTCGGTGTCGATCAGTTCCACGTTCGGGCGGTTGAACGTGTCGAGGTACTGGTCGTGGAAGCACGGCCGCTTGCAGAACTGGCGATACCAGGGCTTGAGTGCGTCGGCGGTGCTCGGATCGGCGACGATCTCCTCGACGCGCGAGCGGATCTGCTCCATCTTCTCGAAGTCGGCCAGCTCCATCGTCGTCGCGAGGCCCTCGGGAGTCATGTCGCCTTCGCCCCGCCGTACCCGGATGAGCAGGTTGCCGATGATGTCGGTCCAGCCGTCGTCGACGAGATCCTCCGACTCGGGGATGCCCGACACCAAGTTGTTGAAGTTCTCCATCCGCCGCTCCTGCCAACCCGGCTCCAAACTGGCTGCCCACTCGGGATCGGTCGGACGGTTGGCGCGCACGTCGATCGACGACGGGGTGCGCTGGAACACGTACAGCTGTTGCGCGCCCGCCCCGAGGTGTGGCACGCACTGCACGGCGGTCGCGCCGGTGCCGATGATGCCGACGCGCGTGGCGCCAAGCCGGTCGAGGCCGCCGTTGGAACCGCCACCGGTGTAGTCGTAGTCCCACCGGCTGGTGTGGAACGTGTGGCCCTCGAACGAGGTGATCCCCTCGATGCCCGGCAGCTTGGGGCGATGCAGGGGCCCGCTCGCCATCACGATGAAGCGGGCGCGCATCGCGTCGCCGCGGTTGGTTCCGACGATCCAGCGCCGGTCGACGTCGTCCCAACGCATCTCGGTGACCTCGGTCTGGAAACACGCATTGCGGTACAGGTCGAAGTGCTGGCCGATCGCCTGGCTGTGGGCGAGGATCTCGGCAGCCTGGGAGTACTTCTCCTTCGGCATGTAGCCGATCTCCTCGAGCAGCGGCAGGTACACGTACGACTCGACGTCGCACGCCGCGCCCGGATAGCGGTTCCAGTACCAGGTGCCGCCGAAGTCGCCGCCCTTCTCGACCATCCGGATGTCGTCGATACCCCCCGCTCGTAGTCGGGCACCGGCGAGCAAGCCGCCGAAGCCGCCGCCGATGATCAGCACCTCGACCTCGTCGGTCAGTGGCTCACGTTCGATCGGCTCGACATACGGATCGTGGACATACCGCTCGAATTCGCCGACGACTTCGATGTACTGCTCGTTGCCCACGTCACGCAGCCGCTTGTCGCGTTCGGTGCGGTACCTGTCGCGCAATGCATCAGGATCGAACGTCGTGGTTGCCTCGCTCATCGACGCAGCGTAGGAATCTCGGTTCCCGCTCTCGTCACCGAACGACCGTTACTCGTGGTGTCAGACACCAGGAGTAACACGTTCGGCGTGACGCCGGTTCACGGACGCTTTGCGTCGGCGCGTCGACTACGTCTCGACGTCGGCGAAGCGTTCGATGTCGCCGCGGTGGCCGGCCACCACGATCAGGTCGTGCTCGCCGAGCACGGTGGCGCTCTCCGCGTAGGTGAATGCCTGGCCTTCGGGCTTGATGCACACGACGGTGACCTTGTAGTGGGCACGCAGATCGGTGTCGCCGAGCTTCTTCCCGGCGAGGTTGCGCGGCACCTGGGTCTCGATCAGTACGAAGTCGTCGTCGAGCGCGATGTACTCGATGAGTGCCCCGGTCAAGAGGCGAGCCACACGGCTGCCCATCTCGGCTTCGGGAAAGACGACGTGATGTGCGCCGACGCGTTGGAGGATGCGACCGTGCGACTCGGTCAATGCCTTGGCCCAGATGTTGGGGACGCCGATGTCGACCAGTGCCCCGGTGGTGAGCACGCTCGCCTCGATGTCGGCACCGATGGCGACGACTGCAGTGACGGCGTCGGCGACACCGAGCTGGCGGAGAGTTCGTTCGTTCGTCGTGTCGGCTTGAGCGACATGGGTGAGCATGTCGGCGTGTTGTTGCACGCGGGACTCGTCGGCGTCGAGGCCGAGCACCTCGTGGCCCATCTCGATGAGGGTGGACGCGAGGGCCGACCCGAAGCGGCCCAACCCGATGACGATGATCTCGCCTCGGTGTTGGACTTGCGGGCGCATATTGCCCAGCATCGTGTGAAGAATTTTGTCAGCCAATGATCGGTCGCTCCTCGGGATAACGATACGCAGGGATGCGCTCGCGTAGCGCGAGCGCGGTGACGAATGTGACCGGGCCGACGCGGCCGGCGAGCATCACCAGCACCAACAGGACGTGCCCTGATGCACCGATACTCCCGGTCACTCCGGTCGACAGCCCGACCGTTCCGAACGCCGAGGTGATCTCGAACAACGCTGGTGTGAGCGACAGGTCTTCCACGCTCATCAGCACCAGAGTGGCTCCGACCACCAGACCGATTGCCAGCAGGGCCACTGTCAGCGCCTGACGGATCAGGTTCGACGGCAAGCGACGCCTGAACACGTTCATGTCGGTGTTGCCGCGCACTTCTGACCACAACACGAAGCCGAGCACGGCGAACGTCGTCACCTTGATCCCGCCGGCCGTCGATGCCGGGCCGGCACCGATGAACATCAAGGTGGTGATGACCAGGAGGGTCGGTTCGTTCATGCCGCCGATGTCGACCGTATTGAAGCCAGCGGTCCTCGGCGTGACTCCCTGGAACCACCCGGCGAGGATCTTGTCGAAGGTGTCGAGCGGCCCGAGCGTGGCCGGGTTCGTCCACTCGAAGGTCATCACCACCAGGGGCCCGAACACCAGGAGGGCGGCGGTGATCATCAGGGTGATCTTGGTGTGCAACGTCCAGTGGGCGGCGCGAGTTGCGCTGCGGCGCTGGGCGGTGCGGCGCCAGAACTCCACGAGGATGGGGAATCCGAGGCCGCCGATGATGAAGCCGGCCGAGACGCCGAACACCACGATCGGGTCGCCGACGAAGCGGGCCATGTTGTCCGAGTAGAGCGAGATGCCGGCGTTGTTGAACGACGCGATCGAATGGAAGATGCCCGAGTACGCCGAGGCGATCGGGCCGTCCTCGACGCCGTTCTGCCAGAACCGGATGAACAGGACCAACGCCAGGGCGCCCTCGACGCCGACGGTGATCTTGGCGATCGCGAGGATCAGTCTGCGTAGATCACCGATGTCGACGGCGCCGATCTCGGCTTGGGCGAGCATGCGCTGGCGCAGGCCGACGCGATGCGAAGCGACGATCGCAAGCACCGAGCCGATCGTCATGATGCCGAAGCCGCCGATCTGGATCAGTAGGAGAATGACGAGTTCGCCGAACAGCGAGAACCGAGAGATGTCGGTGGAGGCGAGGCCGGTCACGGTCGCCGCCGAGGTGGCGGTGAACAAGGCATCCTCCAAGCCGACGTGGCCCGGACCATCGGCCGAGATCGGCAGCCACAACAGCGATGTGCCGAACACGATGAAGGCGACGAAGGCCCCGACGACCAGCTGTGCCGGATTCCTGATCTCGGCGAGCAGTCCCCCACGCGGCACCGAACGATCATAGAAGGCGGCATCCTGTGGCCATGTTTCTCGGAGCGGATCTCCTTGCGTGGCTGGTGCTGGCGTTCGGCGGCGCCTTGTTCGTCGGCAACTTCCTGGCGCTCGTGAAGCCACCGGCGAAGCAGCTGGACGACTCCAACCTCGAGCGCGCGCCGGTCGTGCGCACTGCGGTGTACGCAGGAATCGGTCTGGTGGCCGCGGTGTGGGCGTTGGCGTCGCTGGTCAGCGGCTGATCAGCGGCGGGTCGTCAGCTGTTGCTGTAGACCGAGACATTGACCTGGTTCTCGCCCTGATCACCGAAGTAGACAAGGCCGACGGTCCAGCTGGCGTTGGAGTACACGTTGTTGATCGTGCCGCCGGACTCGAACGTCGAGTCCTCGTTGAACCCACCTGACTCGAGCGCACTCGCATAGCTCTCGACGAAACCATCACCGTCGGCCGTGCCGGCAACGTTGATCGCCTGCTCGGTGTCTGATCCGATGACGGTGGCGCTGGAGATCGACAGACCATCCGGCTCGGGGATGTCTCCCGGCCACTCTTCGGGGAGTTCGGTGGTGGCCCCCGAGCTGAAGGAGCCGTCTTCGCTCTCGATCGAGACCTCCCCGCTCTCGGCGTTGATGTTGCCAGTGACGACCGAGCCGTCGGCATCGGTGACGACGAGGTTCCCGTCCTCGTCCATCGTCACTCCGCCCTCCTCGGTCTCCATCGAGAAACCACCGTCACCGTTGAGGTCGACGTTGACGTCTCCGCCACCCTGCGATTCGATGAGGCTCTCGATGCCGGTCTCGCTGGCGCTCCCGCAGGCGGTGAACGTGAGGGCGAACCCGGCCAGGCCGAGCACGATCAGAGGCCGGCGAGCGGTTCCGTGCTGCATGAGCGCACTGTACGACTTCATGGGGACGGGATGCGAGGATGACGCCATGAGTGGTCCTCTTCGCCTGACATTCGTGCAGTCCGCCAGCCGGGTCGATCAGCTCCCCGAGTCGCCCGCCGAGGTCGCGTTCGTCGGACGTTCCAACGTCGGCAAGTCGTCGTTGGTCAACGCTCTCGCCAATCGCAAGCAACTGGCACGGGTATCGAACACGCCGGGTCGAACACAGCTGATCAACATGTTCGAGGTCGACAGCAAGCGGCCCGACATCGCCACGATGGTCGACCTTCCCGGGTACGGCTTCGCCAAGGCGGCGAAGACCATCAAGCGGGATTGGCCGGAGATGATCGAGGGTTACTTGCTCGAACGAACCAACCTTTCGATGGTGTTCGTGCTCGTCGATGGCCCGATCGGCCCGACGAAGCTCGACACCCAGATGCTCGACTGGCTGCGCTTCCACGGGGTGCCGCACACCGTGGTGGCCACCAAGTTCGACAAGGTGAAGTCGTCGAAACGGGACACGCGGAAGAAGGAACTGGCCGCCGGTTGTCAGCTCGATCAGGGCGACATCGTCTGGGTCAGCGCGGCAAAGGGCGACGGAATCGATGCGTTGCGATCGCTCGTGCGGACCTGGGTGGGCTGACCTGCTGGGCGTCGGGGTTAGCGTCGGGCCCATGCCGCTCGCCGAACTGCCGTCCGTCTCGATCACCGGAACGGGACTGTTCACGCCGCCCGAGTCGGTCAGCAACGCCGAGTTGGTCGCGTCACTCACCGAGGCGGTGCTGAAGTGGAACGCCGAGCACGCTGAAGAGATCGCCAGCGGCGGGGCCGCCGAGCGCTCGGCGCCGGACGAGGAGTTCATCGTCAAGGCATCGGGGATCGAACGGCGTTACGTGATGGAAAAGTCGGGTGTGCTGGATCCGGCCCGGATGCGCCCGCGCCTCGAGACGCGCCGTGAGGACCAACTCGGAATCCAGGCCGAGATGTCGATGCCGGCGATCCGCGAGGCGCTCGCCCAGGCGGGCCGCGCCCCGAGCGATGTCGACGCAGTGATCGTCGGGTGCTCGAACCTTCAGCGCGCCTATCCCGCAGTGGCGATCGAGATCCAGGACGCGCTCGGAGCGGACGGCTGGGGCTACGACATGAACGTGGCCTGCTCGTCGGCCACCTTCTCGGTGCAGGCTGCCGTCGACGCACTGCGCAATGGGTCGGCCAACTGCGTGGTCGTCGTGAACCCGGAGATCACCTCGGGGCACAACAACTTCGAGATGCGTGACTTCCACTTCATCTTCGGTGACGCCTGCACAGCGCTGGTGCTCGAACGCACCGCCGACGCAGCGGCGGCTGAGCAGTGGGAAGTGCTCGGCACCAAGCTGGTCACCAAGTTCTCGAACAACATCCGCAACGACTTCGGCTTCTTGAACTCGTCCGAGGTCACCGAGCGCGACCCGCAGGAACTCGTGTTCCGCCAGAACGGTCAGATGGTGTTCCGCGAGGTCTGTCCGATGGTTGCCGAGCACATCACCAGCCATCTGACGCTGCTCGACCTCGCTGCCGACGACGTTCGCCGGTTCTGGCTGCATCAGGCGAACCTCAAGATGAACCAGTTGATCGCCAAGGGTGTGCTCGGTCGCCTGCCGACCGACGACGAAGCCCCGGTGATCCTCGACGAGTTCGCCAACACGAGTTCGGCTGGGTCGGTGATCGCGTTCCACCGTCACCGCGATGATCTTGCGCCCGGCGACATCGGCGTGCTCTGCTCGTTCGGCGCCGGCTACTCCGTCGGCAGCGTCATCCTCCGCCGCCGCTGAGTGCTTCAATGGTCGACCATGAGCTTCAAGGTCGGTGTACAGCTCCATCCGCAAGCCACCTCCTACGTCGAGTTGCGTGACGCCTGGAGGCGCGCTGAGTCGATCGGTGTCGATTCGATCTGGACGTGGGACCACTTCTTCCCCCTGTACGGCGAACCCGACGCCGACCACTTCGAGGGGTGGACGATCCTCACCGCCATGGCCGCCGACACCGATCGGGCCGAGCTCGGCATGCTGGTCACGTGCAACAGCTACCGAAACCCCGAGCTGCTTGCCGACATGGCACGCACCGCCGACCACGTGTCGGGCGGCCGCATGTACCTCGGGATCGGCGCCGGGTGGTTCGAGCGCGACTACACCGAGTACGGCTACGAGTTCGGCACAGCGATCAACCGCCTGTACAAGCTGCGCGACGACCTGCCGCGCCTGAAGGAGCGACTCGGAAAACTGAATCCAGCTCCGATCGGTGGTCTCCCACTGCTGATCGGCGGGTCTGGCGAGAAGGTCACGTTGAAGCTCACCGCCCAGCACGCCGATGCGTGGAACTCGTTCGGCCCGCCGGAGGTCTTCGCCCACAAGAACGCCGTGCTCGACAACTGGTGCGCCGAGATCGGGCGCGACCCGGCCGAGATCGAGCGCACGGTCGCCATCGGTCCAGGCGACGTCGATCAACTCGATGCGTTTCGCGCCGCCGGCGCAACCCACCTGATCGTGATGACCGGGCATCCCTTCGACCTGAGTGCAGTCGAAGCGCTGATCGCTCGTCGCGACGCCTGATCGTCTGCGTCAGCGCGGAGCGTTGACGCTGACGAACTCGTCGAGCACGCTGTCGGCGTAGGCGCGGTCGAACTCGTCGCTCGACATGAACCGAGCGAACAGGAAACTGCCGACGATCGTCGCCAAGCTTCGATGGACGTCGATGTCGGCCCGCAGCTCGCCACGCTCGACAGCTCGTTCGAATGCCACACGGAATGCCTGTTCGAAGAGGGCGGCGAACTCGTCGCGGACCGCGACCACCGCAGCGTCGTGGAGTGCCCGTTCCATCAGGTTGGCGATCATCGGCGCCCGCTGATCGTCGACCAGGTCGACGATCAGGTGCTCGCACAGGGTGTCGAGATCGGCGCGGATCGGGCCGGTGAGGTCGTGCTCGTCCGGTGTGATGCGTCCCACCGAGTCGATCGCCGCTCGGAGGAGGTCCTCCCGGGTAGGCCAGTGCTTGTACACCGTGGTCCGGCTGACGTTCGCAGCTGCAGCGACGTTGACGTGGGTGATCGCACTCGGTCCGTCGGCGACCAGGAGGTCCGACGCGGCCTCGATCACAGCGGCGCGCGTGCGCTCGACTCGTGGGTCGTCGCTGCGGGGAGCGTTGAGTTCGTCGGAGGTCGTGGTCATCAGCTGGTGCGAGTGTCGGCAGGTGGTGCTGTGTCGTGTGACACGTTGCCCGATCATTCGTTGCGATTGCACATTCTATTGGTCAGAATGTCCAATAATGAACATGACGTCCACTTCCCCCCAGGACGCGTCGAGGCAGCCCGACGATGCCGACCGTCCCAACGAGCCTCGTCTCGAGAGGCACGTTCCCATCGAAGTGCCCGATTCCGCATGGGGCAAACTCGGCAGGTTCAGTTTCCGTCGCCGCTGGCTCGTTCTCGGCGCCTGGGTGACGGCGCTGGTCACCGTGTTCGTGCTGGTCGGCAC
>JBBQEU010000138.1:0-8063 GCA_038321235.1 Acidimicrobiales bacterium | reverse complement strand
CAAGCCGTTCTTCAACAATTATCGTCCGCAGTTCTTCTTCCGTACGACTGATGTGACGGGCACGATCGAGTTGCCGTCGGGTACGGAGATGGTGATGCCTGGTGACAACGTGGAGATCACGGTGCAGTTGGGTAAGCCGATCGCGATGGACGAAGGTTTGCGGTTTGCCATTCGTGAGGGTGGCCGTACCGTGGGCGCCGGCCGCGTCACCAAGATCCTCAAGTGACCGGGAAGAACTGACTGACATGGCACAAAGCATCCGCATCCGCCTCAAGGCGTTCGATCACGAGATCATCGACCAGTCGACGAAGAAGATCGTCGAGACCGTCACCCGCACCGACGCCACCGTGCGTGGCCCGATTCCGTTGCCCACCGACAAGCACCGCTACACGGTCATCCGTGGCCCGCACGTCGACAAGGACAGCCGGGAACACTTCGAGATGCGGGTACACAAGCGCCTCATCGACATCGTGAACCCGAACGGCAAGACCATCGACAGCCTGCAGCGCATCGAGTTGCCGGCCGGTGTCGACATCGAGATCAAGATCCAGAACGGCTGATCCCTCGAACCCGTCGTCCGGGAGCCTTGCGAATCGTGGCTACGGTGTCGCATGGGTCTTTTCAAGAACCTCAAGGACGGGTTGGTGTCCGGCACGAGCGGATTGTCGGAGGAGCACCTTGCCAAGCTGACGCCCGCGCAGCGGGCGGCATACGACGCCAAGATGGCTCAGGTCGTCGCGGTCACCGCCGACGCGGTCGACGTTCAGGTCGACCTGCACAATGCACAGCTGGCCGAGCTGGCGAAACGTCCGTTGCTCGGGCCCGCCGGCGCCTGGTTGTATGGCTCCGACATCGCAGGAATCTCGGCCGACGAAGCCGGGTCGATGACGACAGCGGATCTGATCGCGCGATCGAACCAGGCATCGAAGAACGGGGCGAAGCTCCTGTTCCAGAATCCTCTCGGCAACCGCACGCCGCCGGCTGCTCCGATGGCGCCGGCGTCGGACAACGTCGACCGCGGCGAACAGATCGCCATCGAACGTTCGGCTCGCGACGCTGCGCGGCACCCGTACCTTGCCGATCAGTGTCCGCCCGTGGTGTTCAGTCGCATCGCCACCCGGGGCAGGACGCAGATCGAGGAAGTGACCGAGTATCTCGCGGCGAGCGGCCTGGCCGCGCGACCCGACCTGGTCTACGGGTTGTACCGGGTGCCCGACCGGATAAGCCCTGCGACCGGGGGCTCGGAGAGTGGGCGAGTCGTCGAGTGGGACATCGTGCACGCGGCGCCCGGTCCGCTGTCTGCATCGTCGACCCCGCCGGTGGCGGTCCGCTTCGCTGGCGAGGATCACTGGGTCGAGCGTGCAGTCGGCGAGCCGTCGGTGCTCGATGAGGATCTCGGCGTGGCCTGTCTTGGTGCTGTCGGGGTCGGACCGGAGCAGACCCTGGGGATCGCCCGCCAGCTCACGATTCGTCGCTTGGGCAGCGGCGACGCCGACGTCGGCGCCGAGCTGTTCGGCTACGTCACCGGCATGCACGTGTTCCATTCAGCGGGCATCGGACCGATCGATCGGACTCGACGTCCGGTGGTCGTGCCGACCGGACCACCTTTCGGCGTCCACATCGAGGCGCTCAACTGGGCGGCGATCGCCGACGCCGTCCATCAGCGTCGCCAGATGGCCTACGACATCCCATCGTCGTTTCCATACCTGCCGAGCACCGCGCAAGAGCTGATCCGGATGTACATCGAGGTGGTGGGTCTGCGGCCGAGCGACTGCTACGCAACGTCGGTCACGCATGACGAGGTCACCGTTCTCGATCGGAAGGAGTCGCTGTTCGGGGGGCTGGCGACCGCGCGGACCTCGATCGGCGAAGCGCTCCCGTGTGCAGACGGCAAGGATCGTCGACGAGCTGCTGGGGGTTCCGTGATCATGTTCGCGTACCGCGACCGGCCCGATTACGAGGTCGGCCGGGCCCGATGGGGCGCGTATCAGCGCGAAGTGCTGCAGTCCCAACTCGAGAACGAGACGCATGTGCGGCGACCGGTCAGCTCGACGGACTTCTTCGAGGTTCCCGGCCTTCGCCAAGCCTTCCGGGCATTCGAGAAGCTCGACCGGATCGTACGAATCGACGGAGCGGAGAACGAGGCGCGCGACATGGCGCCTCACCGGTATTGCTGGCCGCCGGTCCGGTGAGCAACCCCGACATCTCGCCGGTCGGGTTCGGCGGGACGGACCATCCACGTTCGACGCTGGAGTGGCGTCGCAACGTCTGGTGGTTGTTGCTGGGCGCGACGCTGATCCTCGTCGGCGTTGCCGGTCTGGTTCTCTTCGTCGAGAAGATGACGGACGGCGAGGCGACCGTCGAGGGCGATCGCGTGGCGCAGGGCCGCGTCGCAGCGCTGTCGGGCGCGGCGGCGTCGCCCGCAAGGTTTGTCGTCGAGACCGCCGGGCCGTACACGGTGTGGCTCGATGCGGGCGATGTCGTCGCGGGCCGCTCCCGCGATCTCGTGGTCGCGGCCGCTCACTGCACGACCACGTTCGCCGACGGCATGACCAGCACGTTTCGTGGTGCCGTGCAGGGCGCCAGCGTCGAGTTCGGGGTTCTCGCCACGATCGGCACCTTCACCGCTCCTCCCGGTGCCGTCGAGGTGGCGTGCCGGTCAGAGCTGTTCGGGAGTCCCGTGTCTCGGCAGCGCCTCGAGATCGAGCGCGACTTTTCGGTGACCAACGGGGGCCCGAACGTCGGAGGGTTGTTGTTTGCCGCACTTTTCGTGGCAATCCCTGCGTTCATATTCGGGCTCGCGGCGGTTGCTCGCGGCTGGACGGGATCGCTGCGCAGGCGCAGCCCGACCGAGCGCGTCGGGTGAACGTGTGAACTCGGTGGGAACCCGTTGGCGGGGCACAGCGGGCGTCGAGGATCGCGGATAGACAAGAGGTATGTCTTTGCTGCCGCCTCCGGCTCCCGGCGTCAGACCAGGTCTGCCGGCACCCGCTCCACGGCGCGACGCCATCGACCGCAAGCGGCGAAACGGGATCGTGGTCGTTGCGGTTGGCGTGGTCGCCTGGACGGCTGGGCTCACCGGTGCGCTCGTCGGCAACCAACTCTCCGACTGGATCGACTCTCCGCCCAAGAGCGCGAGCGACGAACCGATCAACGTGTCCGATCCGAGCGGGCCGATCGACGGTCGTTTGGACGTCGCCGGGGTGATCGACCACATGGCAGCGTCGGTGGTCACCATCAGCGCCGACGTCGACAGCCAGTTCGGCCAGGGCCGGTCGACCGGTACCGGCGTCGTCGTCTCGTCCGACGGGGAGATCCTCACCAACGCCCATGTCGTCGAAGGAGCCACCGAGATTCGCGTCCGGCTCGCCGGCGAAACCGAGCCGCGCGAAGCGCGTCTGTTGGCATCCGACCCCGGCAACGATCTCGCCCTGCTCCGCATGAACGGCGACGACTTCGACGCCGCGGTATTCGCGGACCCCGGCAGTGTTCGCATCGGCGACGAGGTCGTGGCGATCGGATTTGCGCTCGGTCTCGATGGTGACCCGTCGGTCACTCTCGGCATCGTGTCCGCGCTCGACCGCACCATCGGCACCGACGGCGCCTTTCTCGACGGGCTCATCCAGACCGACGCCGCGATCTCGTCGGGCAATTCCGGCGGCCCGCTCGTGAACGCCCGTGGCGAGGTCGTCGGCATCAACACCGCCGTGGCTCGCAACACCGCGACCTCAGCAGCCACCAACGTCGGATTCGCAATCAGCGCCGGCGAGGCGCTGCCGGTGATCGAAGCGCTGCGCGCCCAGTCGGGCGGCATCCCGCGTACCGAGGGCTACCTCGGCGTGGAACTCGGCGAGCGTCGCGACGGTGGCCAAGGCGCCGTCATCCAGGTCGTGCAGAATGATACGCCTGCAGCCGATGCCGGCATCGAAGCCGGTGACCTCGTCGTCGCCGCGGATGGCGCTGCCATCGACGGGGCAACCGGTCTGATCGCAGCGATCCGCGACCTCGGCCCCGGCGACTCCACGACGCTCACGGTCGTGCGAGACGGCGGGCGGATCGATTTCACCGTCACCCTCGTCGAGCGCCCCGAGGACTGACACCGGCTCCTTCGGGGGTCGAGGCGCGGCGGTGTGCGATGTCCTGCCGGTCGACAATCGAATACGTTGCGGCGATGGAAACGCTCGACGCGATGCTCGGTGGCAGCCGACCGTTCGGGCTCGGGTACTGGCCACTGCCGCAGGACGACCCCGGTGTGGGCGTGCAACACGAGGCGGTCCGCCTCGTGTCGCCCGACGGGGCGCTGGTGCGCGGCGTGCTGTGGACACCGCCGGTCGGCACGCCGTGGAAGACCGCCGTGATCCTGTCGCACCCGCGCGGTGACTTCAGCGTGCACTACGCCTGCCCGCTACTCGCAGCCGCCGGTTACGCCGTGCTCGGCTTCGGCACCCGTTACATGAACAACGACACCGACTGCCTCCACGAGGCGTGTCTCACCGACGTGCGGACCGCTCACGACGAGATGGTTCGACGCGGCGCCGAAGCGGTCGTGCTGCTCGGCAACTCCGGTGGTGGGTCGCTGATGGCGATGGCGAATGCCGAGCTGGGAATCGGTGACGGCTGGATCGGCATGGCGGCACATCCCGGGGAGGGGGTGTTCATGCTGCAGGTGATCGACCCCTCGGTCGCCGACGAGCACGATCCGTTCTCGACGGTGCCCGAACTCGACATGTACCACCCCGACAACGGTTGGCGCCCGTGGCCGGAGCCGTGCAGCTACGACCCGAACTGGGTCGCTCGGTATCGCGTCGCGCAGGTCGAGCGGGTGGCGCGCATCGATGCGATCGCGAAGGCGTCGATCGCCGACTCACTCGATGTCGTGCCGGAGTTGCGTGGCGTCGACAGCGCAACCGATCCGGTTCGTTGGCGTGAGCTTCGCCGTCGGGCAGTGTTCACGGAGTACCTCACGATCTACCGGACGCTCGCCGATCCCGCGTACCTCGACTTGTCGATCGATCCCGACGACCGCCCGATGGGGTCGCTGTTCGCGTTTCCCGACCCGTTCGACGCCAACTACGGCCGGGGCGGTCTCGCCCGCACGATGACAGCGCGCGGCTGGCTGAGCACCTGGTCGGGCTTGTCGAGCGGAGCGAAGCTCGCCGACACGATGCCGAAGGTGACGGTTCCGACACTGCTGATCCATCCCACCGCCGATTCCGAGATCCGGGTGTGGCAGGCCAAGGAGATCGTCGACGCGGCAGGTTCCGACGACGTCGCGTACATCGAGATGAAGGGTGCGCCCCACTACCTCGAGGGTCATCGGGCCGAAGCCATGGCTCACGTCGCCGATTGGTTGGCCGAGCGCTACCCCTGAGCGACGATCAGAGCGGCAGGACGGTGCGGATCCAGTCGGTCAGCAATGGGTCGACGATGGTGAGGTCGCGGGTGAGCGTGCCGCTCCCGACAAGGCGATCACGTGCGGCTTGAACCGCGCCAGCGGAGGCGCCGAACAGCTCCAACGTGCCGCCGAACAGCGGTCGGCCGGTCGCCAACGCGCGAAGGACCACCTGCTCGGCATGGCTGAACGTGCTGAAGAGCACTTCGAGGCCCGGGGCGACGTTCCGCTGTACCGCCTGGCGCGCCTCGATCCATGCGGCTTCACCTGACCCACCTGGCTCGGTGCGCACCCACGCGGCGTCGGCGAGTTGCATCGCTCGATAGGGGTGGCCTCCGCTCGCCTGGTGCACGAGCCCGGCCACTCCTTCGCTGCGTCGGTCGGTCGCCGCGAATCCGTCGTCGATGATGTCGGCCAGTTCGGCCAATGTGAAGGTCTGGATTTCGATGATGTCGGCCTGGGCGTAGAACGGTTGCGATTGCTCGGTGAACATGGCCGCCATCGCCGTCGGCTCGGATCCGGCAAAGAGCACCCCGATCTCCTGCACATGATGTTGCAGCTTGGTTCGCAGCAGTCCGGCCGCACCGGCGACCCCGTTGATGCCGGTGAACTCGTCGATCACGAGCAGCGTCGGCTCTGCGGACGCTGCCTCGACGAGCAGGTCGAGCAGCAGGTCGAGCGAGGCGTCGGCATCTGGTCGCTGCGCTGGAGGTCGAGCGAACTCGATTTTGAGGACGCCGAGGTTGATCGAGCTCCCGACGGCGAGTGACGCGAGCCGAGAACCCACCCGTCCCCGGCTGGCGGCGAGCGAGCGGTCGAGGCGCACGACCAGGTCGGCGCTCGAGCGGGTTTCGTACAGGTCGAGGCGCACCACCGAGATCCCAGCCTCTTCGAGCGTTGCCCCGACAGCGCCCAGCACGCTGGTCTTGCCGAACCGACGGGGCCCGAGCAGCGCAGTCATCCTTCGAGCCGTCACTCGCTCGACGAGATCGGCGATGAGAGCGTCACGTCCGCCGACTCGGTCGGGCGCCAGCGGACCCTGATGGGGAAACGGCGTACCTTCGATTAGCATGAAAAGATACTAACGCATGGTATGGCCTGAGCGCTCTGTCAGACTCTGGCGAACCAGGCGGCGAGGACGTCTCGGCTCAGCGGGTCAGCCTCGAGTTCACCGGCCGGTAGGTGATAGAGCGAACCTCCATCGACCCACAGCAATCCGACGCCGTCGCCGGCAAGCCGGACCGAGGTGGCCGAGCCGGGCAGCGACCGTTCCAAGTGCGGAAGCTCTGCGAGCGTGGTCGGAGCGAAGGAGCGCAGACGGGTGGTGGACGCGTTGCTCACCGCCACCACGACCTCGCCGTCGGGGCCGTGCCCGGCAAATCGCACGTCGGTGTCGGGCGAGTCCGGAACGGGTGGGATCCCCAACTCGAACGCTCGGGTCGGCTCGAGTGTCGAGCGATCGACGTCGAAGAGCCACCACCCATCGTCCGTCCACGCGAGCATCACCAGATGGTCGTCGTCGGCGGCGGCGGTGGCGTTGGATGACCACGTCAGATCCCGCACGTTGAGGTACACCTCCTGCGGATTCTGGTTCAGCTGCCGGAAGCTGCCCTCGCCGGCGGGGTCGGCGGACGTCTGGGAGATTACGAAGTCGTTCGCGGCGCCCAGCAGCTCGCCGGTGGGCGACAGTGTCGGCGAATAACCGCCGGCGACCGGAGCAATGTCGTCGGAGTCGGTTGCGGCGAGCACGGTGCCGGAGATCGGCTCGCAGCAGTCGCCGAACACGACGGTACCACCGACTTCGCCAGCGACATGATCGATGACGTTCGGTCCGGGCCCCTCGGTGACGACCCCGAACGGTTCGGGATAGTCGGCGACGAGCATTCGCCGCCCCGTCGGTCCCACGAGCGCCTCTGACCAGAGTTCGAGATCACCGCTGAGGGAGAGAACGAACAAGTCGGTCGGACCTGCGTTGAAGTTCCCGGCTGGAATGGGTACCGAGAGACTTCCCGTCAACGCCGGTTCGGTCGTGGTGGTCGTTGCGGGCCGAGGCGTGGTCGTTGGCTCCGCCACGACGGTGGTGGTCGTGGAGACGTCGGCGGTCGTCGACGTCGGTGGAGTCGTCGCGGCCGTGGTCGATGCGTTGAACGGCCCGGTCGACTCCGAGGCGGCATCGTCTGTCGTGCCACATCCGGTAGCCAGCGCCAGCAAGGCTGCGGCGAAGGCCGCGAGGGAAATCGGGCGGTGGTTGATCATCGTCACAGCACGAGAGGGTTACCCGATCGGCGTGGCCCGAAACGACGCGCCGCGCGTGTTGGAAGCGTCGAACGGCGCCCATAGCATTGCATGGCCGTGATCGGAAGGCATTCCGCTCACCAGACCATTCAGCAACCGATGTCTGTGTAGGCCGTCCGCAACGTCCGGAACGGAACCGCTCAGCGAACACTCATGATCGTGCTCCGCACGCTCGTCCCCTCACCCGTTGGTGGAGGGCTAGCGGCGGAGCATTTGCGTGGAGAGCCCGAGTTCAGGGCTTGGACAACGAAAAGGAACCGGCCGCCATGGCACAACAATCGATCGTCGGCGAAAAGGTCGGCATGACACAGACATGGGTCGACGACAAAGTCGTCCCCGTCACTGTGCTTCGTGTCGAACCGATGCGCATCGTGCA
>JBBQEU010000137.1:0-8119 GCA_038321235.1 Acidimicrobiales bacterium | reverse complement strand
CTCGGTGGTCCAGCCGAAGACGCCGAGGTGCTCGTAGGCCCAGTCGTCGGAGGCGCCGCTCATCGTCTCGGTCGGGTCCCACGTGAAGTCTTCGTACACCGAGTGCGAGGGGTAGCCGGTGAGCTCGGTGCCGATCGCTGCAAGCTGCTTCCACGTCCACACGTCGCCTGGCGGCAGCTTCGAGTCGGGCAGCGTCGACGACGGCCGCAGGATCACACCGCCACTCGTGTGGAACGCGTTGAAACCACACACGTTCGGCCGAGCCACGATCGCCCGAACGAGCGCGTCGATCTCGGGTTCGGACAGCGGATGATCTCCCGCACCGGGCACCTTCGAACCCCATCCGGCGGGGAAGTTGCGGTTGAGGTCGAGACCTTCGGGTGCGGGCGCAGCCGGCACGTCGAAGCCGTCGAACCCCTCGATCGTGCCCTCGTCGAGGACGCGATAACGCTGGATCTCCGTGCCGACGCCGCACGCCGGGACCGGCACGAGCAGGCGGGCGTCGTCGGGATGGGCGATCCACGGTCCATCGGGATCGCCGAACCGCATCTGGAGGATCCGGCCGTCGCCGTCGACGTCCTCTGCGTGCAGGCCCGGCCAACGGTGGGCGTCGGCGAGCGGCCACGGTCGCACACTCGAACGTCGGAACCGCGGGCGGTCGGCGAGCACCCATTCGGCGCCGTCAGGGTTCACCCGTGGCACGACGTAGAACGTCCGGGTCCGGAGCGCACGGGTGATGGTCTCGTCACCGCAAGCATGACCGTCGACGAGCCGTTGGAGGACACGACAGGCGGCGACCGTAGCGGTGAGTTCGACCGCGTGAATGCTGGCGTCGATCCAGTGGGCCGGTTTGGTGTCGTGGCCGCCAGTCGTCGAGTCGGTGACGGTCACCAGCAGCAGGTCGCGACCCTCGTAGGACTGACCGTAGGTCTCGACAGCGACGAGGTGAGGGTGCGTCGCTGCGAGCTGGTCGATCCACTCGACGAGTTCTGGGTATCGCAGGAACCGGTCGAATTCGTAGTCGTCGAGGAGGCTGGTCACGCCGGAAGACTACGTTCGGGCGCCATGATCACTGACGACTCCCTCACGTTTCCAGACGGCCGCATCATCGCCTTCACCGTCATCGGCGACCCTGTCGGCTCGACGGTCTTCTACAACCACGGTGCACCGGGCGGGCGTCTCGAACTGCTCGGCCTCGACGCTGCGTTCGATGCTGCCGGTCTTCGAGTGATCAGTCCCGACCGCCCGGGTTACGGTGGCTCGACCCCGCTCGCTGGGCGTGCCACCGACGACTGGTCCGACGATGTCACTGCCCTCGCCGACCACCTCGAAGTCGAGCAGTTCGCCGTGATGGGACTGTCGTCGGGAGGGCCGTACACGGTGGCCTGCGCGTCGCTGCTGGGCGATCGTGTCATCGGTGCGATCGTCGCTGCCGGCAACACCGACATGAGCTGGCCCGCAGCCGGCGACGGCTACCTGGACACCGAGCTCGACATCATGGCGCTCGGCGACCCCGGCGCTGCGGTCACATACTGCCAGCAGCATTTCGGCCTCGACGGGTCGGGATTCTTCGAGGGAGAGATGGACCTCGGCGCGACGGACAACGCGTTCCTTGCCAACGACGCCAATGCGACCGCCCTCCTCACGACGATGGCCGAAGCGTTCCGCCAGGGTGTGGTCGGCTACGCCCACGACATCTGGGTGCAGGGTCGGACGTGGTCGTTCGATCCATCGGCGATCACGTGTCCCGTGATGGTGGCGCACGGCGAGGACGACCGGCTCGTTCCCATCGACCACAGCCGCCACACTGCGTCGCTGATCCCAGGCGCCGAGTTGCGGATCCTCGCCGGTGTCGGCCATCTGAGCCTGACCGACGAACTTCCGGCCCTCGCCGCCGAGATCGCCAAATGAAACGGAGGGGTCTGACCTCTCGGTTTCATTTCGGTCCCTCGATCGGCTGCATGTGCGCGCGTTTCCCACCCCGTTCGACGACTGGCTACGCTCCGCTGCTCACCCGAGGTGACAGAACCGCCTAGTGTTCGACACATGGCGAGCAAGAAACATCATCTGGACACGCTCCGCGGGGTCTCACTCTTCAGCGGCTGCAACAACAAGGAACTCGAAAAGGTCGCCAAGGCCACCGATGAGATCCGCATGACTGCCGGCACCCTGATCGTCGACCAGGGACAGACGGGACGCGAGGCGTTCGTCGTGCTCGAAGGCGAGGTCGAGATCAAACGCAACGGCCGCAAGGTCGCCACCGTCGGCCCCGGATCGGTCGTCGGCGAACTGTCGTTGCTCGACCACGGCCCTCGCACCGCCACCGCGATCTGCACCACCGACTGCACGCTGATGGTCATCGACCAGCGCCGATTCCTCGGCGTGATCGACTCGGTCCCGGCGATCTCGCACAAGCTGCTGTCGAGCCTCGCAGCACGCATTCGCGATCTCGACCGCCAGTACTTCGGCTGAGAGACGAGCCGCTGTTCGAGATGCGCCTGGTACATCTCGAACAGGCGGACATGACCGCCCGCAACATCAACGACTAGCGTTGCCGCCGTCATGAGCAGCGAACCCGACACCACCGCGTCCGGCGAGCCCAAGCCGCCGGCTCGCGTCAAGCCCCACCAGCTCGCCCTGGTGCTCGGCATCGCAATGGGCATCTTCATCCTGGTGTCCGGCATCCTGCCGCAGATCACCGGCTGGGAGAACGAGAACGAAATCCACCGCACGGTGTTCGGTGGCATTCCGGGCCCGATACAGATCGCGTTCTACACCGTCATCCCGGTGATGGTGATCTGGGGTGCCTTCATGTTCGCCAACCGCATGAAGAACTGGGAGCGTGGCACTCCCGCACAGCGTCACACCACCAAGAAGAACGCCGCCCAGCGTCTGAAGGACTTCCGTGCCGGCGCCTACATGCAGACGCTGCTGCGCGATGCCGGCGCTGGCCTCATGCACTCGATGATCTATTTCGGGTTCCTCGTGCTGCTCGGCGTGACGACCGTGCTCGAGGTCGACCACCAGATGCCCGAGGAACTGAAGTTCCTCCACGGCACCACCTACAAGGCCTACGCCTTCGTCGGTGACGCCGCCGGGCTCGTCTTCCTCACCGGCATCGTGTGGGCGATCGTGCGGCGCTACGTGCAGCGCCCATACCGCATCCGCATCAAGTCGAAGCCCGAGCACGCCGCCATCCTCGGCACGTTCTTCGTGCTGGGCGTCACCGGGTTCACCTCCGAGATGTTCCGCATCGCCGACGAAGGCATGCCGAGCTACGAGAAGTGGAGCTTCATCGGCTACCCGCTCGCCACCCTCGTCGACGGCTGGTCGATCGACTCGCTCACCACGTGGCATCAGTGGATGTGGATCGTGCACGTCGCCAGCTTCATTGCCTTCCTGGCGCTGCTGCCGCTCACGATGTTGCGCCACATCTTCACCTCGCCGCTCAACATGTACCTGAGCGACAAGGACCGGCCCAAGGGTGCGATGCGTCCGATGCCGAACCTCGAGGACACCGAGCTCGAGAGCTTCGGCGCCTCCACCATCGAGGACTTCACGTGGAAGCAGCTCCTCGACCTCGACGCCTGCACGATGTGCGGTCGTTGCACCAGCGTGTGCCCCGCCCACGCGACCGGTAAGTCGCTCGACCCTCGTGAGATCGTGTTGAAGGCCGGTGAGGTGATGGCCGCCACCGGTTCGCCGGTCGTGTCGCCGCCACTCGGGACGGATTCCGAGATCACCGTCAGCGCCAACCTGCTGTTCGAGCGCATCACACCCGAGGAGATCTGGGCCTGCACCACCTGTAAGGCGTGCGACGAGATCTGCCCGGTCAACATCGAGATCACCGACAAGATCTTCGACATGCGGCGCTACCTGTCGCTGATGGAGTCGAACTTCCCCGCCGAGCTGGGCAACGCCTACCGGGCGATGGAGAACCAGTCCAACCCGTGGGGCATGAACCAGGGTGAGCGCGGCGACTGGGCCGACGGCATCGATGGCGTCACCATCGTCGATCCGGGCGAGGCCCTCACGTCGGAGTATCTGTACTGGGTCGGCTGCGCCGGTTCGTTCGACGACAAGAACAAGAAGGTCACCCAGGCGATGGCCGCACTGCTGCGACGGGCGGGCATCGACGTGTCGATCCTCGGCCCGTCGGAGATGTGCACCGGCGACTCGGCTCGCCGTTCGGGTAACGAGTACCTGTTCCAGATGCTCGCTCAGCCCAACGTCGAGATGCTCAACGGCATGGGCGTGAAGAAGATCATCACGCAGTGTCCGCACTGCTTCAACACGCTGCTCAACGAGTACCCCCAGGTCGGTGGCAACTACGAGGTCATCCACCACACGCAGCTGCTCGAAGAACTGATCGATTCCGGCCAGCTCGACGTGAGCGACGCCACACTCGAAGAGCGCATCACCTACCACGACTCGTGCTACCTCGGTCGCCACAACGACGTCTACCTCGCGCCCCGCAAGGTGGTCGCGTCGATCAAGGGTGTCGAGGTGGTCGAGATGCCGCGCAACGGCACCAAGGGCATGTGCTGCGGCGCCGGCGGTGCGCGCATGTGGATGGAGGAGAACACGGGCACGAAGGTGAACGACGAGCGCGCCGCCGAGGCGATCTCCACCGGCGCCAGCCGAATCGCCACCGCCTGCCCGTTCTGCTACATCATGCTCGACGACGGCGTGAAGGGCGCCGGCATCGAGGAAGATCAGGTGCGCGTCGCCGACATCTCGATCCACCTCCTCGAAGCGATCGAGGCCGGCGAAGCCAAGCGCCACGCCGCTGCGCCGCCCCTCGCCGGCGCCTGGGACACCCACGAACCAGTCACCCCCGTTGCCGGCGACTGAACACCACTCGAACACGTTTGCGTAAGGTTTCCGTGGGCGGTCCACCTGTCGGGCAGTCCACGAGCAATCCGACACGGACGTGGTTGATTGTTCATCTGACAGTCTGCTGGAGATGCCGTAGCGTCGAAACGGTGCCGCTACGTCGACTCGTCGCACTCACCGTCGGTCTCGGACTATTGGCTGCATGTGGTGAATCGACCCCGGGGGCGCAACTCGACCCACGACTCGCCGAGATCGGCACCACGATCACGGTGTTCGCCGACTCGCCACTCGCCCAGCAACTGCGGGCCCCTGCCACGCTCGAACTCACACTCGACGGTGGCGTCGACGTGCCAGCGACGACGGCGACACTCGCATGGACAGCGAGCGATGCCGCCGACGTCTCCGCCGACGATGTGCGGTCGTTGGCAGCAGCGCTCGGGGTCGACGGTGAGGTCGGTCGTCGTCGGCATGGCGATGACTGACGCCGCCATGTTGCTCGAAGAGGCGTGCTGGGACGTCACCATCAGTCGGGCCGGGCCGACGACCACGATCACGCCGGACATTCGCTGGGATCGGATCGCACTCATCGATGCCGACGGCATCGTGACCGGCGTCGTGTTGTACTGACCGGCCCCAGGCCAGGCGCTACGACGCGCCAGCGCTGAGTGCTCGCCGTTCCACTCGCAACCGCGTTCGCAAGACCGCTGCGTTGGCGATGGTCGCCCACAGCGCGGTGCGCCAGGCGCCGAGCATCAGCGGGGCGGCGGCGAGTTCGGCGACCACCGCAACGTAATTCGGATGGTCGAGGGAGCGGTACGGCCCGGTCGCCAACGGAGGCTCGTCTGGTGGTACGAGCACTCGCGTACTCCAGCGGTCGCCGAGCGACGCGATCGCCCAGTAGCGCAGCGGTTGGGCCGCCACGAAGGCGCCCAGCGCCACGATGCGAACGGGCGTCGGCACGACGCTGGGTCGACGAGCTTCGATCAGGGTGCTGGCGAGCCACCCGACGTGCAGCGCCACCATCGCCGGATAGTGCGACTGTCCGTACTCGACGGCCCCACGCTCTCGGAGCCGTCGCTCGTTGCGCCTGGACCACGCGAGTTCGCCGAGGCGCTGGAGCGCAACGCCGACGACGACATTCGTGACCAGGCGTGAGCGTCTCGACGACCCGAACACCGTCACCACCGCAGCACGACGTGTTCGGCGGCGAAACCCGGACCCATCGCCGAGACCAGGGCGAGGTCACCGGATGCCGGACCGTCGTCGGCCCCGCGCGCAGCAGCGTCCATGGCCTGTCGAAGCACGAACAGGGCGGTCGGCGCCGACATGTTGCCGTGGGTGCGCAGCACCTCGCGCGACCAGCGCAGCTGTGCTTCGTCGACCGGGAGCACGTCGAGGTACGCGTCGAGCACTTTCGCGCCGCCAGGGTGCAAGAGGTAGCGGTCGAGGTCGGACACGGCGATACCGGCGCGCGCACAGACCGTCTCGACGCTCGCTGCGAACCGCTCGCGCACGAGTTGCGGCACGCTACGCGAGAGCACCACTTCCAGTCCGCTGTCGGTGAACTCGAAGCCCATCACGTCCTCGGTGTCCGGCCAGAGGACGCAGCCGTCGGCGACGATCATCGGCCCGCCACTTGCGCCTGCCTGGTCGCTTCCGACGACCACGGCTGCCGCGCCATCCGCGAACAAACTCGTCGAGACGAAGTTGGCCTTCGACCAGTCGTCGCCTTGGAAGGTGAGCCCGCACAACTCGGTGGCCACGAGCAGGACTGCCCGACCCGGGTCGGCGCTGGCGTGGGTCGCCGCACGCGCCAATCCACCGACCCCGCCGGCGCAGCCGTGGCCGAACGTGGCATCACGGCGGACGTCGGTGGGGCATCCGAGCGCCAACGCGAGGCGGGCATCGAGCGACGGTGTCGCCATCCCGGTGGTCGAAACGAAGAGCACGGTCCCGACGTCGCCAGCGTCGACCCTGGCGTCTTCGAGCGCCCGCCGAGCCGCGTCGATCGACAGTGTGAGCGCGTGACGTACGTACAGATCGTTGCGTTCGCCGAAGCTGTGTGGCTCGTCGAACCAGTCGGGCGGAACGCAGAAGTGGCGCTGCTCGACGCCGGCATGGTCGAATACGGGGAGCAGCCGCTCGATATCGGGGTGGTGACGACCGAACATCCGACCTGCGAACTCGCGAGCCTTCGCCTGGCTCACCACATGCTCGGGCACCGCCGTGCCGACACCGAGAATTCGAGGTCCACTGTTCACTGATCAGACTCGGTCGTGGCACATGTGTTGCGAAAGACGTAGTCAGAACGACGCTTGCGGTGCCGACTCGACCAGTCGATCGGCGGCCGTTCGGCCTGCTCGTCGACATAGCCGACGCGGTAGAGCGCCATCAGTTCGAGATCATCAGGCACGTCGAGCATCTCGACCAGCCGCTTCCACTGGTCGGGCACCTCCATCGGGAACGAGACGAACTGGATGCCCATACCCAACTCGGCGGTGGTGAGCCACAGGTTCTCGATCGCCGCGCCGAGGCCGAACACCGAATAGAAGCCGGACAGTTCGCCGGGCCGGTACTCCTGGGTGTCGAGCAGCGCAGCGATCACCAGCGGCGCGCCGTCGACCAGTTCTCGATTTGCATCGGCGAGCGTGTCGGGCACACCGAGACGGTTCATGACCTTGGTGGCGGTGTCGGTGAACACGAGCCGTCGGAACGGCCGTAGGGCGCGCGGGAGTTGATCGAAGAGGATGCCGTCGCGTCGCTCGTCCATCTCCTCCTCCGAGAACCGGAAGAACTTGCGGTATCGGGTGAAGAACTCGCCGGCCCGAAAGACGTGGCGCATGCTCTCGGCGCTGATGTCGGCGATCTGTCGGACACGATCCGGATCGTCGATCAGCACGAACCGCCACGGCTGACTGTTGAAGTGCGACGGAGCCATCCCGGCCGCCTCGACGAGGCGGTGCTGGTGTTCCAAGGAGACCGGACGATTCGAGACCGGACCGTTGGTGGTCTTGCGTCGCCGCACGACGTCGAAGAACTCCATAGGCCCCGCAACGTACCCCGGTCCAGCCGGGGATCAATCGCCCCTGCTCGGTATTCGACGATCCACGTCGGTGAGCGAGCCGCACGCCTCGGGGTACCGTCAGCATGTGATCTCGTGGCCGCACCTCAGCATCGGCGTCACGCTTGCGGCGTCGTCGCTGCTCGGCGCGGGAGTGCGATTCGGTCGCGTCGACCTCGGGGGTCGACGCTGGCCCCACCATGCGCTCTACGCCGCCACGTT
>JBBQEU010000136.1:0-8134 GCA_038321235.1 Acidimicrobiales bacterium | reverse complement strand
GCGGAGAACTCGCCGTCGCCGTCCACATCGACGCCTGTCACCGTCTCGGTCTCGACGATGTCGGCGACGCCATCACCGTCGACGTCGACGACCTCTGTCTCGACCTCGATGGTCATGTCGATCTCGCCGGTGTCCTCTTGCTCGTTGGTCATCGCGAATTGAAGCAGAGTTCCTCACCGGGCAACCCATCGAGCCGGGCCGAGGTAGTCGGGCGTCGAGATCAGGTCGTCACGTCCATGTCGTACACTTTGTGCATGACCGTCACACTCGGGTCGTGGCGCTGCTGATGCCGACGACATGCTGGCCGAGGGGTTCGGACGGAGCTGAGATGCTCATCGTCGACACCGGGGTGCTCCTTGCCGCCGCGGACGATCATCGCCATTTCGGCGTTGTCGGCCCAGCTCATGTCGATGCCTTCGAACTGGTTCCATGACCTACGAACAAGCACCGAGGTGCAGCACACCAAGATGACACCGGGCCTCTGACGACGGCATAGATCTTCGCACCCGAGCCGGGGCCGGGCTCGTACGACGGTCAGTCGGCCCAGGCCTTGATCTTCTCGATCGTGGCCAGCGGGTCGGGACCGTGGGGGTTGATGTTGAGGTACGTCACCCCGACGTCCTTGAACACCTGGATGCGCTCGCGGACGTGGCCTTCGTCGCCGATCAACGCGGAGAGATCGATGTACTCGTCGGGCACGGCCGCGATCGCTTCCGCACGCTTGCCCGACAGGAACAGGTCCTGGATCTCGGCGGCTTCCTTCTCCCAGCCGTAGCGAACGAACAGGTCGTTGTAGAAGTTCTTCGACTTCGCGCCCATGCCACCGACGTAGAACCCGATCAGACCACGCGCGGCCTCACGGGCCTCGTCGACGTGCGCGCCCGAGCCGAGCGCCACGGTGCCGCCGGCGATGATCTCCAGCGGCGCCTTGTTCGGATCGCGCTTGGCCGTACCGGCTGCGAGCGCGTCGCCCCACACCTGCTGGAAACGGTCGGGAACGAAGTGGATCGTCTGCCAGATGTCGGCCATCTCGGCGGTGAGCTCGACGTTCTTCGGCCCGATCGTGGCGAGCGAGATGGGGATGTCCCTGGCCGGGGCACGATTCATGAACTTGATCGGCTTGCCGAGCCCGGTACCACCCTCGGCGAGGGGGAGTTGGTAGGTGGCGCCGTCGTGTTCGACCTTCTCACCGCTCCACACCTTGCGGCAGATCTCGATCGTGTCGCGAGTGCGCCCGATCGGCTTGTCGAACGGCACTCCGTGCCAGCCCTCGATCACCTGCGGGCCCGACGTGCCGAGCCCGAGCACGAACCGGCCGTCGGAGAGCGCGTCGAGCGTGGCTGCGGTCTGTGCGATCAGTGCCGGGCTACGCGAGTACAGCGGGATGATGCCGGTCATGAGCTGCACGGTGGACGTCTGCCCGGCCAGGAAGCCGAGCGTGGAGATCAGGTCGTACCCGTAGATCTCGGCCCCCCAGATCAGGTCGACGCCCGCCGATTCGAGGTCACGTGCTTCTTGGGCGAGCTTCTTGGGGTCGCCGTTGAATCCAATGGTGGTGGAGATCTTCATCGCCGTTGCCTTTCGTCGAGATGTGCGGCCGACCGTAGCGATCCGGGCCTCGTCGAGTGAAGGTGGCGGCGCCTGCCGGTGCTCAGCCGAACGGTCCGCCGTCGGCGAACGCATAGGCGGCAAACCGTTCACCCATGCGCTGGTAGCCGGCGCTGTTCGGGTGGAGTCCGTCGTGGAGGTCGTCGACGTCGTCGGCGCCGAACAGTTCATGGCCGTGCAAGTAGTGCAGGTTGGCGTCGCCGGTCCGTTGGCGTTGCGTGACCACCAGTTCCAGCAACTCCCGAATCCGCGAGAGCGACAGCGCGCCGACCATCAGCTCGTCGGGACGCTCGACCACCTCGAAGCGGCCTTCCTCGCTCGGCAGCGTCGGCCCAGGATGATCCTCGGCTGCCGGACAGATGATCGGGCTGATCACCACGATCGGTGCGTCGGGATGTCCATCGCGGATCGTGTCGAGCAGACCGTGCACCGCCGGCACGAACGCTCGCTCGCGCATCGAATCGGCGTTGACGAGATTGACGCCGAGCTTCAAGCTGATCAGATCCGCTGGCAGGTCGCGGATCGTTCGGGCGGCGAACTGGTCGAGGTGGCACTGCCCGGCGAGGCCGAGGCTGTACAGATCGACGTCGACTGCTCGGGCGACCACCGCCGGCCATACCCCGGTCGGATGCTCGGCTTCCATGCAGTGGCTGATCGAACTGCCGTAGTGCACCCATCGTCGACGATCCGACGAGAGCGGTGCTTCGACCATTGCATCGTCATCGAACCGCAGTTCTCGCAGCATCGTCGACGCGTTCTGGGCCAGCCAGATCTCCACGTGTTTGCGACCGTCGCCGAGCCCGTCGAAACGGACCACGCTCGGGTCGATGTGCACCATCTCGAAGTCCATCGACATGCGATCCGGGAACCGGACCAGGTCGGTGTCGGTCAGCACTTCGCTGGCGACCAGTTCACCGTCGACCACGAGGTCGATCGTGGCGGTATGAGGTGTGATCCCGGCGTACTCGAGCCGGGTGAACACCGCCTCGAGCTCGATCGAGGTCGAGTCGGTGACGAACTCGAGCCGCCCACCTGACGGCATCGACGACACGAACCCGATCGCTGGTTCGACCAGCTGGGCACGCGCCCACGCAGGCAACCGTTCGGTGAGGGCACCGCGCTCCATCGTCGTGATGTCGCTGATACTCGCAAGGCGAACCCGAGAATCGACAACCCGCAGGTCGATCGACGTCACGCGCCAGGACGCCCTCGGCCGGGCGCGACCGTGCGGGCGAGGATGCCGAGCGTGGCGCGCAAGCTGGCCTCGGAGATGATCGGGAACCGGTCGGCGAAGCCGGCGTACTGCTCGTGGAGGTTCGACCAGTCGTAGTACGAGGTGACCAGCGTGCCGCCCTCGACCGGTTCGAGCCGGTAGCCGTACACGTGCCCCATCGGAGGTTGCATGACACCGTCGATGGTCCACGCGATCTCGGCATCGGACTCGAACGTGTCGATCACCACGGTCACGTCGTACTCGCCGAGGTCGAAGTCGCGCAGCGAGTCGCGGTCCATGTGCACCACGAACCGATCGCCGACCGCACTCGCTGGTTCACCGTCTGCCGACATCAACATGCCGGACGCGTCGATCGCCACATGACCGTCGGGGCTGCGCAGGACGTCGAAGATCGCTGCCGGTTCGACGGCGATCGCCCGGTCGACTTCGAGACGTGTCGTTGAGTTGCTCATGACTCGCATCCTGACACCGTGCGTTGTGTGCCGCCACACCCGGATGAGTGCGCGCAGGCAGACGAGCCACCGGCTACACAGGGGTCATGGCCGAACTGCTCCCCCGTTTCCCCGAGGACTGGTCGAGTGCGCTCGCCGTCGTCGCCCACCCCGACGACATGGAGTACGGGACGGCGAGCGCGGTCGCCCGATGGGTCGGCCAGGGCAAATCGATCGCTTACCTGCTGGTCACCGACGGGGAGGCGGGCATCAGCACGATCCCGCCCGACGAAGTCGGCCCGCTGCGACGCGCCGAGCAGGTCGCGAGCTGTGCTGCAGTCGGGGTGATCGACGTGGAGTTCCTGGGGCTCCCCGATGGGCTCCTGATCGAGGGGCTCGACCTCCGCCGGGTGTTGGCGAGCGCGATCCGTCGCCACCGGCCGGAGGTGTTGTTGAGCATCAACCATCACGACTCGTGGGGCGGACCGAGCTGGAATCACGTCGACCATCGGGTGGTCGGAAGATCGCTGCTCGACGCGGCCCGGGACGCAGCGAACCCCTGGCTGTTCACCGACCTCGATGCCCCGGCATGGGACGGGATCCGGTTCGTCGCATTCGGCGGGTCACCCGCTGCCAGCCATGGGGTGGATGTGACCGACACCTTGCACGCAGGGATCGCATCGCTGCGTTGCCACGAGATCTACCTGTCGAACCTCGGTGGCGACATGGCCGACCCGGATGTGTTCCTCCGGACGAACGCCGAGGGCGACGGCCACCGGGTCGGTGTCGCCCTCGCGACGACATTCGAACTCGTCCACATCTGACTGGACCGACGAATCGATCGCGACGCAGTCAGCGACGGGCGAGCACCTTGGCCAGGCTGCGCAACGCGAGTGTGAAGCCGATCCGACCGGCGAACGCTCCGACGGGCGAGAGCAAGCGGGGCAGGTACGGCACGGTGACGTCTTCTCGCCATTGGAGGATCGAACCCGACCGGTCAGCGCGGACGGTGAACCCGGCTGCGCCACCGAGCACCGGACCGAGCTTCTCGACGTCGCAGACCCCCGATTGCTCGGCCTCGTTCCAGTCGCACCGCGTGACTCGCATCCGGTCCTCCAGCGCTACCGGCCGGAACCCGGTCCAGGCGGTGAACGTGTAGCCAACCTCGTTCGGGTCGCCCGACTCGCCCTCGATCGTGGTCGCCGGGATCCATGCGCCGTGGGCCGGCCAGTCGACGAGTTCGTCCCACAACTCGCGAACCGGAACATCGAATCGTCGTGTGAGCTCGAACTTCACGGGCAACATGCCAGCCAGCCTGCCACCGCCCCGCCCGTGGTTGACACCTCCAACCACGTTTGTGTCGGGTTTCGGTGACCCGCTCCACCTGAAATGCCACACAAACATCACATTCGGTGGTGCGACCGAGGGGGAGGGTCAGCGGCGACGTGCCAGCAGCTGATCGAGGAAACGGAGCGCAGCCTCTGAGGTTTCCTTGCGCCACAGGGCGACGACATCGCGGCCATCGCTGTGAGTTTCGACGGTGATGGCGTCGGCCAGGCCGGCGACGATCTGGCGCTGCTCGCTCAGCATCGAGGTCACGTCGATACCGCACCGTTCGGCGATCACGAGCTTCAACAACAACTCGCTGCGCAGATCGCGCAGATGCTCGACGGGCGCTACGAGCCACCGATGCAGCTCGGCACGCCCAGCTCGAGTCGCAGCGAGCACGGTGCGATTGCCACCGGCGAGGCCAGGCTCCTCCCCCACCGCGCGAACGAGTCCGCGGCCGGCCAGTTGGTCGAGCGAGCGGTACGTGAGCGCACGCGACAGCGACCAGACACGACCCACCTCGCCGCCCGGCCGCAGTGTCGAGGCGATGGCGAAACCATGCGTCCGACCTTCGTACAGGATGCCGAGGCAGGCCCACTCGCCCAGGAGGAGCTCGCGTCGGCGACGATCGGTTGGCGACTGCGTCACGCTGGCGTCACCTCGATGTCGGTCGCCTTCACCGACGCATGCACGCGATCGCCCAACCGCAGTTGCAACTCGTCGAGCGCGGCCGCGGTGATCTCGGCGGTGAGCGGCAACTCGCCGATGATGACCACCCGAACTCGCTCGCCGAGACGATCGATGTCGACGATCGTGCCGGGCCAGGAGTTGCGTGCGCTCGAACCGGTGGCGTCACCACGCACCAGCAGCACCGAATGCGGGCGGATGGTCGCCAGCGCAGGGCCGGCCGCTGCGTCGGCGATGACGACACGAGCGCCGGTCGGGGTCGTCAGCACCCCATCGACCACATCACCGGTGATCAGATTCACGCCCACCAGGTCGGCGACGTAGCGGGTGCGGGGGTGTGCGGTGACCTCGGCGAGCGTGCCCGTCTGCACGACGCGGCCGGCTTCGAGCACCACCACCCGGTCGGCCAGTGCGTGTGCATCGACCGGATCGTGCGTGACGACCAGACGCATCCCGTCGAACGACGCGAGGTGCTGGCGCAGATCACGCCGGACAGCGGCACGCGTGCCGACATCGAGCGCGGCCAGCGGTTCGTCGAGCAGCAGCAGGCGAGGGTTCGTCGCCAACGCTCGGGCCAACGCGACGCGCTGGGCCTGGCCGCCGGACAACGCGCCCGGACGCTGGCGGGAGTAGGTGGCCAGGTCGAACCGTTCGAGCCACTCGAGTGCCCGCTGGCGGGCGTCGGCCTTCGCGACCCCACGAGCACGCATGCCGTACGCGACGTTCTCGAGCACGGTCAGGTGGTCGAACAGCACGTAGTCCTGGAACACGAAGCCGATCGGACGATCCTCGGGTTCGACGAACACGTCGGCAGCGGGATCGTCGACGACCACACCGTCGATCGAGACCCGGCCGCTGTCGACGGGCTCGAGGCCGGCGAGGCACCGCAACACCGTGCTCTTGCCTGCACCGTTCGGCCCCAGGAGGGCAACGACCTCACCCGGGTGCGCCGCCAGTTCCACCTGCAGGTCGAGCGATCCGAGCCGCAGCCCGATCCGGGCGTCGAGCGTCATGGCGCTACCTGCTCGGGTCGGCCGACCGCCCCGAACCAACGGTCGCGCAGACCCACGAGTACGGCAAACGACACCGCGACCATCACGAGCGCGAGCACGATCGCTTCCTCCGGATTCGTCTCGAGCGACAGGAACACCGCGAGCGGCATCGTTTGGGTGGTGCCGGGGAAATTGCCGGCGAAGGTGATCGTGGCGCCGAACTCGCCGAACGCTCGTGCCCATGAGAGCACGGCCCCCGCGATCAGCGCCGGGCGGATCGCAGGCAGCGTGACGCGGCGGAAGGTGTACCAACGCGACGCCCCGAGTGTCCGTGAGGCGTCCTCGAGGCGCGGGTCGAGTTGTCGGAGCGCCGACTCGACAGTGATCACCAGGAACGGCATGGCGACGAACGTCTGCGCCACGACGACACCGGCGGTGGTGAAGGGCAGTGTGACGCCGAACCACTCGTCGAGGTACTGGCCCACCACACCGCGCCGACCGAGCGCGAAGAACAACGCAACACCGCCGACCACGGGCGGCAGCACCATCGACAGCAGGCACAGCGCGCGCACGGCGCCGCGCCCCGGGAAGTCGACACGAGCGAGCAGCCAGGCGAGCGGCACGCCGAACACGATGGAGAGCGCGGTCGCACACAGCGACGTCACCAACGACAGTCGCAGCGCGGTGAGCGCTGCGTCGTCGGTGAGGTAGGTCCACGCGTTCGACCATGGCGCCCGCCAGAGCAGCCCGACGAGCGGCAGGGCAAAGAACGCGACCGCAACCCCAGCGAGCAGCAGCGCCGGGAGGGGGAGCCCGACTCGACGTCCACGCCGAGTCATGGGGCACCGAACCCGAAGCTGGCGAGGATTTCCTGGCCGGCCTGACTCAGGACGAACTCGACGAAGCGATCGGCCCCCGTGGGGTTGGGCGCGCCCGCCGTGACGGCGATCGGATACTCAGCGATGACGTTGATCCCATCGGGGATCGGCACACCTTCGGCTCGGCCACCCGCCGCCAAGACATCGGTGCGGTAGACGATGCCGGCATCCGCCTCACCCAAGTTCACCTTGGCGACGACGGCGTTGACGTTCGCCTCGAACGACTTTGGTGCCACGCTCACTCCCGCGCTGGCGAAGACCTGGGCGGCGTAGGCGCCGCACGGCACCTCCAGAGCACATTGCACGACGACGAGGTCGGCGTCCGCCAGGTCGGCGATGGACACGATGCCTTCCGGATTCCCGGCCTCGACGATGATCTCGGCAGCGTTGGTGGCGAACACGACGGGAACGTCGGCGTCGAGGCCGGCGTCGGTCAGCTTGGCCATGTTGGCGAGGTCGGCCGACGCGAACACGTCGACCGGTGCACCTTCAGAGATCTGCGCGACGAGGTCGGACGAGCCGGCGAAGTTGAACGTGACGTCGGCGTCCGGATTCGCGGCCGTGTACGCGTCGCCGAGTTCGGTGAACGCCGCGGTCACCGATGCGGCCGCGAACACAGTGACAGCGCCGCCGGATGGCGCATCGTCGGAACCACACGACACTGCCGCCAGCAGTACGGCGATGAGGACGACAACGGCGCGCACGAGTCAAGAATAGTCAGCGGAGAACTATTGGGCAGAAGTCGGCGGTGTTACTCATGGTGTCAGACACCAGGAGTAACACCCACGCTCCACATCGGCTTGCACGCCCCGATCGAAGTACGTTCGGACTCATGTGGTCGTTCGAGACAGAGCCCGAATTCCAGAAGAAGCTCGACTGGGTCGAGCAATTCTGCAAAGAGGAGGTCGAGCCACTGCACTACGTGTTCCCGTACGCGGTGCGCTCACCGGACCCCAAGGTGCGCGAACTCGTCAA
>JBBQEU010000135.1:0-8150 GCA_038321235.1 Acidimicrobiales bacterium | reverse complement strand
GTCGACACGTCGATGCGGCCGAACAGCGGGAGTCGCTCGATGCGTTGCTGCGGCACCCAGTCGAAGAACTGGCGGTTCAGGAACCACGAATTCACCGCGAGCGCGAACACGAGCGTGGTGACGGCGAGGTAGAGCCCGCGGAGTCGTAGCGCCGGGAGCCCGACGATCAGCGCAGCGCCGGCACCGGCGCCGCCGCCGAGGAGCAGCGACAGCGACATGTCGACGTTCCAGCTGATCGTGCACTTGCCGCTGACTGCGGCGCCGATCGCGACGAAGGCCATCTGGCCGAGCGAGATCTGTCCGGCCCACCCCGACAGCACGACGAGTGACAATCCGATCACGGCGAACACGGCGACCGCAGTGGCCTTGATGATCTGATCGGTGCGCAGCAACAACGGAATCAACGCCAGCCCGATGATGATGACCGTTGCCGTCCCCGAACGCAGCAGGCGAACCAGAGGAAGTCGGGCAACCCATGGCTGGAGTGGTCGGATCTCGTCGGCGAGCCGCCAGGCTGCCGCCTCGTCGCGGTCAGCTCGTCCGTATTGGCGTCGCTGCAACAGGAGTGCCACCAGCACGGCCACACCGACGATGGGGGTGACGAGCAGCGGGCTGCTCGCGTTCCAGGCCACGCCGTACTCGAGGATGCCGAGTGCCACGGCGGCGGTGGCCACGGTCGGCAGGTGGCGGAGCCGTCCGATGACGAGTGCGGCGAGTGCCAGCACCAGCGTCGACAGGCTGAGCGCTGCACCCAGCGGCACACCGAGGATGCCGGCGCGCATGAACAGCGCGAGGAACGACAGGCCTGCGGCAATGGCCCACACGAGTGTCGAGAGCCAGGCAACCGGTATGCCGAGCATCAGCGCCCGCTCGCTCCGCTCGGCCGAGCCGCGGATGGCGGTGCCGAGGCGTGTGGCCCCGAGGAACAACGCGACGCCCATCATGGCCAGCGGTGCGACGATCAGGGCGATCAGGTCGTTGGCCGACAAGATGAAGGTTCCGATCGTGAGCTTCCAGTCGAGTGGCGGCGGAATTCGCTGCGAGGCGGCGCTCTGGCCCCACATGCGCGGTACGAGCAGCGCGAGCACCGCCAAGAGTTGGGTGATGCCGATCGTGGCGACGGTGAGAACCAGTCGCGAGGCTTTCGCAAACCGCCGGACGAAGGCGAGTTCGACGATTGCGCCGAGCGCGACGGCGGCCACGAGGCCGACGCCGAAGCCGAACAGGTAGGGGAGCCCCGAGAAGACGATCAGGCCAACAGCGAGCGACGTCGGCACGAAACCCAGGTCTGCCTGAGCGAAGTTGATCACCCGGTTGGCCCGATAGACGAGCGCCATGCCCATCGCGAGGAGGGCGATGAGGAGTCCGAGGACCACGCCGCGAACCCAGGCCCCGGCCGGCATCCCGAAGAAGATCAGCTGGACGGCGACGAGCCCGAGCGCCGGGAGAAGTTGCCATGCGGCACGTTGCAGTTGTGCGGCCCCCCGGCCCGTGAAAGACACCCCCATGGCGAGCGCAACCTAGCCCGAGTGTGCGAGCCGCCAACGGATCGGAGGTCGGAAGGCCTCAGCTCTGGCCCGGGTCGAAGGCGGCGAGGACGTCGGCGAGCCATTCGATGGAGTCACGGGTGATCGGATCGACGACCAATTGCACGTGGTCGGCGCCGGCGGCTTCGAATTCTCGGAGCTGATCGGCCAACTCGGTCGGGTTTCCTCGGAGCGGTTGGACGGTGTCGACATCGTCGTAGTCGCCCATCTGCCGACCGGCGCCACCCTCGAGTTGGACGAGGACTGCGGCGGTGGCCTCGACGTCAGCAATCGATCTCCCCGCTGCAACGATCAGCGAATCGACGCGTTCCTTCTCCCGTTGAAATCCGGCGGCCGAGTTGCCGTACTGGCTCCACCACATGTTCCAGGCGTCAACGTGCGGGAGTGTGATGTCGAGCATTCGGGCACCGATCGAACCGATCATCAGCGGCGGCCCGGTCTCGCTCGACCGAGGATGCAGCACGCATCGGTCGGCGTCGTAGTAGCTGCCGTGGAAATCGATCGCCCCCTCTCGCAGGAGGGTGCGGATGATCGTGAACGCTTCTTCGAACCGACTGACCCGATGGTCGTACGCGAACCCGAACGCGTCGTACTCGCGGACATTCCAGCCGGCGCCCAGTCCGAGGATCAAGCGACCGCCCGAGATCGCATCGACCGTCGCAGCCTGCTTCGCGAGCATGGCCGGTGCATGGAAGCTCGTCGATGCGACGAGCGGCCCGATCGAGATCGACGACGTCGACGCTGCGATCGCGGCGAGCGAGGTCCACACCTCCCACGGTCCGCGGTGGCCGACGTCGAGTTCGTAGAGGAGGTGATCTCCGAGCCACACCGAATCGAACCCGACCGCCTCGGCCACCTGCGCCATGGTGATCAACTCGGGAAAGGGGACTTCCCACTCGACTTCGGGGAGCTGTACGCCGATCTTCACGATGTCGAGAGTAGGCCCGCCCGGCCGATGCTGCCCAACGCCCGTGGGCACGATCTGCGCCCGCTGAGTGCCGGATCCAGGGACGGACGGGGCACAGATCATGTGGTGCGCAATGGTGAGGTGGCCTGTAAGCGGAATTCTGTGAGCGCCCCGGTTTCCCGGTGCGCCCGGTGACCATCCATCTGTGCGGCCTACCCGAGGGTGTCCAGTTGCCTGGACGAACGGGCCGTTCGTGTCCTCTGCTCGGCCTTGCTCCGGGTGGGGTTTACCGAGCCGACGACGTCGCCGTCGCCGCTGGTGCGCTCTTTCCGCACCGTTTCACCCTCACCTGTGACCCGCTCGCCGTGAAGCGAACCGGCCCATCGGCGGTCTCTCTCTGTTGCACTTGTCCGTCAGGTCGCCCCAACCTGGCTCTCGCCAGCACCCTGCCCTGTGGAGTCCCGACTTTCCTCGACGATGCAGCACGCACCGCCGCGGTCACCCGGCCACCTCACCATTGCGTGCACGAGTGTACGACGGCCGTGGAGGTTCGCTCAGTCGACCCAGGGGCCGACGCCGCTGATCCGTTCGATCGAGACTCGCACAACCACCGCCGATGGCGCGTCGCGTCTCGCCAGCGGGTGGCGGTCGAGCCCGGTGTATTTCTGGGCGAGTCGGTCCATCAGGGCCGGATCACCCCGGTCCTCTATGGCCGCCCGTCCGCGGATCACGAGGTGGCGTTGGAAGCCCTGCGCATTGCGGACCTCGTCCTCGATCGACAGAACGACGGACGGATTCCGTCGAAGGTTGATCGCCTTCTGACTCGCTCGATCACAGCCGAAAACGATCTCGTCGCCTTGCACGATGACCCAGACGACCGACACCTGTGGCGATCCGTCGTGGTTCTCGGTCCAGACGTGGGCAACGGCGTCGGACCCCAGCAGGGTCTCAGCCGGTGCCGACAGAGCTGTTGACGTACCCATGGCAACCCCCTTGCGCCGATTGGTGCAACGAGAGTAGCAAAACCTCGAGATCGCCTCGACCGCAACGGGTCGACCTCAGGAGTCGACGTCAGCAGGTGGGTTCGAGCTCGTTGTAGATCCAGGAGTTGAGCGACGGTGTCTGGATGAGGAACGTCTGACGCACGCCGTTCTCGTTCGGCTTACCTGCGACCAGCTCGACCTGACCGGTCGAGCCGAAGCGGTTGTTGATCGCGAACTTGTACGGCACGCCGTCGGCATCGTTGGGTGCCTCACCGTCGCCATCGATGAGCGGACTCACATAACCCTCCGGACCACGTGCGGTGGCCACGATGAAAGCCGAATGGCGGGACTCGAGCGTGGCCGCGGCGATGGTTGCCGCCGCAGCGTCAGCGTCCTCGAGTTCGATCGTCAGGCTCTGGTGCGTCGCTGCAGCGATGTTCTCGAGCACAACGGCGGTGTTGACGATGTCACGCAAGGGGTTGTCGCTGTCGAGTACGGCGGCGAGGAGCGGTCCGACTGTGCGGTCCATGTACCACGGGTTGGTGCATTCCCAGGCCACGCCGCCGACCGACTCGGTGAGCTGGCCCATCTCGTCGGCGACCATCTGATGGTCCTCGATCAGCCGTTCGACGAGCGTGGTGAGGTCACCATCGAGCAAGCCGGTGGCGAGGACCGCCTCGTACACGGCCACGGCGGTGAGCTCGAGCGACGAGGCGGTGCGCAGGCGCACGGCGTCGTCGATCGGGTAGTCCTCCAACTCCTCGATCGGTGGAGCGAAACCCACACGGCCCGGCGCATCGTCGCCGGTGCGGTCGCTGCCGCAGGCGGCTGCAATCGCCGCGACCGATACGGTGAGCCCACCGAGCTTGAGCGCCTCGCGGCGGCCGTAGCGCGACGAAGTGGTGGCGTTCGTGTTGTCGGTCATGACGCTGCTCCACCGCTGAGTTCGAGTGCTTCTGCGTCCGGCTCGAAGATGTCGTCGAGGTTCGAGGTGAAACCACCGAGGTCGGTGAGCACCGTCGCCATTCGGGCCTCGACCACGATGATCGACGCGGTCAGCGTCTTGGCCTTGATCGATTCGTACTCGGCAAGCAGGGCCGTGTGGGTGGCCGCAGCAGTGTTCTCGAGACTGGCCGCGGCCTCGGCGAAGGCGTCGGCATCGCTCGTCGCGAACGCCGACCGGAGCTGCTCGAACAACTCCTCGTTGCGGGTGTCTGCCGAGAACCCGGCGCCCCCGGCGATCTTGTCGGCGTACGTGACGTGGTTCTCGGCGAAAACCGCTGCCAGTTCGCCGGCGACATCGGACAGCCCGGCATCGATGGCGGCGCGGTAGAGCGCCTCGGCAGTGAGCTCGAGCTCCATGGCCTGACGTAGGAGCTCCTTGTCGTCCTCGGTCGGGCTGGTCGGTGCAGCGGATGCGGGACGAGCGATGCTGAGCGCGGCGGCGCCGGCGAGGCCGACAGCGCCCAGTGCGCCGATGAGGCTGCGCCGGGACGAGGCCGGTGCGGCGGATTCGAGATCCACGGGGGAAGGTCCTTTCGGGGTCATGCGTACGACAGCCTTCCCGCTGGGAGGGCACCGGACCAATTCTAGGGTCCGGTGTCCAGTCATCGGGTGATCGCTCAGAAGTCCAGCGCCGACAGATCTGCGTGCCAGCCACCGGCACGATCGAGCGCGTCAGCCCAGCGCTCGCGTCGCTCTGCATGCGACTCCGGGTCACTCGGCTCGACGACGTGAGCGGGTCGCCAGAGGGCGTCGAGGTCGTCGATGCCAGCGAACACGCCAACGCCGAGTCCTGCCATGAACCCCGCACCGATCGTGGTTGCATCGGCGACGGGGGACACCTCGATCGGGCAGTTCGCGGCGTCGGCGAGCGCCTGGGCGAACGTGGGATTGGCACTCATACCACCGTCGATGCGCACCGTGTGGATGTCGACGCCGCTGTCGGAGCGCGCTGCGTCGAGCAGATCGGCACCGCGGTGTGCAACGCCTTCCAGCACAGCACGTACGACGTGGGGACGTCCGGTGCCGCGAGTGATGCCCAGCAGGGTGCCGCGGGCGCCGTAATCCCACCGTGGCGTCCCCAGGCCCAACAGCGCCGGCACGTAGACGACACCATCGGTGTCGTCGCACATCGACGCGACGTCGTGGCTGTCGGCGCTGGTGGCAATCAGCCCGAGGTCGTCGCGAAGCCACTCGATGTTGGTGCCCGCCGACAGCATGATCGCCTCGACACCCCAGGTGATCTCACCGTCACGCGACCACAGCGGAAGCGGATAGGTGCCCGCCTCGTGGCGGTGTGCTCCGGAAGGCGTGCCGGTGTCGGTGCACAAGTCGAGCATGCCGCCCGTACCGAAGGTGATCTTCGCTCGCCCTGGCTTGACGCAGCTCTGTCCGATGAGCGAGGCCTGTTGATCGCCGAGGATTGCCGCGATGGGCGGCGAACCGGGCAGCGCCGTGGCGTGACCGACCACGCCGACCGAGTCGACCACGGAGGGCAGGAGCGACTCGGGTACCCCGAATGCAGCGCATCGGTCGTGGGCCCACGCCGTGCCGTCGACGACTCGCAGACCATTGGTGGTGGCCGATGCGTTGGTCTGGTCGCTCACGTGCAACGTTCCTTCGCTCAGCGTCCAGGCGATCCAACTGTCGATCGTGCCCACGCACAGGTCGCGTCCGCCGAGGTCGGGTGTATTGGCGAGGATCCATCCCGCCTTCGTCGACGACTGATTCGGCGCCACCGACCATCCGTGTTCGAGTTTGGCCATGATGCACTCGCCGACGGTGCGCAGATCCTGCCAGCCGAGACCCGGCCCGACCGGCTCGCCGGTGCGGCGATCCCACACCAGGGTGCTGGCTCGCTGATTGGCGACGCCGACGGCGGCTACGGGCTCGTTGGATGTCGAAAGCACCGTGCGCGCAGCGTCGAGCAGTGCAGCAGCCAGTTCGGCGCCGTCGAACTCCACCAGGCCAGGAGCGGGCGTGGACGGTGGACATGGCCGGTATTCCATTGCCCGCACCGCGAGTGTGTCGTCGACGAGCGACGCACGCAGGCCGGTGGTGCCGACGTCGATGACCAGAATGGTGCTCATTGGTTTCCTTGCTGGTCCGAACGCCGGTCGGGGCGCTGGCTGGACGGTACGAACCCTCGCGCCTGGAGTTGGCTGCCCAAGATGCCACCGAACAGCCCGGCGAGGATGACCAACGAGAGCGTGAAGAACACGGCGAACCAGTCGACTCCGTCACCACCCACGAGACGAATCACGATGAACACACTTTGGGCGCCCACGTAGGCGACCATCGTGGTGACGACGCCATGCGACATCGGCGTGCCGCGACGCTGCACCCACGCAGCGCAGCCGCCGCCGATCACGAATCCGAACATCGCCCCGAAGAAGAAGAACGCATTGAGCCCCGACGAGTCGGAGTCGACGAACGCAGCGATCAGTGTGAGCGGAATAGCGAGGATGAGGCAGACGCCGATGCCGGCGCGAATGGCGGCAAGGTCCCAGCGACCCGAGGTTGCGACGCTGCTCATGGCCAGGCCACCTCGCCGAACGGTGAGGGAAGGCCGAGCTTGCCGGGATTCATGATGCCGTTCGGGTCGAGTGCCTTCTTCACGGCGATCAACACGTCGTGCGCGGAGCCGAGCGCTTCGGCCATGAACCGACTTCGGTTGAGGCCGATGCCATGGTGGTGGGAGAGGTTGCCTCCGGCGGCGAGCACCGCACGCTGGCCCGCATCCCACAGTGCGACGTACGTCGATTCGATGTCCTCGGGCGGTGGGGTCGCAGCGAAGGTGAAGTAGAGGCAGGCGCCGTCGGTGTAGCTGTGCGAGAGGTGGCACGTGGCCGCTCGAGCGTGTGGTACCGCCATCATCGCCGTGCGGACTCGATCGAACAGCTCGTCGAGTCGTGACCAGGGAGCGGCGATCTCCATCGTGTCGACGACGAAGCCCTTGCGGGTGAGACCTTGCAGCGCCGAGGTGTCGTTGCGGTGGCCCATCCAGTCATCGACCAGCGCGGAGCCCATCGACGTTGCACCGAATGTGTTGCATGTGTGATCGACGATCGACATCGTCGCGTCGACGAGGTCGACGTGTCCCTCGTCGAGCACGAGCAGCATGCACTGCGTACCGTCGCCTCCCTGTCCGCGTTGCGACTCGACTGCGTCGTAGAGCCGCAACACAGCGGGCGTTGCGCCTGCTTGCAAGATGCGTCGACACACCTCGATGCCGTCGGCGAACGAGCCGAACTCGTAGGAGGCACGCAGTTCGTGCGTCGGCACGGGGTGGGTACGCAGCCAGACGCGTGTGATGACGGCGAGCGTGCCCTCCGAGCCGACGAGTAGCTGTGTGAGATCGGGGCCAGCCGCAGCCGCAGGAGCGCCGCCGGTGCGGATCACCGTGCCATCGGCGAGTACCGCTTCGAGACCGACCACCATGTCTTCGATCTTGCCGTAGCGCGTCGAGTACTGGCCAGCGCCGCGGGAGGCGACCCAGCCGCCGACGGTCGCAAGATCGAAGCTCTGCGGGAAGTGGCCGACGGTCAGTCCGTGGACGTTGCGGAGGATGTCCTCGAGGTCGGGGCCGAACGTGCCGGGCAGCACCTCGACGATGCCCGAGACCGCATCGACGTCGACGACACCGGCCAGAGCGGTGGCGTCGAGCACGACCCCGCCGAACACGGCCGCGGCCGCACCGCACACGCCGCT
>JBBQEU010000134.1:0-8233 GCA_038321235.1 Acidimicrobiales bacterium | reverse complement strand
AGAGGAGTTGAGCGTTGGCCAGGCCGGCGACGGGTGGGGCGTCGGACATGGGAGCGATCGAGGTGGTGGGCAGACTGGCGTCGACGGCGAGCAACTCGGCCGCGGCTTGCAGACCGTCCACGTAGAACACGGTTGTCTCGGTCAGCGCCACCGAGCCGTTGAGCGGGCGGATGTCGCTCCAGCCGACCGATCCGAGCAGGAGTGCCCCCGGTGCCAGGCGATCACCGTTGCTGGGCCCGCTCGACACCACGACGGGAACCAGCGCCCGTTCGGGTGGAGGAAGTGTGGACGCAGGCAGCGTGGTGGGAGCCTCGGTCGTCGGAGCGAGCGAGGTCGGTGCCAGTGTCGTCGGAGCGAGCGAGGTCGGTGCCAGTGTCGTGGGCGCGAGCGTGGTCGGTGCCAGTGTCGTGGGCGGCAGCGTGGTCGGCGGTGAGGTCGGCGGCAGCGTTGAGGTCGTCGCGGTGCTGGACGTGGTGGTCGTCGACGCGGCGCTGCTGTTGTTCGAGGTCTCGAGGTGGATCACCGCAGCCACCACGCCTGTGGCGATCACGGCGACGAGTGCGGCCAGTATCCGATGCCGGGTCATCGACGCAGACGACGTGCAATCTCGACCGAACCGGCGTCAGGCCCGGTCGCGGCCGATGTACGTCAGCAGTTCGGCGCCGGCCGGGAGACTGGCGATCGCCGGGGACTCCTCGATCGGTGCCACGAAGTCGGGCAGCAGCTCGAGATCGTCAGCCATTCGCAGCGCGGCTTCTTCGAAGCCCTCGGCGAAGTAGATCGTGGTGAACTCGACGATGTCGCTGCCGTTGATCGGCGCCACGTCGACGTATCCCAGTTCCTCGAGCTGCGTCGCCACCCGGACTGCTGCGCCCGCCACGTTCGCTCCGTTGGCGGCCGCCACGATGATCTCGCTTCGTTCGGGGACCTCGCCGGACGCCGAGTCGCCGGACGCCGAGACGGTGGTGTCGGGCTCGGTGGTGTCGGGCTCGGTGGTGGTGGTGGTCGGCACTGCCGTGGTGGTCGTGGCCAGTGTCGGCTCGGGTGCTTCGGTGGTGGTCGGCGGGATGATCGTGGCGTCGACGGGCACGTTGTTCGGCACCCCGGCGATGGCGACGCCCGCGCCGATCGACAAGAGTCCGACGATGACATAGGCCAACCACTGGTGCTTCATGACGCACCGAGGCTACCGACCGAGGCTGCCGACAACCGGGCATTCTCCGACAGCTGAGAATACAGTCGACTCGGTGAGCGACGTAGCGGACGGACCGACTCTCACGCCGGTTCAGCTCCGCACGCTCGATGCGCTGCGCCGGTCCGGGGAGCCGCTCGTGTTCGATCCCGACCTCGTCGCCGACATCCGCACCGAGATGCGTGTTGCCCTCGACGACTTCGCCGAACGTCTGCGTCCGAACCAGGAGGTGTTCATCTCCAAGCACAAGATCGCGACGGCGCTCGACTGCGAGGAGTTCCACGTGTTGCCCGACGACTTCGAGTGGCGACCGGCGATCGCCAAGGGCCAGGTGGCGCACCGGGGGATCCAGCTGTTGTTGTCGTGGCGTGGCGAGGCGAACCCATCGGATCTGGTCGACGAGTCGATGGCCCGCCTGGCCGACGAGGAGCGTGGGATCGGGGCCTGGATCGCCGGCCTGTCCCCCGCCGACGAAGCCGACCTGCGCGGCCAGTCTGTGGAGCGGCTGACGAAGTTCATGGAGAGCTTCCCGCCGCTGGATCGCCGGTCGAATCCGGTCACCGAGGCGGCGGCGCGCTGGCCGAACGAGGGTCCGATCCTGTTGCAGGCGCGGGTGGATCTGATGATCGGTCGCCCGGCCGGCAACGAGAGCCGCAAGGTGATCATCGACCTGAAGACGGGCCGACCGAGCGTGCGCCACCGCCAGGACCTCGGGTTCTATGCGCTGCTCGAAACCCTGGCCCGAGGGGTGCCGCCGCGCAAGCTGGCAACCTTCTACCTCGACGCCGCCGAGGCCCAGGTGGAAGACGTCAGCGAGCGTCTGCTGCGCTCTGCGGTGCGGCGCACGCTCGATGGGATCAATGCGATCGTCGAGTTGGAGTCGGAGGGTCGCCCGCCGGTGCGGCGCCCGGGTGTGACCTGTCGCTGGTGCCCGCTCGCCGACGCCTGCGACGAGGGCCAGGCCTACCTGAACCGCTCCCTCGACGACGACTGAGGGCTGTCGAACCACCGCCGCTGCCTTCGTTCGGTGCCGACGTTCCAACCATTGGATGTCGGGGTATTGCGAGCCACTGAGTTCGATGACGATCGCCTGTCCACTCCGGGTCGGGTACCCAGCTGAGGAGTTGTAGTGGACGCACGGGGTGTCACCGTGGTGATACCAACCAAGAACAGACGGGGATTGCTCGATCGCGCGATTGCCTCGGTGCTACGACAAGAGGACGTCGACGTGGACGTCATCGTCGTGGACGACGGCTCCGATGACGGCACCGCTGAATTCGTCGCTCACCACAGCGATCAGCGTGTCCACCTCGTGCGGCACGAGGAATCTCAGGGTGTCAGCCGCGCTCGGAACGCCGGGCTCGCTCGCGTGACGAGTCCGTGGGTGAGCTTCCTCGACGACGATGACATCTGGTCGCCACACAAGCTCCGTCGCCAACTGGCGGCGCTGCAGGAGTCCGCCGACGACCGTGGATGCCCGGGATGGGCCGTGTCTGCTGCGGCGGTCATCGACGAAAATGGCCGTGTGCTCGGGATCCAGTCCCCGATGGACGTGCCCATGATCCCCGAGCTCTTTCACATGAACGTCGTTCCGGGTGGCGGCTCGGGAGTGTTGGCCGCAACGGAACTCGTCCGGGAGGTGGGCGGGTTCGACCACCGACTGTCGAACCTTGCCGACTGGGACCTGTGGATCCGGCTCGCGCAGTACGGCGAGCCGGCGGCGGTGATGGAGGCGGACGTCGGTTACTCCTTGCACAATGGCGCAATGTCGCTCGATATCGATCGTTCTCGGGTCGAGCAAGCGCAGATTCTCGACAAGTACGCGGATCTGCTCGAACAGCACGGCGCACAGAACGACCCCTCCAAGTGGCACGAGTACCTGGGCGACATGTGCAGGAGGAGCGGGCGCCCGCGCGAAGCAGTGCTCGAATATCGTCGTGCAGGTCGCCGCGGCGCGAGCCTGGGGCTCGTCGCTGCGAAAATGTCGGTCGTAGCCGTCGCCCCTGGCACCTACGACCGGTTACGCAGGAAGAATCTCTTTCGCAAGCCCGTGCCCGGCGCCGCCGCGGTTCAGCAATGGCTGCAGCAGATACCGACGGCTGCCAGTCTCGGCACGGCCTGATCGCCGCGTCGATATTCGCCGACGCAGGCCACGGTGTGGACACCGTCGATCTCGATGCGCACGTTCGTCGGAGTGCGGTCGGCGCGACGACGAGGCACCAGCGATGAGCGGTCATCGAGAGTTTTGGCTCATCGCCTAGCGCCCGTCGATCAGCGACCTGCCGGTGAGGTCATGAGGCGCATCCGGCAGCGGTGAGTGCAACGCGCAGATCCCGGGCCACCGTCGCTTCGGAGAAGCCCTCCTCGGCGCGCCGACGCGCCCAGATCCCCGCTGACATCGACCGTTCGGGCTCGGTGAGAGTCACGACGATCGCACGCGCCAGCGCACGGGCATCACCGCACGGAACGAGGCGATCGGCGGCGGCGCCACCGAACAGTTCGGCCGCACCGGGTGCGTCGGTCAGCACGACCGCCCGTCCGCTGGACATTGCTTCCAAGGGTGCCACGGCGAATCCCTCGTGGCGACTCGCCGACACCCACACGTCGCATGCAGCGAGCCGTTCACGGATCCGCTCGGGTCCCGCGTACTCCGCCAGCCAGTCCACGCCGATCGCCGCCGAACTCGCGCCCAGCAGCTCGTGCAGTGTGCTGTCGTCGGGTCCGCTGCCCGTCAGCAGGAGGCGGAGGTCTCGGTCGGGTAACGCTTCGCGCACTTGCTGCCAGGCGTTCACGAGGATGTCGAGGCCCTTACGGGACACATCGACGCGGCCGTGCCATGCAACGACGAGCGCGTCGTCGGGGATGGCGAGGCGGCGACGAGCGGCGGCTCGGTCGTGTGGCGTCCACGTTTCGACGTCGACGGGGTTCGCCACCCGGTGCACCCGGCGAGGGTCGGCGCCGCGCTCGTCGATCAGCCGTCTGCACTCTTGCGCAGAACCGGCGAGCAGACCGGCGAACCGGCGCAGCGACGGTCCGCGCACGAGACGCTGGAGCGGTGCTGCCTCCCACGGCGGGATCCCGCCCTGGAACGTCGCCAACACGGGGATCCGTCGCCGCCGCCCCCACCAGGCCAACAGGTCGGCGCGTGGTTCCTCGTACTCCTGCACGAGCACGGCATCGTGCTCGGACAGGACCGTGGTCATCCTTCGGGGCAGCGCCCGTCGATACGCCTGCAGATCGCGACGGAGCCCAGGCTTGTAGCGACGCTGCGGTCCGGCGGCGGGCAGCACGATGACGGGAGTGCCGGTGGGGACGTGCGATCGATGCTCGATGTGGTCCACCGTGCGCGAGGAGAGGATGATCGACGGCGCATAGCCGACCGATGCCAGTGCGGTGGCGTAGCCGAACAGCCATCCTCCGTCGAGTCGTTCGCAGAAGTCGTCGACTGTTCGGTTCAGCGGGTCGAGGAACACTTCGATCGGCGTGCCCCACGGAACGAGCGCCACACGTGGTCGGCCACCAGCCCCAGGGCGGTCGGTCACGGCACGGTCCACCGCAACGCGATCTCGGTGCCCGCTCCGTGCGAACGGTGCAACCGTGCGGCGGGCACGACCACCGGCGCCAATGCGAGCCCGACGACACGCTTGACGCGTTGCGGCAGGTGGGAGAACGCCAGATCGTGAGCGAGGACCGTCACCGGCGTGATGAACGTCGCGGAGGCGTCGTGGGCGCGGCCGACGAGACGATCGAGGTCCTCGATCCGGTACCCGCGGCGGACATGGCCCCATTCGTCCATGACATCGCGATCGGTCGGGCAGAACCTCCGGTACGCCGAGTAGTACGGGAAACGCCAGGTCTCCAACGGTGTGGTGAGCAGCAGCGAGCCGCCGGGTCGGAGGATGCGCAGCGCTTCACGGATCGCGGCGCCGTCGTCGGGGATGTGCTCGACGACGTCGAAGAGCGTGACGATGTCGACGCTGTCGTCTGCGAGCGGGAGCATGGTGGCGTCGCCGGCTGCGAAGCCTCGGCCGTCGGCCCGGTAGAGGTCGTGGCGGGCACCGAAGACGGGGTCGAGATCGATGGTCAGCACGTTGGCAGCCGGATAGAGCGCAGCGGCCAGTCCGCTCTGTCCCCCGCCGACTTCCATCACCCGTCGGACACCACGCTCTGGGCTCAATGAGTGAATCGCGGTCATCTTCTCGCCGTAGAACGACCCGAGCGTCCTGCGGTGGGGGAACGGATTCGACGCGAGGAACCTGGCGAGCGTCGCCTTCGTCGGCGTGCCGCCATCACCGGCCGGCTCGAAGGGTGCGGGCAGCACGCCGCCACGCAGCAACGGCGCAGCGTGAACCAGACCTTCCGCGTAGCCGCGGATCTCCGCGCCGAGTGTGGGATCGGGCTGCGACCACCAGAGGCGTTGCAGGACACGCCCGAGGTAGTAGCGCGGCAGCGAGATCACTGCCCGGCGGATCTCTCCGGTCTGGCGGGTGTGGCTCCACTGGACGGCGAGCGCCGCCATGTGTCCGCGCATGTACTGACGCATCTGCGACCTCAGCGCGGCCACGTCGTCTCGGTGGAAGTGGTGGGCGACCGCTGACGGTTCGTAGCGGCACCGCCAGCCGCCTGCGAGCAGCCGATACCAGAGTTCGGAATCCTCGCTGCACCCGGCCGCGCCCGCTCCGAGCCGTTCGTCGAACCCGCCGACCCGGTCGAAGGCCGACCGACGGAACGCCACGCTCGCGCCGGCCCCGATCTTCCACACCGCAGCGCTGTGCCTGCGCCGTTGCTCCATCCACTCCGGACCGAATTCCGCTTCCCGGAAACCCTGACCGAACCCGCCGACGACGTCCTCGAAGGCCCGCTCGGCTTCACCGTCGAGCGACGCCGGCAGCACCAGACCCGTGACCGACATCACCGACTCGGACCAGAACCCGGCCAGGAGGCGAGAGAGCCAGTCGGGATGCACGACGACGTCGTCGTCGGTGAACGCCACGATGTCGGAGCTGGTCGAGGCGATCCCGGTGTTGCGGGCGTGACTGAGACCGCGCTGCGGTTCGAACACATAGGTCACCCCGGCCTCGGTCGCGACGAGACGAGTGGCGTCGCCGTCGGAGGCGTTGTCGACCACGACGATCTCGTCCGGAGCGAGCGACAGTTCGGTCAGCGACGCCAGACAGCGGCGGAGCTGTTCGGGCCGATTGCGGGTGCAGATGACAACCGCGACGCTCGACGCACCGACCGGCGCAGCGGGAGCACGTGCCAGCACGGCAACGAGGCGCTCGAGCACGTCATCGTCGAGGAGTCCACCGAGCGGCGTGGTCCCGAGCGGTGCGGGCGCATCCGGCAGCGTGGCCTCGAAGGCGCCGCGTGGGTGGAGGAGATCGCCGACGGCTGGTGTGATCGCTGCGGCAATCAGGCGAGCCAGTCGCTCGTCGGACATCGGGAGCTGCCACGGCTGGACGTCGATCACTCCGAGTGGGCGAGAGCCCCACCACAGATACCAGCGGGCGACGACGTCGGCTTCTGCGTCGAAGCCCGGCAGCGAGTGGCGGAGGTCGACGTGTCGCAGCCTCACGTCCGGCATCAGGACGGTTCTTCCGATGTCGCCACCAGCACCCGCCGCTGGTCCATGCGACGGCGCGAACGCTCGTACTCGCCGGTGGCCCCGACCAGACCGCCACGGAGCTCGGCGAGCGCCATGCGAACACGCTCACGGTCACGTCGGCGGCCGGCACTGGCCACACTGCGGCACGCGTAGCGCAGCCACCAGACCTTCATGCGGACCACCATCGGTCGGTTCCGTGGGTCACGCCAGCGCGCACCGAGGAATGCGGCGAAGCCCAGGCCCCACGAGTGGTACTGGCTGCGCAGCTCGTCCATCTCGCGGCGGTGGCGGTGGAACACCGCCATCCGCGGTTCGTAGACCAGGACGTGGCCAGCGTCGAGTACTCGGAAGAAGGCGTCGAGGTCGCCGCCGCCCGCCAGCGGTGGCCCGGTGTCGAGCGCCTCGTCGAAACCACCGAGCTGACGCATTGTTTCGACGTGGAACGCCATGTTGCATCCGGCGCCGAACACCCCGGCGCCCAGGGGGTGCAGGAGTGTTCCCGGTCCGTGACGCCCATCCCATCGTGCCTGCTCGTGCCCGCGACCGAACCCGCCGGCGCGTTCGAATCGGACCTGCGCCTCCGTGCCCAACTCGGCGGGCAGGACCAGCCCGGTCACCGCCGCGGCGTCGGGGTGTTCGGTGAGCGCTGCCGCCAGGCCGTCGAGCCACCACCGGTCGACGCGGACGTCGTCGTCGACGAAGACGATCCACGCCCCCTTTGCCTGCGCCAGCGCTCGGTTCCGGGCGACATCGAGACCTGGGACCGGCTCTCGGAGGTACCGAACTGCGCGACGGGCGGCCACGACGCCGCGGGTCAGGTCGTCGGGTGGGGCGTTGTCGACGACCAGCACGTCGGCGGCGTCGATGCCCTCGGCCGACAGGATCGCGTCGAGACACAGGTTCAGGTCGTCGGGACGGTTGCGGGTGCACACGGCCACCGTCACCCCACCCGGCACCCCACCCGGCACGCGGCCCGGAACTGCGTCCGGAACGGAGCGAGCCTCGCCTGGTTGCGCGCCGACCGCTCCGGGCCGGCGGGCCAACAGACCCCGTCGGATGCGTTCGCCGATCAGGAGGTGTTCCGTCGCGCCCGCGGGCGTGTCGTCGGCGATCGGGACCGCGCCGCGTTCTGCGAGGTACAGCCCGACGGGGCGGTGGCCATCTCGGAGCACGACGGCGACACCGTCGACGTGCCCGTCACGACTGGCCTTGCTCATGACGACGTCTGCGACGGTGGTGTCACGGTTCGCGGCGGCCTTCGTGAGGTCCACGTCGGCCAGCTGGTACGCCATCGATGCAATCTTGCCGCCTCGATACGCAGCCTGCAAAGATCCATCAGCGCAGCGCTCTGCGCGACGACGCCCCTGGAGGCACATGAAGGCCGCCGCTCCTGCCTGGATCGAGAATCGCCCGACGCGTGGTCGCCGGGCGTTCGA
>JBBQEU010000133.1:0-8263 GCA_038321235.1 Acidimicrobiales bacterium | reverse complement strand
GGGGCACCGGTGATCGCGAGTGGCGGCGTGGCGAGCCTGGACGACGTCGTGGCGTTGTCGCAGATCGAGAACCTCGGCGGCATCATCACCGGCAAGGCGCTGTACGAAGGCCGCTTCACCGTCCGAGAGGCGCTCGATGCGCTCGTGCGGGAGCAAGCGTGAAGGTCGCGCGAGTCATTCCGTGCCTCGACGTCACCGACGGTCGCGTGGTGAAGGGCACGAACTTCGTGGATCTGCGCGACGCTGGCGACCCCGTCGAGTTGGCCGCCCGTTACGACCTCGAGGGCGCCGACGAACTGGTCTTCCTCGACATCACCGCATCGAGCGACAACCGTGACACCACCGTCGAGATGGTGCGTCGGGTCGCGGACGAGGTGTACATCCCGTTCACGGTCGGTGGCGGCATCCGCACGCTGGAAGACGCTCGGCGCATGCTGCGCGCCGGAGCCGACAAGGTCAGCGTGAACACCGCCGCGGTCGAGCGGCCGGAGTTGATCACCGAGATCGCCACCGAGTTCGGCGCCCAGTGCGTGGTGTGCGCGATCGACGCGAAGCGACGCACCGACGACGAACAACAACCGGCGGCGAACGGCTGGGAGGTCTACCTCCACGGTGGCCGCACGCCGACCGGGATCGATGCGATCGAGTGGGCGCAGGAAGCGGTGCGCCGAGGTGCTGGCGAGATCCTGTTGACCTCGATGGACCGTGACGGCACGCGGGAGGGGTTCGACCTCGACCTCACCCAGGCGATCGTCGACGCGGTCACCGTGCCCGTCATCGCGAGTGGTGGGGTCGGCTCGATCGAGCACCTGGTGGAGGGCGTCGCCATCGGTCGAGCCGACGCCGTGCTCGCCGCGTCGATCTTCCACTTCCGCGAGCACACCGTCGCCGACGCCAAGGCGCAGATGTCCACCGCCGGCATCCACGTCCGCCCTGCCTGATTACATCAGGGGTCAGACCCGCGATGTAATCGCACGCTCGCGTAGGTTTGACCCATGAGCGATGCAGCAGTCACGACCGAACGACGCGATGCGGTGCTGATCGTGCACCTCGACGACGGCAAGGTGAATGCGCTGTCGTTCGAGATGATCGCGGCGATCAACGATGCGCTCGACGCGGCCGAGGACGACGACGAGATCCGGGCGATGGTGCTGCACGGCCGACCAGGCAAGTTCTCCGCCGGGTTCGATCTCGGCGTGATGCTCGGCGACGACATGTCGGCGATCATCAGCCTCGTCGCTGACGGTGGGGCGCTCGTGCATCGTCTCTACGGCTCGACCGTGCCCGTCGTCGCTGCCAGCACCGGCCACGCACTGGCCGCCGGAGCGTTGTTGTTGCTCGGCTGCGACGTTCGCATCGCCGGCGACGTCGAGGCCAAGGTCGGGCTCAACGAGGTGGCGATCAAGATGGTGCTGCCCGACTGGGCGCTCACCATCGCGAGCGAGCGATTGAGCAAGCGCCACCTGCAACGTGCGCTGGCGAACGCAAGGATCACGCCGCCCCGCGACGCTGTCGACGTCGGCTTCGTGGACGAGGTCGTGCCCGAGGCCGATGTGCTCGATCGGGCGATCGCCGTCGGCACCGAACTCGCGGCGACACTCGACCCGTCGGCCTATGCGCGCACCGTCCGCGCCGTACGCGGACCGGTCCTCGACCTGATGGCCGATCAGATTGCCAGCGATCGTTCCGCCGGCGTCAGCCCTGTCTGAACACCGACCCGGTTGAGGTCGACGTGTCTGGGTAGGGTCGCTGGCATGGCTACACCCAACGTCAATCCCAACATGGAATACCGTCGCCTCGGCAACACCGGGCTGAAGGTCAGTGTGCTGTCGTTCGGGAGTTGGGTCACCTTCGATGCCCAGCTCGACAACAACCTCGCTCTCGAGTGCATGGCTGCAGCCGGTGACGCCGGATGCAACTTCTTCGACAACGCCGAGGCCTACGCCGGCGGTAAGAGCGAGACGATCATGGGGCAGGTACTCCGCGAACTCGATTGGCCACGCTGGTCATACGTCGTGACCACCAAGGTGTTCTGGGGCCTCAACAAGGACACCCCGAACATGAACAACACGCTCAACCGCAAGTATCTGATGCATGCCATCGACGGATCACTCGAGCGGTTCGGGCTCGACTTCGTCGACGTGCTCTACTGCCACCGCTCTGATCCGAACACCCCGATCGAGGAGACGGTGTGGGCGATGAGCGACATCATCTCCGCTGGCAAGGCCATGTATTGGGGAACCAGCGAGTGGTCGGCCGACGAGATCCGCGCCGCCATCGACATCGCTGACCGGCATCACCTGCATCGGCCGGTCACCGAGCAGAGCCAGTACAACCTCCTGGAACGCAAGAAGGTGGAGAAGGAGTACGCCCGGATCAACGCCGAGTTCAACTACGGCAACACGATCTGGAGCCCGCTCGCCTCGGGCCTGCTCACCGGTAAGTACAAAGACGGGATCCCGGACGACTCTCGTGCGGCGCTCGATGGCTACGGCTGGCTGGCCGGACGCCTGAGCGACGCCGAGGCGATCGCCCGCGTCGAGAAACTCCGCCCGATCGCCGACCGTCTCGATTGCACGATGGCCCAACTCGCACTCGCCTGGTGCACGAAGAACCCGCACGTGTCGACTGTGATCACCGGTGCATCCAAGGTCAGCCAGGTCGAGCAGAACTTCGGTGCGCTCGACGTGATCCCGCTCCTCACCGACGAGGTCAAAGAGGAGATGGAAGCCGCCGTCGGCCGCTGAACCGGCGCACCGTTCCGAACCGTCAATCCCGAAATCCGGCAACAATCGTTCGCTCTGCGAACGAATCGTGCCGGATTTCGGGATTGGTTCGATGCGTGACGCCCGCAGATCCGTGCACTCGATCCGACGGTACCCTTGCGGCGATGGCGGTCGACGACGACAAGCTCCCGATCAAGATGCTCAACGACCGTGTGTTGGTGCGCATCTCCGACAAGGCCGGCGAGCGCAAATCCTCCGGCGGCATCGTGATCCCGGCCACCGCACAGGTCGCGAAACGGCTGATATGGGCCACCGTGGTGGCCCAGGGGCAGAACGTTCGATCGTGCGAGGTCGGCGACAAGGTGCTGTTCAGCCCCGAAGACCGCTACGAAGTGGAAGTGCAGGGCGAGGACTACGTGATGCTGCGTGAGCGTGAGCTGCACGCCGTGGCCGCCGAACGCATCGAAGCCTCGACCGGGCTCTACCTGTAGACGCCGTTGCTCCGTCCCGTTGTGGTCGTCGGACAATCGATACGGTGGCGCGATGATCCGAGTCAGCGTGATGTACCCGAAGTCAGAAGGCTCGACCTTCGACATGGACTACTACAAGTCCACCCACATGGAGATCGTCGATCGCACGATGAAGCCCGTGAAAACCGAGATCGACGGCGGAGTCGATGGCCCGTACATGGCGATCGGTCACCTGTTCTTCGAGTCGATGGAGGCCGTCGGCGCAGGAATGGGCAACGCCGGCGAGGCGCTCGCCGACATCCCGAATTTCACGAACGCCGAATCAGCCATTCAGGTGTCCGAAGTCGTCAGTTGAGCCGAGGGGCCATCGGCAGCGTCGAGGGCGTCAGCCCAGTTCGAAGCCGCCGCGCACGGTCACGGTGACGCCGATGCGATCCTTCGCGTAGGTCGCCCGATCGATGGTGTCGAGGCCCAGCCACGCCACCAGCCGGTCCTGATCGGCTGGCTTCAAACGAGCACAGCCCTTGCTCTGCGGGCTCGTCGGCACATTGTTGGCTCCGTGGATCGCTTGGCCGTTGTCGAAGTACAGCGGCTTGTACATGTTGCCGTTGAGAGGGTTGTCCTCTGGCACCGGGTAGTCCGTCGACTCGTGCCAACCGCCGTTGTCGAGAGCAGGATCGAACCGAAATGCCCGGGTCCGCTCCTGGAGGCGTGTCTCGTAGCCGGGCTCGCCGGTGGAGGTCGGGAACACGTTGACGAGCTGGTCGGGTCCCTCGCCCGTCAACAGGATCTGACACGTCAGGTCGATGAAGATCCACCGTCCATCGGCGGCGACATCCGACGGAACCGGCAGCGCTGTCGCGGCGAGGAGCAGCGCTTCCTCGGGGCTGCCCGCTGCCATGTCGGAGCGGTTCACGGGGAGTCCGAGCGCCAGTCGGCTGGCGCACAGGGCGCGACGGGTGACCGGGCCCGACACGCCGTCGACCGGCATCTCGGGAAAGCCGTACGGAACGAGGAGTTCGTTGAGTTTGGTCTGCTGCGCAGTGACCGACGCGAGCGTTTCCGTGGCCACGACGGCGACATTGCGCTCGAGTCGTTGTTCGCCCGTGATGTCGTCGAGGCCGTTGTCGATGCACACGTCGAGGAGTTGACCGGGGACGATCAGTTCGTCGAGGAGGCCGTTCTCGGCCTGGAGCGAGGCGATCGTGACGATCTCATCGGCCTCGGCGTCGGCAAGAGCCCCGAGCGAGTCGCCCGGTTCGACCTCGACGACACACGCTGTGTCGTAGATGTCGAGCTCCGGCACGGTCGTGGTGCTCGACGTCGATGAGGTGGCCGGCGGTTCGGTCGTCGTTGCTTCGGGGGTCGGCGCCGCCTGCGTCGTGGGAGCGGCCGATGGATCGGGCACACCGGCAGCGCGGTCGATCGCTGCGGCTTGGCTGCAGGCAGACGCGAGCAGACAGCCGCTGATCAACCAGATACTTCGGGAGGCGCGCACGGCCCACACGCTACAAATGGTTGCAGCCAGCGGGCACCCGTTTCGTGGCTGTTCACCCTTTGCGTGGCGACTCATGCGAGGAAGGGGCCGCAGTCGACCTGGAACGCACTCGGTCGGCTGGCGGTCAGGACCGTAGGCTGACCGGATGCCCGAAGGGACCACGATCGCCGCCACCGACGAGCAACTTGCGGGGATCAAGTACGACGATCACGGCCTGGTGGCAGCGATCGCCCAGGACGTCGAGAACGGTGATGTGCTGATGCTGGCGTGGATGAATGCCGAATCGCTCTCGATGACCCTCGCCGAGGGACGGATGGTCTATTGGTCGCGGAGCCGCCAGGAACTGTGGCGCAAGGGCGACACGAGCGGCGATCGCCAATTCGTGCGCGAGGCGTATTACGACTGCGACGCTGACGCACTGTTGTTCAAGGTCGAGCAGGAAGGCGCCGGCGCCTGTCACACCGGAGAGCGCACCTGCTTCTTCCGGTCGTTCGGCGAGTCGTGATCCGGCGATGAAGTTCCAGCCATCTCGCGAGGAGTTCGGCCGTCATGCCGCCGAGCACACCGTCGTGCCGGTGTGGACGGAGCTGCTCGCCGACCTCGAGACGCCGGTGGCGGCGTATGTGAAGCTCGTTGGCGACGGGCCCGGGTTCCTGCTCGAGTCGGTCGAGGGTGCCGAGCGATGGGCCCGATTCTCGTTCGTCGGCCGCAATCCCTCGGCGATGCTGGTGCTGCGCGATGGGGTTGTCGAGCTCGACGGGGCGTTGCCCGACGGCATCCCGACCGACCAGGGCATGCTCGCCGCGCTCGAAGTGCTTCTCGCCGAGTACACCAGTCCTCAGTTCGACGACCTGCCCCCGTTGCACGGCGGCATCATGGGCTTTCTCGGCTACGACGTGATCCGAGAGGTCGAGCATCTCCCCGACACGCCCCCCGACGATCGGGGTTATCCCGACGCTGTCATGTCGGTGATCGGATCGCTTGCGGCGTTCGATCACTGGCGTCAGCGGGTGTACCTGATCGAGAGCGTGCCGATACTCGGGCTCGACGACGAGGCGCTCGACGTTGCGTACGACGCGGCGATCGAGCGGGTCCGGCTGGCGGTTGCGGATCTGGCCAAGCCGCTGCCGTATACGCCGGTCGAGCCGCCCTCGGCCGCCGATGAACTCCCGGAACTCCACTCGTCGATGCCGAACGGCTTGTACCAGCGCGCCGTCGAGGTGGCCAAGGAGCATGTGGTCGCCGGTGACATCTTCCAGGTGGTGCTCGCCCAACGGTACGACCTCGACCTCGGTGCCGACCCGTTCGACGTGTATCGAGTGCTGCGCCAGGTGAACCCGTCGCCCTACATGTACTTCGTGCGACATCCCGAGCTGACGATCGTCGGCTCGTCGCCGGAGCCGATGGTGCAGCTGCTCGGACGCAAGGTCGTGTCGCGGCCGATTGCGGGCACTCGTCGCCGAGGTCGAACCGATGAGCACGACCGAATGATGGCCGCCGAGCTGATCGAGCACCCCAAGGAGCGCGCCGAGCACGTGATGCTGGTCGACCTCGCCCGCAACGACGTCGGGCGCGTCGCCGAGTTCGGCACGGTCACCGTCGACGAACTGATGACGCTCGAGCGGTACAGCCACGTGATGCATCTCACGTCGCAGGTGTCGGGGCAGTTGCGAGACGGCCTCGGGCCGATCGATGTGTTGCGGGCGACACTCCCGGCCGGGACGGTGTCGGGTGCGCCAAAGGTGCGAGCGATGGAGATCATCGATTCACTCGAGCCGGTCAAGCGCGGCCCGTATGCGGGAGTGGTCGGCTACATCGACTGGTCTGGCAACCTCGATACGGCGATCGCGATTCGGACCATGTTCGTCACGGGTGATGGCACAACGGCCAGCCTGCAGGCCGGCGCGGGCATCGTGGCCGATTCGGTGCCCGAGGACGAAGATCTCGAGTGCCGCAACAAGGCCGCAGCTCTCCTCGCGGCGATTCCTGCCGCCCGACGAATGACCGCCGCCCGCCGCGCCGCCGGCACCCCCGCCTGATCGAAATGAAACCGAAGGGTCAGACCCCTCGGTGTCATTCCGCTCAGAGCGCGATGCCGAGGAGGAAGAGGAAACCGAGGCCGACGAAGCCGATGCTGATCACGGTGGCGAGCAAGATCAAGAGTGGGAACGTGGTCACCGACTTGAGCGCGAGAGCAAGCGCACCGAACTGCCCGGCGGTGCCGACGGTGTTGCTCATCGTGAAGAATTGTCGCGACATCACCATGGCACTCTGATCCTGCACGCCATTGCTCGCCTCGATCGTCTCGATCACCACCCGCTCCGACCTCGGATCGCCGGCGATCATCCGTTCGACCTCGGTGACGAGCGTCGTACCGAGTCGGGTGATCGCCCACAGCCGCAACATCGCCAGCACGACCGAGCCGATTGCGAGGAACGCCGCCAATCCACCGAAGAGGATCCACACGGTCTCGATCCCATCCGACAGTGCAGCGACACCGAGGGCGAAGCCTCCGATGCACACCACGATGACGACCAGCAGGGTGCCGAACGCCAGTCGTGTGCCGCGGCGCACCAGGGTGAGCAGGCTGTCGACCGCCCGTTGCGCGAGGTCCTGGATCCGGCCGTCGCTGGTGCTGTCGTCGTACGTCATGACGTTCGCAGTGTGCCACGGCAGACTGGGGGCGTGACCCCCGATCCAGCTGCCATCGACGAATCCGCCCGCGACCATGTGATCGTCGAGGGTCCTGATGCTCTGACGTACCTGCATTCGCAGGTGGCGCAAGACCTTCGTGACCTGGCTGGTGGCGCATCGACGTGGACGCTGGTGCTGGAGCCGTCCGGCAAGGTCGAATCACTCGCCCGGGTCACTCGCACCGGCGATGACCGATTCGATTTCGACACCGACGCGGGATTCGGAGAGGCGCTGGCGGCCCGGCTGAGCAGATTCAAGATTCGAGTGCTGGCCGAGATCTCGGTGGTGCCCGCAGCCTCGTCGGTCCCGTCGGACGACCATGAAGTGGCTCGCATCGAGGCTGGATGGCCGCGGATGGGGTTCGAGATCGTGCCCGGCGAGACGATCCCGACGGTGACGGGCGTGGTGCCGGTGGCGGTGAACTTCACGAAGGGGTGCTACCCGGGACAGGAACTCGTCGAACGCATGGACAGCCGCGGCGCCGACGCCCCGAAGCAGATTCGGATCGTCGACGTGGATGCGGGTGCGGCCGTCGGCGACAAGGTCATCGTCTACGGAGTCGAAGTCGGCGAGATCACCAGCGTCTCCCAAGCTGGAGACCTCGCACTCGCCATGATCAAGCGCGGTCACGACGTGGGTCGCCCCCCGCTCCACCTCGCGTCGGCCTGACCTCTCCCGAAATTGTGCAGGATCGTGACGCTGACCGTCACGATCCCGGACAATTTCGGGTGTGGGGGGATGGCGCGCGAGGGGTGCGAGGGAGGTGGGCGTCAGACGGCGTGGGCGGCGGCGATGTCGCGACGGATCGACACCACATCGGGGTGCTGGCGCACGCCGATCAATTCGGGTGACGAATCGATGATCGTCGCCAGGCC
>JBBQEU010000132.1:0-8355 GCA_038321235.1 Acidimicrobiales bacterium | reverse complement strand
TCGCCATCCCGCACCTCGTCATCGTCGCAGTGCTGGCGGGCACATCGATTCGTTGGCTCGCCGCCGACGGCGACCGGGTCGGCTTCGACCTCACCGGCGGCGGTGGTCTGCTCGGCATCCTCGTGCTCGTCACCGGGATCGTGCTGCTGTTCACCGGCCGCTACCCCGCCGCCCTGTTCGACCTGATCGTCGGCCTCAACCGATGGATCTATCGAACCGTCGCCTATGTCGCATTGATGACCGACACCTACCCACCGTTCCGTCTCGACCAAGGCGGCCACGAACCCACCCCGACCGGCCCGGCGCCGACCGACCCGACGGCAGCACCATCGACGATGCCGCCACCTGCCGCACGCGTCGCGCCCGAGTCGACCAACGACCGTCAGAAGGTATCGACATGAGCATCGACCACGGCCACCATCACTCCGACACATCTCCGATTGGTCACGACGCACTCCAGGTCGACGACCGGGACGACAACAGCACCGCATCGTCGGCGGACCGGCCCGTCTCGACGATGAGAAATCGATGGGATGCACCGGCCGAGCGGACACGATCGGTTTTCGGCCCGATGTGGGCCGACCGCCGCCTCGGCGTCGCCGCCGCCACCGCTGTCGCAGCCGGCTGGGGGCTGCTCGCCGGATGGTGGACACCGCGCGGTCCTCTCACCGCATCGCAGGCGCTGTGGTCGATTCTGATCAGCCTCACCGTCGGCGCACTCGCGGGGTTCGTCTCGCGGTCTCGCTGGGCCATGCTCTCAGCCCCAGTGGCGTTTGCTGTGCTGTTCGAGTTCGCCCGTGTCGGCACCGACGGGCCGACCGTCGACGGCATCGAGACGAGCACCTATGGTCTGCTCGCCATCGGCGTCGGGCGCGTCTTCCATGGATTGTTGTCGTTGTTCCCGATGATCCTCGGTGCGGCGATCGGCGCCGGCGCAGCTCGAACACTGCAGCCGGTCGTCGATCGATCTGGCCGGCGCGCCGGACGGTACGTGAGGCGCGGAGTTGCCGTGCTCGCGACGGTTGCGCTCGTCGCGCTCACCATCGGGATCGTGCGGCCCGCCAGCACCGATTCGATCGTCGACGCCAACGGCGACGTCGTTGCGAACAGTCTGGCCGAGCTCACGAAGATCGACGTCAACGGCCACGACCTGGCACTGATGATTCGCGGCCACGACATCGACAACCCGGTGCTGCTCTTCCTCGCCGGCGGCCCGGGGGGTGCCGAGATGGGCGCGATGCGCAATCACCTGGCGGAACTCGAACAGCACTTCACCGTCGCCACCTGGGATCAACGCGGCACCGGCAAGTCCTACCCCGCACTCGACCCCCTCGGCACGCTCACCCTCGAGGGCTACCTCGACGACACGATCGCCGTCACCGACTACCTCCGCGACCGGTTCGGACAGGACCGCATCTACGTGCTCGGACAGTCGTGGGGCTCCACCCTCGGCGTCCTCGCCGTCCAGGAGCACCCCGAGCGCTACGAGGCATTCATCGGCACCGGCCAGATGGTCAGCCAGCTGGCGACCGACACCATCTTCTACGACGACACCCTGGAGTGGGCTCGCAGTAACGGGAACGCCAGCCTCGAATCCGAACTGACCGCCATCGGCCCGCCGCCATACGAGCGGATGCTCGACTACGAATCGGCGCTGTCGTACGAACACGACGTCTATCCCTACGACCACGGACCCAACGACGAAGGGGAAGGCGGCTTCTCGGAGAACTTCCTTGTGGAGGAATACACGCTCATCGACCAGGTCCACCTCCTCGGTGCGTTCATGGACACCTTCAGCGTGCTGTACCCGCAGCTGCAGGGCATCGACTTCCGCGAGAGCGCCACCGACTTCGACATCCCGGTGTTCTTCGTCCAAGGCGCCCACGAAGCCGACGGCCGAGCCGAACCCTTCGAGGACTGGTATCCGACCGTCAACGCCCCGATCAAAGACCTCACCGTGCTCGACACGTCCGGGCACCGCCCCCTCTTCGAGCAACCCGGCGAGTTCGTCGCCTACATGGTCGACACCGTCCTCGCCGACACCAACTGACCGAGCGAGGAGCACAACCATGATCACCGAGACCGCGACCGATCACATCGAACTCGCCGTCCTCGACGACCTCCGAGGCGTCCGCGACACGCTCTCGGTTCGACGAGTCTTCGGAGATCCGCTCACGATCGATGGCATCACCGTCATCCCCGTCGCCCGAATCGCTGGCGGCGGAGGCGGCGGAGGCGGAGGCGGCGGAGGTGGGGGCGACACCGACGCCGACAACGGCGAAGGCCACGGCTTCGGTACCGGATTCGGACTCGGTGCGCGACCAGTCGGCGTCTACGAGATTCGCAACGGACACGTCACCTGGAAACCCGCGATCGACGCCGACCGCCTCGCCCGAGGCGGCCATCTCCTCGCAGCGATCGCGATGTTCTGCGGCATCCTGCTCACCCGGCGTCGACGCCAGAGGCCGCCAGCCGACCACGGATGAGCCGATCCGACCGCTGCCTCCGCGAGAGCTCCTCACTGATCGGCGAGTGAGGTTCCGCCGGTCAGTACGTCTTCGCTGAGGACTGCGACGGTTCGATCTGGTTCCTCGAAGATGGGCGAATGAGCGGAGCTGTCGAAGGTGTAGAACCCCTTCACGGGCGCGTCGAGCACGTCGAAGTAGTCCTTCGCCAACGGATACGCACAGGTGTAGTCGTATCTACCGTGCAGGAAGTACGCAGGAACCTCGACACGAGCAACCTCTCGCCGCAGGTCGGTCATCAGCATGGCGTCCCACAACCCGAAGGCGGCGCGACGGGACAGGAGCTTGCCTCGCCAGAGATTCACTCGTTCCATCACGCTGTACTCGCTGAAACTCAGCGACGGCAGGAAGATCCCGGTGATCACCGAACGCATCTCACGGGTGGTGCCGATGCCGGCCTTGTGCATGTACGCGTCGCGCAACGCCATGTACGACCTCGGGAGCGGCGCTGATGCGCTCGGCGGCGCCGCCTGCAGCCGGCGAAGCATCCGCCTGTCGCCCACATCCCTGAAGTGGGCCAGGGCGTAGACGTAGGCGAGATGTTCTGACTCGATCTGGTGAGTCAACTGCCCGACGCCAATGTACGCATGGAACAACTCGGGCGCCTGGGCGACTGCTTGGATGCCGATGTAGCTGCCCCACGAATGGCCCATGAGGTACAACTTGTCGTGGTCGTATCGTCCGAGCAGCGATCGGGTCACCTCCAGCGTGTCATCGACGAACTGCGACGCGACCATCGTCTCGGATGGGATCTCGGGGTCGTACGACAGGCCCGCACCTCGCTGTTCCCACCAGACGACGGTGAAATGCTCGTAGATGTCGATCGGATGGCGTCGCGTCATCCAGTACGTCGGCATACCGGGGCCGCCGTGGACGAACAACAGCACCGGATTGTCAGAGCTGGTGCCTTTGATGAACATCCCTTGGTCGATGCCGTTGATGTCCTGATGGATCTTCTCCGAAATGTTCAACGTCACAGGACTTGCCTTCGCTTGGGAGATCGCCTCGGTGTTCGCTGATCGGCACCCACCGGTTGGAGCCCCGTGCCCGGCGCCGGGCCCCCTTTGGTCACGTCAGCTGTCGAGGACCTGGCGGGCGAGTTCGGCGTCAGCGGCAGGGACCATTACGCGGACGCGCATCTCACCAGTGACCGGCACGGTGCCGCCCTCGACTTCGTCGACGATCTCGGCGTGAACCCCGTTGTCGACGAGGTGGGCCTTCGTGACCTCCGCTTCACCGCGTTCGGCGTAGGACGCGACCACGATGGGTTCGGCATGCAACTCGGAGTCGGACATGCCTCACGGTACCCGTCGGCGGCGCCCTCAACCTCGGCGCGACGGAACGGGGTCGCGTTGCCGTCACTGCGAGTTCTTCGGTGACCCTCACCGGCGATCATCGTCGGAGGGGGACGTGAACTCCGGTATGAGGAGATTACGTCGAGTGTCGTTGGGCTACGATTAGCCTGCTCAGCCCATGTTTTCGGTGGTTGCCCGTGTCGGTTGATGTCGTCTGATTCCCGCTGGTTTCGCCCCGTTCGCGTACATTTTGCTGACAAATTACTGACAAGCGACACCTCAGGTCCGGTTCGACCGGCGACGCTGAGCAGCGAACGGCACCTGTCATCTTTCAATACGTTGCATATCTAACGTATTAGTTCTACCGTGTCGGTATGGCCCTACTCAACGTCGACCAGGCCGCCGACGCTCTCGGAGTCTCCCATGTGCAGGTCGGCCGACTCATCGACGCGGGCGAACTGGATGCCGAACGGTTCGGGCGAAGCTGGGCTATCGATCCCGACTCACTCCGCCGATACCGGCTCCTGCGGCCTCGGCGTGGTCGACCCCTCTCCGAACTTGCCTCATGGCAGCGCGTGCTCGACGCCGAACCGCCAGCGAACATCGATGACGCCATCGACCTGGCTCGCATCGTGCGGCGACGAAGCCGGAACGAGCGGGTCCGAATCCTCCCCGCCCTCGACGGCCGCATCGACGACGACCCGCGCGTGCGCCACGGAGGCACCCACGCAGCAATCCATCACGGCGCCGGCGTCGGACGGCCGAACCAGCGAGACATCTACATCAACGCAGCCGACGTCGACGCGTTCCGTTCCGAGTATCGAGCCGACCCGAACGCCGACGACGCCAACGTGGTTCTGCGCGTGGTCGAGAACCCGATCGCATTCGATGGCAAGTTCGTTCCCCCGGTTGTCGCCGTGCTCGATCTGCTCGATGCCGGCGACACACGTGCCTCTGCCGAGGCACTCCGGATTCCCCGATGACCCTCACCGTCGATTTCAGCCAGTTGCACCCCGCAGCGAAAGCGACATGGACCGCGATCGGCCGATTGGCCACAGCCACCGACACGCGAACATGGGCGGTCGTCCTTCGAAGTCGACATCATTCCGTTCGGACTCCAGGCCCGAATTGTCTCGCATCTGCCGCGTTGACCATCCGGAACGCCAACTCGAGATCCGACACCACCGCCGTAATGGTTGCAGACTGCGCAAGGTCTGCGGTCACCACTTCTCTGTGCGGGATCGCTCGACTGGGTGCGTACCGTCAATCACGACGTCGGCGCGCTCGCCGAGTGGGGTCACGTTCGTAGTGAGTGTCCTCGGCGGCCATCCACGATTCCCAGTCGTCGAGCGCTGCGATGCCGTCGCGTTCGACCCCGCGGCGGAGGCGCTCGTCTCGTGGGGTCTCGATCCAGATCAGCAAGCTGAGGTGTGCCGCCCACTCGACGCGACCTGCCGACACGCCTTCGATGATGACGATTGGTGCAGGCTCGATCGTGTGCCACTCGGCCAACGTCTCTGACGGCCAGTCGAAACGTTGGTAGTGCGCCGCGTCACCTCGGGCGAACGGCTCGATGACTTGTTCGAGGAGCCGTGGCCACCAGTCGATCGGGTTGTCGGCGGCTGCGAAGTCGTCGGTGTGAATCACCGGTGCTCCGTCGGTCGCTGCGGACAGCTCGCGGGCGAACGTGGACTTGCCGGCACCGCCGGGTCCGTCGACTGCGACGAGTCGCAGCGGCCCGGGCTGGGCCATGATCGAAGCAACAAGGTCGTCGAGATACACGCACAGATCATTGTCGCTGCCGAGCGCCACGTGCCGGTCGGCCGGGAAAGTGCAGCGCGCTGCACGAGCCGCCTCGACGCGGCGCGTTGTCGGGCCCGCCGGCAGCCGGCACCGCACTCGCCGACCGAGGCTTGGGGCAGTGCTCGCAATCTGCTCGGGAGAGCAGATCGAGTCGTGGGAGGCTGGTTGGGTGTCGGAGTCGTGGGTGAGGACCGATGGGGTGGTGTCGATCCGGCCGCCGCAGCCGGGAGATTCGGCGCGGCTGGTCGCAGGACGCGATGCCGAGTTCTCTCGGTTCTTGGGTCAAGGTTCGAACGAGCCGGACCCGGTGGCGTGTGTGACCGTCGACGGCGTTGTCGTCGGATGGGTGGATCATGACTCTGACCGATCGTGGTTGCTGCCAGGCGAGGTCAACGTGGGCTACAACGTGTTCGCGTCGCATCGTGGCCGAGGAATCGCGTCACGCGCCGTGAAGCTACTGCTGCACCATCTGGCGCTCACCGACCAGTGCCTCACCGCCACACTGCTGATCGATCCGACCAACGTTCGCTCGAACGCGCTCGCCGTGCGTACCCGGTTCGAGCGCCAGGCCGATCTCGACGGCAACCCCTACTACAAGCGATCAGTGCCGTCACTCACCTACCGCCAGGGCGACGCGACAATTCGGCGCCGCCGTCGCGACGACTTGGAGATGGACCTTTCCAGCCGCGACGACGAACACATCCGCTGGCTCTGGCGGCCGAGCGAGATCGCGCATTGGGAGGCAAAGACCCCGAGCGAACGTCGCGCTCACACGCTGAGTTGGCTGGCTGGTGTGAGTGATTCGTTCGGGACCGGACCACGATGGACGTTCTCGGTCGATCTGATGGAGGCGACATCTGTCGGCGTCGTTGAGGTCAACCTGGCCAGCGATCACGCGCCCGCAGGCGAGGCAAACATCTCGTACTGGGTTCATCCAGCGTTTCGACGTCGGGGAGTGGCGTCGGTGTCGGTCCAGCTGGCGCTGCAGTTCCTGCGCGATCACACCGCCACGCGCCAGGCCCACATCATGGTCGATCCGAACAACACGCCATCGCTCGCGGTCGCCACGTCTGTAGGTGCAGCCGTTGGAGCTACGACGATCGACCGACACGGACGTTCTCTGATCCGCCACTCACTCGAGGTCTGATCACGCTGCGCTGTGGCTCTCGCAAGAGACGTCGCAGCTCGGGCATCGAGTGCGAGGGTCTGCCGGTTCGCTCGCGGCCTGAGTGTCGATCGCGACGTGAGAATGTGCGTGCTGGTCTCGAATTGCTGTGTGCCATTCTTCGGGAGTGAGTTTGCCATTCAACTTGGTGATTCGATCGCTGGCCGACTGCCCCGAGGTCGCAGCAACCGTGACGGCGTGGCATTGGAACGCCTGGGGCGCCAACGAGACGACCAGCTCGGAGCAGGCTTGGTTGGCCGTGATTCAGGCTCGCGCTGGAGCCGACGTGCCCTTCACACCCGTCGCGTTCGCTGACGACGAACCGGTCGGCGCTTTGTCGGTTTGCTGGGATGACCTGGATCAACGATTCGGTCACGAAGGTCCATGGTTGTCGAGAATGGTGGTTCGCAGCAATGAGCGCAACCTCGGAATCGGTCGATCGCTGCTCATTGCAGCGGAACAGCGATGCATCGAGCTCGGCCATGTTCATCTCTGGCTGCACACCTCGGAGGCCAAACGGTTCTACGAACGATGCGGTTGGCACCTCGAGGCTGACAAGCCCGGTATCGGTCGGGACGCCGTGCTGAGCAAGCAACTGTCCGACTCGGGGTGATCGGGTGAGCGATGTCGCAATGCAGCTTTTGGACCTTGTGGGCGGCGATCGCTTCGCCTGGGTACGCGAACGAAGCGAGATCCACCAAGCAGCGCACCGGTGTGGGCTTCACAATGCCGGTGGGCCTGTGATGCATCTGGTCGCCGCTATCGCACGCGCATCCCACGCTCGGCGGGTCCTCGACCTCGGCTGTGGCCTCGGCTACTCCACACTGTGGCTCGCTGACGCTGTCGGACCGGACGGGGTGGTAATCGGAATCGACGAAGACGACCAGCACACCGCCGAAGCAGAACGAATCGCAACCGAGGCCGGATTGTCCAACACGGTCTCCTACCGGACCGGGCGCGCAGTCGATGTTCTCTCGGAGCTGGCCGGGACGTTCGATCTGATCCACGACGACGCCTGGTTCGCGACTGGGCCGGATCACCTCGAACCGATGCTCGGCCTGCTCGAACCGGGCGGCGTCCTCACCATGGCGAACTGGTTCCTGCTCGTCGATGCCCTCACCGGTGAACCCAGCAACGACTGGGAATCCTTCGCCGGACCCGACTGGGCCGCACGAACCCTTGCCTACGCAGAACAACTCGCTGCCCGCGCCGACCTCAGCATCAGCTGGATCACCAAACCTCCCGTTGGCTTCGCCACCAAGCTCCGCTGACGATCAACCGGCATCCACCACGCTCACGGGTGACAACTGCCGACGAGCAATACGAGCGCGGCCGGCCCACATCGATCCGGCCGCTGCATCGTTCCATCATCGTCGACAGCAAGGGCGGCCATCAACGCAACGGACCCGCTCGGTTCGAGTTTGCTGATATCTGAGTCCTGCTGACAAACCGCAGACAAACAGCCAGTGTCGGCGTCTCGAACTGACCCGAGAAAGCAAATGACCAGGGCATGTGCCCTGGTCATTCCGTCCTGGTGTCGGAGGGGGGACTTGAACCCCCACGCCCT
>JBBQEU010000131.1:0-8380 GCA_038321235.1 Acidimicrobiales bacterium | reverse complement strand
TGCTCCTGGGCCATGTGGTCCATGGTGGCGGCGCCGTCGTGGACCTCACCGATCTTGTAGCTCTTGCCGGTGTAGAAGAGGATTCGCTCGGTGGTGGTGGTCTTACCGGCGTCGATGTGCGCCATGATCCCGATGTTCCGGGTGCGCTCCAGGGGAAACTCTCGCTTGGCCATCGTCTACTACGTCACTTCCGTGTCAAGGGGCGAACTGCGGGGGTGGTGTCTGCGCACGTCGGCGCAAGCACGAGGTTCGAGTGTATCGGCCGTTCCGGCGCCCCCACCTGGACGTGATCGGTGCTTCGTCCGATCTCACCGAAAGGCGACAGCCGTCTCCGATCGGTCGTCCAGATCGCGACGGGTGAGCCCGGCTCGAGCGCGAACAGTTCACCGCTACGTTGTGGCCCGATGACCGACAGGCGTGACGTTCGGGCCGATCCCGATCCCATTCGCGATGCGCTCGCGTCGGTCGTCGAACGGCATCGGAGCGCGACTTCTGGCTCGGTCGCGACCTACATCCCCGAACTCGCCGACGTGGACGCAGACGGATTCGGTGCGTCGGTCGTCAGCGTGCACGGACGAGTGCACAGCGCCGGCGACGCCGATCGACCGTTCACGATCCAGTCGGTGTCGAAGCCGTTCGTCTATGCGCTCGCGATCTCGGAGCTGGGGCTCGACGAGGTGCATCGTCACGTCGGCTTCGAACCGAGTGGGGAGCCGTTCAATGCGATCAGCCTCGAACCCGAGACCGGTCGGCCCGACAACCCGCTGATCAACGCTGGGGCGATCGTGACCGCTGCGCTCGTCGACGGCCCCACCGTGCACGACCGGTTCGAGCGGGTCCGCTCCTTCCTGTCCTCGTGCGCCGGCCGCGAGCTGCACGTCGACGACGACGTGTTCGCCTCGGAGACCGCCACCGGCGACCGGAACCGGGCGTTGGCGCACCTCGCACGTTCGAGTGGCCTGCTGCGCCAGTCGGTCGACGACGCCACCGAGGTCTACTTCCGCCAGTGTTCGCTGGTGGTCACCACCGAGGACCTCGCCGTGATGGGAGCGACCTTGGCCAACGGCGGAGTGAACCCGTTGACGAAGCACCGGGTGATGGGCGAGCGAGCCGCCATGCTCACGCTGTCGATCATGGCCACCTGTGGCATGTACGACCACAGCGGCGAGTGGATGGCTCGGGTCGGCCTGCCTGCCAAGAGCGGGGTCGGCGGCGGCATCGTCGCCGTGCAACCTGCCCAGTTCGGCGTTGGGGTGTACAGCCCGCGTCTCGATTCGTGGGGCAACAGCGTGCGCGGTGCGGCAGTACTGCGAACGCTGTCGGAGGACTTCGATCTGCACGTGTTCGATCACCCCGACCAGCCCCGCTCGCCGGTGGTGTCGTGGACGACCGAGGGCGATGTCACCAGTGGTGTGCTGCGCGGGGAGTTCGACCTGATCTCTGCCGAGACGGTGATCGACCTGATGTTGGAAGCGGCCGCTGCCGGAAGCGGTCGGATCCAGCTCGACGTGACCGGGGTGACACGTGCGCGAACTGTGGCGGGCGAGCTCCTGCGAGTAATCGTGAGCCACCTCGCCGATCGCAGTATCGACGTGGTGCTCGACGGCGATCTCGGCTGATCGAACGACGTTGCGCGCTCAGCGAGCCTGGATGTAGTCGTGCAGTTGGTTGTTCTCGTGTTCGAGCTGACCGACCCGCGCCTTGACGACATCGCCGATCGAGATGATCCCCGCCAGTTCGTCGTTGTCGTCGACGACCGGGAGGTGGCGGATCCGGCGGTCGGTCATCATCGCCATCATCTGATCGATGGTGTCATCGCCGCGGCACGTCATGACGGTGGTCGACATCGCCGACGACACCTCGTGGCCGAGCGTGGAGGCACCATGGGCCGCCAGGGCGCGCACCACGTCGCGTTCGGAGATGATTCCGGTGATCGTGCGACCGTCGCGACTCACCACGAGCGCTCCGACACCGTGATCGCGCAGCGACGCCGTGGCATCGGTGAGCGATGCGTCGGGAGCGATCGTGGCGACCGCTGTCCCCTTGAGCTTGATGACGTTGTGGACGTGCATCGAGTTCTCCTCTCGATCGAGTGACCACCGGGCGGTCACGTGGCTTGCGTCGTCCCCCGAGACGGCCACCGTAGTGCATTTGTGAAGAGCCACGGTCACGAGGTCTCGAAAACGACGGAACCCGGAGCCAGTGGCCCCGGGTTCCGTTCGAATCGGTACGCCACCGACAGCGTCGGTGATCTCACCATCGCCGCGTCACCGGCGAGATATCACCAGCGATAGTGGGCGAACGCCTTGTTCGAGTCGGCCATCTTCTGGATGTCGTCGCGCTTCTTCATCGCGGCGCCCAATCCGTTGGCGGCGTCCATCAGTTCGTTGGCGAGGCACTCGGCCATCGTCTTCTCACGACGGTTGCGGGCGTAGTCGACCGTCCAACGGATCGCCAGCGTGGTGGCACGACGAGGACGAACCTCGACCGGCACCTGATAGGTGGCACCACCGACGCGGCGGCTGCGCACCTCGAGCGGCGGCTTGACGTTCTCGATCGCACGCTTGACGGTGTCGATCGCCACGTCGTCGCCTTCGAGGCGGCTCTGGATGATCTCCATTGCGTCGTAGACGATCTTCTCGGCGACGGTGCGCTTGCCGTGCAACATCACCTTGTTGGTGATCTGCGTGACGAGCTGGGACTTGTGGATGGGATCCGCGACGAGTTCGCGGCGGGGAGCAGGACCTTTACGTGGCATCTCGGGTCACTTGTCCTTCTTGGCGCCGTAGCGACTGCGGGACTGCTTGCGGTTCTTCACGCCGACGGCGTCGAGTGCTCCGCGGATGATCTTGTAGCGCACACCGGGCAGGTCACGAACACGACCGCCGCGCACGAGCACGATCGAGTGCTCCTGCAGGTTGTGGCCCTCACCGGGGATGTAGGCGGTGACCTCGATACCCGAGTTCAGACGGACACGGGCGACCTTGCGAAGTGCCGAGTTCGGCTTCTTCGGTGTGGTGGTGTACACCCGGGTGCAGACGCCGCGACGCTGGGGTGAACCCTTGAGCGCCGGGGTCTTGCTCTTGGTGACTTTCGAGCTGCGACCTTGACGGACGAGCTGTTGGATTGTTGGCACGAATGAAACCTCGTTCGTTCGGTCGTGTCGGCAGGCCCCGATCAAGCAGAGCGGGCGTCGACATGTGGTGTGTTGGACGAAATCGCGGCTGCGACCCGCCCGCCGTACACCGGGAGCGTCTCGCGACGGACCCGATGAGAGGACCCTGCAAGGCTACGGTCGCCGCCTGCGACGCGCAACCGTGCCCGAGCGATGAGCCGTGGGGCATGGGTCGGGCGCAAAGGTGGTAGACCGAGCCAGTGGGAGTGTTGACATCGGATCCGCTCCTCGTACTGTTCGTGGTGGTCGCCGTCGGCGCAGCTGTCGGCCGAGTCCGTTTCCGTGGCATCGGCCTCGGGCCAGCGGCCGCATTGTTCGCCGGTCTGGCCATCTCGGCGATCGAGCCCGACCTGGCCGAGCTCCCCGCGATCATTCCCCTGTTCGGGCTGGCGCTGTTCATCTACACCATCGGTTTGGCGTCGGGCCCGGCATTCTTCGGTGGGTTGCGCCAAGACGGACTCAAGGTGGGTGCGGCGGTGACCGTCCTGCTCGTTGCAATCGGGCTCACCGTGGCCGGCGTGAGCGCGTTGTTCGACTTCGACGACGGCGCCCGAGCCGGGCTGTTCGCCGGTTCGCAGACCAATACGCCAGCGCTGTCGGCGGCTCTCGAGCAACTCGCACCCCAGATCGCTGCGGGCGAGGTGACCGACCCGGTCGTCGGCTACTCACTCGCCTACCCGCTCGGCGTGCTGGCGATGATCGTGGCCGCCGGGCTGACGTTGCGGCGCCTCAACCACCCGTCGCGGCGAGAAGCCCGACTGTCGCCACCGACCAGAGCGCGCTCAGGCAACGTCACGAGCGCCACCGTGATCGTGAGTCGCAACGATCTTCCCGCGCTCGGCGAACTCCGATCGTGGGAAGGTGAACACCTCGCGTTCTCGCGCGTCGAGCACGACGGCGACGTCGATCTCGCCACCAACGACGTACGGCTGGCTCCCGGCGATCTGTGCACGGTGATCGGTGATGCCGATGTGGTCGACCGGTTCGTCGAATGGGCCGGGCACCGCAGCGAACGCCACCTGGCGCTCGACCGCAAGAAGCTCGATTTCCGTCGGATCTCGGTGTCGAAGCGCGAGCTCGCCGGAGCGCGTCTGCGCGAGGTCGATCTCGAAGGGCGATTCGGCGCGATGGCCACACGGGTGCGGCGTGGCGACGCCGACCTCCTGGTCGACCGAGACTTCGTGTTGCGTCTCGGCGATCGGGTGCGCGTGGTCGGGCCGTCGGAGCGGATGGGCGATGTCGCCGAAGCCCTCGGCGATTCCGACCGCGGCCTCGGCGAGGTCGATGCACTCGGGTTTGCGACCGGACTCGCTCTCGGTCTCCTACTCGCCCAGTTGACGATTCCGCTGCCCGGTGGTGGTGGCATCGAGCTGGGTGTCGGTGGCGGTCCGCTGATCGTGGCGCTGATCTTGGGCACCATCTCACGGACCGGGCCGTTCACCTGGCAGATCCCGCACGCCGCCAACCTGACCATCCGTCAGCTCGGTGTGCTGCTGTTCCTCGGCGGCGTCGGGATCCGCTCCGGCGCCACGTTCGCCGACGCCGCCGGGACCCGCCTCGGCCTGCAACTCGCGATCGCCGGCGTGCTCGTCACCGCTGCGACGGCCGTGCTCGCATCGATCATGCTGTGGGTGCTCGGTCGTGACCCGGTCGACGGTGCTGGCATGATCGCCGGCATCCAGACGCAGCCGGCCGTGCTCGCGTTTGCTGCCGAACGAGCCGATGGCGACGAGCGCATCGACACCGGTTACGCCCTGGTGTTCCCACTTGCGATGATCCTCAAGCTGATCATCGTGCAGCTCCTGATCTGAATCAGCCCGCCCGCACTGCGGTGAGCGGTGAGCGGTGAGCGGTGAGCGGTGAGCGGTGAGTGCAACCCTCCCACTCACCGCTCACCGCAGAAGATCAGGGTCACGTTCCGGTGAGAGTTGTGTGCAGGGGCCCCACTCACCGCTCACCGCAGGGGCGGCGCGAGAGAAGGGACGACGCGGAACGACCCGGACACGCTGGCCCGGGTCGTTCGCTGGTACTCGTGGATCCGGAGATCAGCCGATGGGTTCGGCGACCGCTGCCTCGGGCTCGTAGGTGCCTTCGAGGCCGGCAAGGAATGCTGCCGGGTCCTCTTCTTCACCATCGCTCGAGTAGAACGACATCGGCTCGTAGTCCGGCGCTTCGATGCCGAACTCGCGGTACTTCATCATGCCCGTACCAGCCGGGATGAGCTTGCCGATGATGATGTTCTCCTTGAGCCCGATCAGGCTGTCGCCCTTTCCGTCGATGGCCGCCTCGGTGAGCACACGTGTGGTCTCCTGGAACGATGCTGCCGACAGCCACGACTCGGTGGCAAGCGAAGCTTTGGTGATGCCCATGATCTCTGGGCGACCTTCGGCGGGACGCTTGTCTTCTTCCACCATGCGACGGTTCGTGTCGCGGAACACCTTGGCGTCGACGCGCTCACCCGGGAGGAAGTCGGTGCCGCCTGGCTCTTGGACACCCACGCGACGAGTCATCTGACGAACGATGAGTTCGATGTGCTTGTCGTGGATGGATACGCCTTGGTCGCGGTACACCTTCTGAACTTCCTCGACGAGGTATTCCTGCGTCTTGCGGATGCCCTTGATCTCCATGAGCTCCTTCGGATCTGAAGGGCCGTCGGTGATCTTGTCTCCGGCGCGAATCTCTGCACCATCGACGATGTCGGCGAGGGTACGTGCTCCGAGAGGCAGCAACTGCTCGTGCTCTTCGCCTTGATCGTCGATGACGGTGACAGGGATGCCCTTGCCTTCGTCTTCGCCGATCCGGAGGATGCCGGTTGCTCGTGCGAGACGAGCGGCACCCTTGGGCGTACGCGACTCGAACAGTTCAACGACGCGTGGCAGACCGCCGGCGATGTCCTTGCCGGCCACACCGCCTGTATGGAACGTTCGCATGGTGAGCTGGGTGCCGGGTTCGCCGATGGACTGGGCGGCGATGACGCCTACAGCCTCACCGAGCTCGATCGACTTGCCCGTCGCCAGCGAGCGCCCGTAGCACGTTGCGCACACGCCGAGCTCGGCGTCGCATGCCAGAACCGAACGAACACGAACCCGATTCACTTCAGGATCGTCGCGCAGCGCTGCCATCTCGTCGTCGGCAACGATGGTGCCGCGAGTGATGGTGGAGCCGTCAGACAAGGTGATGTCGTTGAGCAACGCCCGACCGAACAGCTTCGTTTCGAGGTAGTTGCGCTGGTTGGGTGTATCGGCAACGACATCTTCGATCCAAATACCAAGCGTGGACCCGCAGTCGAGTTCGCGAACGATGAGTTCCTGGGCGACGTCGACGAGACGGCGCGTGAGGTAGCCCGAGTCGGCGGTGCGCAGCGCCGTGTCGACGAGACCCTTACGGGCGCCAGGCGTGGCGATGAAGTACTCGAGGGTTTCGAGGCCCTCACGGAAGTTCGACTTGATGGGGCGGGGAATCATGTCACCACGAGGGTTGGCCACCAAGCCACGCATGCCGGCGATCTGACGCATCTGCGTCATGTTGCCGCGAGCACCCGAGCCGACCATCATGTCGATGGGGTTGAAGCGCTGCGACTTGAACTCCACTTCCATGGCGTCCTGCACGTCTTTGGTGGCGTCGGTCCAGATGCGCACTTCCTGCTGACGGCGCTCACCGTCGGTGATGATGCCGCGGCGGAACTGCGACTCCACCTTGTCGGCCTGCGCCTCGTAGCCGTCGAGCAACGCCCGCTTGGCTTTCGGCGTGCGCACGTCGTCGATCGACACCGTGAGGCCCGACTGCGACGCGAATCGGTAACAGAGGTTCTTGATGGCGTCGAGCGCGTTGGCTACCTCGACTGCACCGTACGTCTCGGAGAGGCGCTCGACGATCTCGCCCATCTCACGCTTCTTGATGGTGCCCTGCACGTAGCCGAACTTTTCGGCGTAGGTGGAGGGAAGCGTCTCCTGGAAAAGTGCCCGACCGAGTGTGGTGACGTGCGCTGGCACGCCGTTCGGCGGACGAAGGGTGATCGAGGCGTGGAGATCGAGTTCCTTCGTGTCGTACGCCTGCAATGCTTCCCACAGGTGGCGGAACACGCGCCCTTCGCCAGTTGCGCCATCAACCTGCTCGGTGAGGTAGTACCCACCGATGATGAGGTCCTGGCTGGGAACCACGATCGGACGACCGTTGGCCGGCGACAAGATGTTGTTGGCCGACAGCATGAGCACGCGGGCTTCGGCCTGGGCCTCTGCCGAGAGTGGCACGTGGATGGCCATCTGGTCGCCGTCGAAGTCGGCGTTGAATGCGGTGCAGACGAGCGGGTGGATCTGCAGGGCTTTGCCTTCGACCAACACCGGCTCGAACGCCTGGATGCCCAGACGGTGCAATGTGGGTGCACGGTTGAGGAGCACCGGGTGTTCTTTGATGACGTCGTCGAGCACGTCCCACACCTGCGGGCGGCGACGCTCGACCATGCGCTTGGCGGTCTTGATGTTCTGCGCCAGCTCGAGGTCGACGATGCGCTTCATGACGAACGGCTTGAACAGTTCGAGCGCCATGAGCTTGGGTAGGCCGCACTGGTGCAGTTTGAGCGTCGGGCCGACCACGATGACCGAACGGCCGGAGTAGTCGACGCGCTTGCCGAGCAGGTTCTGGCGGAAACGTCCTTGCTTGCCCTTCAACATGTCGGACAACGACTTCAACGGGCGGTTGCCCGGACCGGTGACGGGACGCCCGCGGCGGCCGTTGTCGAACAATGCGTCGACCGCTTCCTGCAGCATGCGCTTTTCGTTGTTGACGATGATCTCGGGTGCGCCCAGATCGAGTAGCCGCTTCAACCGGTTGTTGCGGTTGATCACACGGCGATACAGGTCGTTGAGGTCGGACGTGGCGAAACGACCACCGTCGAGCTGCACCATGGGGCGCAACTCGGGCGGGATGACCGGCACGACGTCGAGGATCATGGCCTTCGGGTCGTTGAGACGACGGCCGGCCTCGTTGCGACGATTGAACGATGCCACGATCTTGAGGCGCTTGATGGCTTTCTGCTTGCGTTGGGCGCTGAGCGGCTTGCCTTCCGAATGCGGGTCGATCGCGTTGCGAAGCTTGATCTCTTCCTCATCGAAGTCGATGCGGTCGATGAGCTGCTTGATGGCATCGGCGCCGGTGCCGCCCTCGAAGTAGTCGCCGTACTTGTCGCGGAGTTCGCGCCACAGCATC
>JBBQEU010000130.1:0-8402 GCA_038321235.1 Acidimicrobiales bacterium | reverse complement strand
GCGCCGACGATCTCGAGTGTCGGGAACGCGATCTCGAGATCGATCTGCATGTGATGGATCGTCATCGGTTCGGGATCGATGTCGATGTACAACCCGGGCGGCTTCTGATCGCGCACAGCGCCGCGGATCAACAGCAGATCGTCGCGCTTGCGGAACGCTCGCACCCGGTATTCGCGGTCGTGGAGCACCTCGAACGGCGCTCCGTCGTCGCCGAGGGGGTCGTCAGGCAGAATCGAGGAGTTGTCGAACAGGTCGTCGGTGAGCATCGAATCGGCCATCGGTGCAAGGTATCCCAGGCCAATCCTCCACCTCCGATCGGCCAGACTGCGTCACGATGGCTCGCCTCGTTGTTCCCACCTTGACCGGACGGTACGTGTCGCTCGAGCCGATGGCGATCGACCACGTCGACGCGATCGCCTCGGCGGGGACCGGTGATCGCTCGACGTTCGAGTACACCCAGGTTCCCGATGGACAGCGCGAGGCGGCGGACTATGTGGCTTGGCTGATCGACGACGCTGACAACCACCGAGCGGTCCCGTTCGTGCAGCGTCGCGCCCGCGACAGCACAGTTGTCGGCTGCACGCGTTTCCTCAACCTGTTCTGGCCGCTCGAGCGCGACCATCCCGATGAGGTCGAGATTGGTGGCACCTGGCTCTCGTCCTCAGCCCAGCGGACCCAGATCAACACCGAAGCCAAGCTGCTGCTCCTCACCCACGCCTTCGAGAACTGGGATGTCCAACGAGTGGCGATCTGCACCGACGCCCGCAACATCCAGAGCCGCCGGGCAATCGAACGCATCGGCGCGCACTTCGAGGGTGAGCTGCGACGCCACCGACGATCGACGCGTGCCGGCGAGGGAACGCAGCTGCGCGACACGGCCACCTATGCGATCACGAACGACGACTGGTCGGCCGTACGCACGCTGATCGAGGAGCGCCTCTCCGGGTGACGATGCTCGGGAACTACGCGTCTCGCTCAGATCCGTCGTAACGTCGCCGCCGGTGCCGCTCTCACACAGTTCCGTCAAGTTCAGCCATGCGGTGATCGTCGGCTTGGCCGCAGGCCTGCTCGGCGGGTTGTTCGGCGTCGGAGGCGGGTTGATCATCGTGCCAGGGCTGGTCAGCCTGGCCGGCATGGACCGCCGACTCGCCCACGGAACCTCGCTCGCCGCAACCTTGCCGATCGCCGTCGCCAGTCTGGTCACGTATCTGTCTCACGGCAACGTCGACTGGGCGGTGGCGCTGTTCCTGGCGATTGGTGCGATCGTCGGTGCCGTGGTCGGTACCACCTTGCTCCACATCATCCCGAAGAACGTGCTGGTCGTGATCTTCGTGATCACGGTCCTCGCCACCGCAACGCGGCTCGCAGTCAGCACCGACTCGACGGGGCGGACCGACTTGACCGTTGCGATGGCCCTGCTCTTGATCGTCGTCGGCTTGCTCACCGGCACGCTCGCCGGACTGCTCGGCATCGGGGGTGGCGTGATCATGGTGCCGGCGATGGTGGTGATCCTCGGGATGGTGCCCGTGGTGGCGAAGGGCACCTCTGTGGCCGTCATCGTGCCGACGGCGATCATGGGCACCATCCGCAACCGCAAGAAGGCCAACGTCGACATCCGAGTCGCGGCCGTCGTCGGCGGATTCGGCGCGGCGAGCGCGATCGTCGGCGGCACGATCTCGGACCGGCTCAGCGATCAGCTGTCCAACATCATGTTCGCCGCCCTGCTCGTGTTCGTAGCGATCACCCAGCTGCTGTCGATGCGATCGAAGCCAGCGACGAAGCAGGCCGAACCGTCCCTCCCCGCGAGCGATCGACCGTGCTCGCCCTGATCGTTGTCGCCCATCCTTCGACCGACAGCTACTGCCACGCGCTCGCGGGCCGGGCCGAGGCAGGACTGCTCGCCGCGGGACACGAGGTGGTCGTGCTCGACCTCTACGCCCAAGGGGTGAGCGTCGCGATGAGCGCGCAGGAACGCGAGGCATATCACGGCGAATCACCGATCGTCGATCCCGTGATCGCAGAACATGCAGCGCTCGTCCAGCGCGCCGAGGCGATCGTGTTCGTCTACCCCACCTGGTGGAGCGGCCTGCCGGCGATCCTCAAGGGTTGGCTCGAGCGCGTGATGGTGCCAGGCGTGGGGTTCGTCCTCGACGAGCGCACCAACAAGGTTCGCCCGGGCCTCGGCCAGATGCGCCGCTTGGTCGGGATCTCGACCTACGGCTCGCCCCGGATGTATGTGCGCCTCGTCAACGACAACGGTCGGCGAATCATCACTCGGGCGCTGCGGATGAGCTGCGGGCCACGCGTGCGCACGTCGTGGCTCGGGCTGTACGCGATCGACACGTCGACGCCTGCCGAGCGCCAGGCCTTCCTCGCCCAGGTCGAGCAGACGATGGCGGGCCTGTGATGACCCGAGCGCTCGTCGTGTACTGCCATCCCTCGAACGAGTCGTTCGTCGCCGCGGTCCGCGACCGTGTCGTCGCAGGGCTCACTTTGGGAGGCGCCGAGGTGCGGCTGACCGACCTGTACGCCGATGGCTTCGATCCGGCGTTCAGCGCCATCGAACGGGCGAACCACCTCGAACCTGGCACCGACGAGTCGATCGCGTCCCACGGCGACGATCTGCAGTGGTGCGACACGCTGGTGTTGGTGTATCCGACCTGGTGGTCGGGGCAGCCCGGAATGCTCAAGGGCTGGATGGATCGGGTGTGGGTCAACGGTGTCGCATGGACCCTGCCCGACGGTGCAAATCGGCTGCGGCCCGGCCTCCGCAACATCCGCCGACTGGTGGCGGTCACCACGCACGGCTCGTCGAAGATCATCAACATGGTCGAAGGCGAGGGCGGCAAGCGCACGCTCACCCGCAGTCTGCGCACGATGTGTCATCCGCTCGCCCGCACCACATGGCTGGCGATGTACGGCATCGACAACGCCTCCGACGAGCAGCGTCGCGCGTTCCTCGACCGAGCCGAACGACGCCTCACCCGCCTCGCCTGACGCGTCGCGATGAGTTTCAGCGCGGACAGGTCGCGCGGAAACTCATCGCTCGGAACCGGTACGCCAAGCGATGAGTCTTCGCGCGGACAGGTCGCGCGGAAACTCACCGGCGCAGGAGCCACATCCAGGGCGATGAGTCTTCGCGCGGACAGGTCGCGCGGAAACTCATCGCTCCGCGCAAGCTCATCGCGGCGGGGAGCTGGCGATCGCAACAGCGACCTGGGCGGCGACGGAGGCGTTGTTCTCGGCCAGGGCGAGGTTTGCCGGCACGCTGCGACCCTCGGTGGCGGCACCGATGCGGCCGAGCACGAACGGCGTGACCTCGGCACCAGTGATGCCCGCACGCTCGCAGTCCGCCAGTGCGTCGCTCAGCACCTCGCCGAGTTCGGCGGCGTCGAGTTCAGCATCCTCCGGGATCGGGACAGTGAGCAACATGCCTGAGTCGACACGGCTGAGCGCGGCGAAGATGCGGGCCACCTCGTCGCCCGACTCCACCCGATGCGGCACCGGGAGGCCCGACGACCGGGTATAGAACGCCGGGAACCAGTCGTGCTGCCACCCGAGCACTGGTGCACCGGCGGTCTCGAGGAATTCGAGCGTTCGAGGCAGGTCGAGGAACGCCTTGGCGCCCGCGGACACGGTGATCACCGGATGCGAGGCAATCGCATCGAGGTCGGCGGAGATGTCGCCGGTCAACTCGCTCCCCCGGTGCACCCCGCCGATTCCGCCCGTGGCGAACACGCTCACCCCTGCCGCAGCGGCGATCGCCACCGAGGCCGACACCGTGGTGGCGCCGAACTCCCAACGCTGGCCCACCGCAACCGCCACATCGCGCTCGGCAGCCTTGCGTGCGGGTCCGAGGATCCGGTCGTACTCGTCGTCGGCCAGTCCGAGACGGACCACACCGTCGAGCACCGCTGTCACCGCCGGGACCACCCCGAACGCGCGCACCGCAGCAGTACAGCGCTCGAGCGCGTCGCTGTTGTGCGGCGAGGGCAGCCCGAGGTGCGAGAAGATCGTCGACTCGAATGCCACGATCGGCGCCCCCTCGGCGAGGGCGACGCGAATCTCCTCCGAACAGACCGGTGTCAACACCCCGTCAGGTTACGGCTCGCCCACGTCCGTTGCGGTGAGCATTGTGTGCAACTGTGCCGCTCACCTCTCACCGCAGGCTGGGATGACCAGCTGCGGTGAGCATTGTGTGCAACTGTGCCGCTCACCTCTCACCGCAGAGTCGGGATGACCAACTGCGGTGAGCATTGTGTGCAACTGTGCCGCTCACCTCTCACCGCAGAGTCGGGATGACCAGCTGCGGTGAGCATTGTGTGCAACTGTGCCGCTCACCTCTCACCGCAGAGTTGGGATGACCAACTGCGGTGAGCATTATGTGCAACTGTGCCGCCTCACCTCTCACCGCAGGCTGGACGTCGGCGCGTCAGAGGGTGCCGACGAAGGCGCCGTCGGGATTGCCGTTGCTGATCACGCCCGGGTACTGCTCGATCGTGATCGCCAGTGCTTCGACGGCGCCCTCGACCGTGAACGTCTCGATCTCGGGGTTCGGCCCGAAGATGCCGAGCGAGATCACATCGCCACCCTCGACGACACCCCACAGTTGGTAGGTCTGGCCGTCGGGCAACGTCGGTAGGTCGCGGGCGAGCATGTAGCCGTGGCCGTCCTGGTCGATGATCGCCTCGGCGGATACTTGCGAGCCCTCGGCGACGAGTGTCGTGGTGAGCGAATCTCGATCCGCCCGAGCGAGTTCGACGGCGCTGGCCAACGGCTCGTTGGGGGCGTCGGCGCTGTCCGCCAGCCCGATCGCCACGAACGCGATCACCGCAGCCGCAGCGGCCGACATCAGCCACGGCGCCACGGCGGAGATCCGACGTCGGCGAGGATGCTCGTCGAGCGACATCACCTTGGCGAGTTCCGGTCCGAGTGGCGGGGCCTGTTCGCCGATCTCGTCGGAGATTCGACCCCACAGGTTCTCGGGTGCATCCATGCCAGTGAACGCCAGCATCGTGGCCACCTCGCGGTGGGCCTGCACCTCGGCCGACGCCCGAGGGCTCACCTCGAGGTAGTCGTCGACACGGCGGCGCTCGTCGGGATCGACGGCGTCGAGAGCGTAGGCACCGAGCAACTCGTCGAGTTCGTAGGCGTCACCGGGATCGTTCGCCCCGTCATCCATCAGTCCACTCATCTCAGTCGACCCCCACGGTCACGCCGGCTTGGGCCAGTTCTCCACGGAGCCGTTTCAGTCCAGAACGGATCCTACTCTTCACCGTGCCCTCCGGTTCGCCCAGCCGATCGGCCACTTCCTTGTACGTCAACCCGCCGAAGTAGGCGAGTTCGATCGCGTTGCGCTCGCCCTCCTGCAACGCTTCCATCGCCTCGCGCACGTGTCCGGCCAGCGCGAGATCCCACACCTCGTGGGCGACGTCGTAGCCGCCGACGGCCTGTTCTCGAGCTTCTTTCTCCTCACGGGTGCGTCGCGAGACGTCGGAGCGGATCATGTCGACGGAACGGCCGTGGGTGTGCGCGAGCAAGAAGCTGCGCAGCGTTCCACGTTCCGGGTCGTACCGGTTCGGTTCGTTCCACAAGCGGACGAACACCTCCTGCACGATCTCCTCGGCGCGGGCGTGGTCGTTGAGCAGACGTTTGGCCAATCCGAACGTGGCACCTGCATGGCGGCGGTAGGCCTCGGCGAGCGCGGCCTGCTGATACCGACCGATCGACACGACCAGCGACGCGTCGGATGCCTCGGTATACTCGCGTCTCACATCGTCTGTTCGTTGCAGGGCGTCCTCCCGGATGACGTTGCGAGCAGAATATTTCACGACGAGCGTGAAACGAACCTCGTGACGGTCTCGACGTGATGGGTGTTGGGAAACAGGTCGAACACAGCGACCCGCTCGGGCACGTAACCCGCCTCGGAGAGTAGTGCAACGTCGCGGGCGAGCGACACCGGATCGCAGCTCACCAGCACCAACACCGGAGCACCTGCGCCGGTGAGCGCAGCGACGCCCGGCTTGCCGAGCCCGGGTCGGGCGGGATCGGCCACGATCACATCGACGGGAGGGGTCGGGCCATCACCGGTCGGGGCAGTCCATCCCGACACGTCGGCGCGGACCACGCTCGCCGAGCGGCCGGCGAGGTTGTGTTCGGCGTCGAGGCACGCGAACTTCGACGATTCGATCACCGTGACGTGCTGCGCGGCGTCCATGGCAGCGACCGCGAACAGCCCGACGCCCCCGTATGCGTCGACGGCGTGCCTCGCAGTCGACAGCTCGGGCGCAGCGGCCTTCACGGCAGCGACGAGAAGTTCGGCTGCCTGCACGCCCGACTGGAAGAACGAGCCGGCCGACACCCGCAGGTCGTGGCCGGCCACGCGTTCGGTCAGCCACGCTCGTTCGCCGATGTGGACCGACGACGGCACGCCCCGGATGCGCGTGCGGTACTGCTTGTCCCAGATGGCGGTGATCGCGCCCGTGGCCACCGATGTACGCAGGGTGAGTTCGGCGCCAGCGTCGGCCTCGATCACCGCGAGGAGCCGGGACAGCTTCGACTCGGCGATCGGACAGCTGGTGACCTCGACGACGTCGTTGGAACCCTGAGCCCGATAGCCGACCGATCCGTTGGGCCCGCCGACGACCCGGATCGTCGTGCGATAGCCGAACGGGCTCACGGCGGCGCCAGCCTGCACGAGTCCATCGACGACCTGGGGATCGAGCCGTCCGATGCGTCGCAACGACTCACGCACGATCTCGACCTTCGCGTCGAGTTGGGCGTCGGGCCGCAGATGCATCCAGTCACAGCCGCCGCAACCGTTTCGTCGATGCGAGCACGACGGCGCATCGCGCAGCGGCGAACGCTCGACGACCTCGATCAGGCGCCCGCGAGCAAAGTCCTTCTTCGCCGTTTCGATCTCGACCTCGACGACCTCCCCGGGGAGAGCCCCTTCCACGAACACCACCCGGCCGTCGGTGTCGCGGGCCATGGCGTCGCCGCCCGCGACGAGGCGATCAGGAGTCAGTTGCATCTCCCCAGCGTACGGGGAGTGTGCGGGCCAGCGTACGGGCGCAGACTGTTTGATCGATCGGTCGGCGCGCGACACTGACTCCATGAGCATCGACACAGAGTGGTACTGGGATCTGCATCGCAACCTCGCCGTTCCGGCGTCCGAACGTGGGTCCGGCGAGCACATCCTCGGCCCGTACCCCACGCGCCAGGACGCAGAGAACTGGAAGTCGAAGGTCGAGGAGCGCAACGAGGGCTGGGAGGGCGACGATGAGGACTGGGAGAACGCCGGCGAGGCCGACGACGAGTAGCTTTCGCCCTCGATGAGCCGTCCGATCCAGATCGCCCCGTCCGTCCTGCCCGCCGATTTCTCCAAACTCGGCGAGGAAGTGGCGGCGCTCGAAGTCGCCGGCGTCGACCTGATCCAGTGGGACGTGATGGACGGCCAGTTCGTGCCGAACCTCACCTTCGGACCCGACGTGATCGCATCAGCCCGATCGCACACCTCCGTGCCGTTCGAGGCCCACCTGATGGTCTTCACGCCCGACGTGATGGCCAAGCAGTACATCGACGCCGGGTGCTCACGTCTGATCGTGCACGCCGAGGCATGCACGCACCTGCACCGCACTCTCGGCAACATCAACGAACTCGGCGCCAATGCCGCCGTGGCGCTCAACCCGGCAACGCCTGCGTCGACGATCGCGCACGTGCTCGACCTCGTCGACCTCGTACTGGTGATGACGGTGAACCCGGGCTTCGGTGGGCAGGCATACATCCCGACGATGGAGACGAAGATCGCGGAGATCCGCGCAATGATCGACGGCGCCGGCCTCGCCGACACCGTCGATCTCGAAGTCGATGGCGGGATCGGTCCCTCGACGATCGCCGGGGCGGCAGCGGCAGGCGCCAACGTGTTGATCGCCGGCAGCGCTCTCTACAAGGACCCCGAGGGGCTCGAACACGCGGTCACCGACCTCCGCGCCCGCGCCGAAGCGGCACGCAACGCTTGATGGGCACCGGCGCGATCCCGCTCCGGTGAGTTTCCGCGCACCCTGTCCCCTCGGAAACTCACCGCACGGCGGTCAGGCGAACAACGTCGCGCCGATCCCCCGGCGCTGTCTGCGTGCGGAGATGGCACGACAACTCTGTGACATCCCTTCTCTACGATCGTGACGTGCCGATCTCTGCGACCCTGGTCGCTCCTCAACGTGCGCTCACAGAACTCGCCGCCGCGATCTCCGATGCCAAGGGCGGGAATCCGCTCGCTCCGATCACGGTTGCGGTACCCACCAACATCTGCGGGGTGATGACGCGTCGGGCGCTCGGACGCCAAGGCGGCGTCGCCGGCGTCGACATGGTCACGTTGAACCGACTGGCCGAACTGATCGCAG
>JBBQEU010000129.1:0-8604 GCA_038321235.1 Acidimicrobiales bacterium | reverse complement strand
GTCCTCGAGGTCGGGGCCGAACGTGCCGGGCAGCACCTCGACGATGCCCGAGACCGCATCGACGTCGACGACACCGGCCAGAGCGGTGGCGTCGAGCACGACCCCGCCGAACACGGCCGCGGCCGCACCGCACACGCCGCTGCGGCCACCGGTGACGGTGAGCGGGAGCCGGGCGTTGTTGCACACCTGGACCACTCGGACGACCTCGTCGGTCGACGTCGGGCGCACGACGACCTCTGCGAGACGTGGCACCTGTCCGGCCAGGGCCCAGTGGAGCGCGAGCGGCCACCAGTCGCGACTCGCTTCGCCGACCGGGTCGTCGCCCGATCCGTCGGCTTCGATGGTCTCGCAGATCGATGCCAGAGCGGCGATCGCCTCTTCGGGGACGTCGACGGACGCGCTGGTGAGTCGAGAGTCGGTGCCGCGCAACTCAATCGGCGGTGTGGGCGACATGGGCATGTTGGGCTCCTGCGTTCTCTTCGTTCTCGCACAGACGTCGGTAGGCGTCGAGCTGTCGTGCGGTCTCGTCGGCCGACCATCCCAGTTCGTCCGCCACCAGCTCGGCGACGGCGGGGGCTGCAGCGAGGCTGGCAGGCCGGTCGAACAGGTGGGCTCGAGTCCGGCGGGCCAGGACGTCGTCGAGCGTGGTGGCCATCTCGTGGCGCACGGCAAAGACGGCTTCGGCGCGCAGGTATGGCTGGCCCGACACGAGTGGTTCGGCCAGGTCGGGCCTGAACGCGACGAGCGCGCGGATCTCGTCAGCCATCGTGCCGTAGCGGTGCGCCAGGTGGTGGTCGGTGGTGCCCGGCGCGGCCGCGCTGGTACCACCTGCACCGATCAGTTTCAGACGGCGGGTCGCCGAGCGTCGGGCTCGGCGGGGAGCGTCGAGCCGCTCGGCGACGAGATCGACGGTGTCCTCGGCCATCTCGCGATACGTGGTGAGCTTGCCGCCGTTCACGCGCACGACGCCGGCATCGCTGACCGCCACCTGGTGTTGTCGGGAGAGGTCAGCGGTCTTGGCGTTCGAGTTGTCGGCGGTGGCGCTCTTCACCAGCGGACGCAGCCCGGCCCACACGCCGGTGATGTCGTCGCTGGTGACCCGTTCGGTGATGGTCGGGTCGAGGGCCTGGTTGAGTGCGGTCAGGACGTAGTCGATGTCATCGGCGGTGCACTGCGGGTCGTCGAGTGGTCCGTCGTAATCGGTGTCGGTGGTGCCGACGTACACGTGGTCGAACGTACCGTCGGGTCGCGGGCCCCACGGCACGAGGAACAGGCTGCGCCGATCGGCTCGCACGGGGATGATCACTGCGATGTCGACGCGGATCTTGTCCCACGGCACGGTGATGTGGACACCCTTTGCTGGGCGGATCGAGTCGGGGTGTTCTGTCTCGTCGAGCGCGCGCACCTCGTCGGCCCAGACGCCAGCGGCGTTGACGATGCATCGTGCAGCGACGTGGATTCGTTCGCCGTCGGCGTCGACGGTGACGCCGTTTGCTCGACCCGTCGCGTCGAGCGTGACGTCGACGACCGAACACCGGTTCACGACGACGGCGCCGTGCTCGGCAGCGGTGCGGGCCACGGTCAGCGCCAGGCGGGCGTCGTCGGCAGCGGCATCGAAGTACAGATAGCCGGCGCTGAGCTTGTCGAGATACGTGGTGGGGAAGTGTGCTGCTGCCTGCGCTGCGGAGACCCGCTTGTGGAGCTTTCCGATACGCCAGCCGCCGGTCAGGTCGTACATCCACATCGCCGAGCCGAGTGCTTTGGCGACCTTCTTCGACACGACACCGTCCTTGGTGAGGATCGGGATCATGAACGGCAGGATCTCCACCAGGTGCGGTGCGTTCTTCATGAGGCGACGCCGTTCGCGCAGTGCCTCGTAGACGAGTCGGACGTCACCGTTCTGGAGATACCTGAGGCCACCGTGGACCATCTTCGAACTCTTCGACGACGTGCCGCTCGCGAAGTCGTCGCGTTCGACCAGCGCGGTGCGCAGCCCTCGCGCTGCGGCATCGAGGGCGACGCCGACGCCGGTGATTCCCCCGCCGATCACCAGCACGTCGAACGGGTCGGAGTCCGTGCCGGCACGCAAGGCGTCGAGCATCGCACCACGTTCGAACGGCAACTTCGGTCCCGGCATCGCCCCGGATGGTACGAGAAACTCCCGGTGGGTGACACTTCGGGTGGGACGGGCCGCTCGGAGTGCGACGCAAACGCGGGAAGTGATGCCCAATTTGCACGAATTGCTGATCTTCAACTGCTGCAGATACTGTGTCGTCGTGAAGTCGCCGACCCAACTCGCCGAGGTCTTCAGGTCTCAGGGACTGAAGGTCACGCCGCAACGCACGTTGCTGTTCGCGCTGCTCGAGGACAACACCACTCACCCCACCGCCGACGGCCTGTACGCCAAGGCGAGTGCACAGATGCCGGGCATCTCGCTGCGCACCGTGTACACCACGCTCACCGATCTCGTCGAGATGGGCGAACTGCAAGCGGTGTGCCTCGGCTCGGGGGCCACTCGGTTCGACCCGAACGTCGACGACCACCACCATGGTGTCTGTGACGCTTGTGGCGCCGTGGTCGACCTCTACGTCGCCGGCGCTGACACCCTCGCTGACACCCTCGTCGTCAACGGCGACGTTCGGTTCGCCCCGATCTCCGCATCGATCGTCTTCCGCGGCACCTGTGCCGCCTGCCAGCAGAACACCTGATCCCACCCAGTAGCAATTCAAGCAATCCACCACCCACCACCAAGGAGCACCACCATGGCTGAACTCAACGGCACCAAGACCCACGAGAACCTGAAGGAGGCGTTCGCCGGCGAGAGTCAGGCCAACCGCCGCTACCTGTGGTTCGCCCAGAAGGCCGACATCGAGGGCTACCCCGACTCGGCGGCGCTCTTCCGCTCGGTCGCGGAAGGCGAGACCGGCCACGCACACGGCCACCTCGAGTACCTCGCCGAAGTCGGCGACCCCGCCTCCGGCGAGCCCATCGGCGACACCGAGGACAACTTCAAGGCGTCGATCGCCGGCGAGACCTACGAGTACACCCAGATGTACCCGGGCTTCGCCAAGACCGCTCGCGACGAAGGATTCGACGAGATCGCCGACTGGTTCGAGACGCTCGCTCGAGCCGAGAAGAGCCACGCCGGCCGCTTCACCCAGGGTCTCGAGTCGATCTCCTGACACTCGACGCTGGAGGGGGTCGCGACGCGGCCCCCTCCGCGCCGCCTTGCCGCACACGTCTCGCTACGTGTTCGGTTCACGCACGATGACGAGCGGAAGACTGTTTGCATGACGACGACGTATGACCCGAAGGATCCCGTCTATTTCGACGAGGCAGACATTCGGGAAGAGCTCACACGGGTCTACGACCTGTGCCATGGCTGCCGGCTCTGTTTCAAGTTCTGTACGTCGTTCCCGACGCTGTTCGAAATGATCGACAAGCACGACGACCAGGACGCCGGTCGCCTCACCCCGGCCGAACAGGACCAGGTCGTCGACGAATGCTTCCAGTGCAAGCTCTGCTACATCAACTGCCCGTACATCCCCGAGCTGCACGAGTGGAACCTCGACTTCCCCCGCCTGATGCTTCGCGCTGACGCCATGCAGCACGCCACCGGCATCAAGTCGACGCGTGACAAGGCCACCACCCAGATGATGGGCCGCACCGACCTGCTCGGCACGCTGGCCACCTCGACCGGGCCGATCGCCAACAAGATCGTCAACGCCGAACCGGGATCGGTGATCCGCAAGGTCGTGGCGAAGGCAACGGGCGTGTCGCCGGTTCGGCTGCTCCCGCCGTACGCCAAGCAACGTTTCTCCACCTGGTTCGACAAGCGTCCGAAGATCACCCTCACCAAGCGCCAGGGCAAGGTCACCGTGTTCCCTACGTGCCTCGTCGAGTACCAGGAAACCGACATCGGCAAGGACCTCGTGAAGGTCTACGAACGCAATGGCATCGAGTGCAACAACACCGATGCCGGTTGCTGCGGCGCCCCGTGGCTGCACTCCGGCAACGTCAAGGAGTTCACCAAGGTCGCCGAGAAGAACATCAAGACCCTCGTGGCCGAGGTTCGCTCGGGCACCGACATCGTCGTGCCGCAGCCGACGTGCAGCTACATCATCAAGAAGGACTACCTCGACTACGTCGGCGGTGCTGACGCCGAACTCGTCGCCGCGCACACCTACGACACCGCCGAATACCTGATGAAGGTACACAAGGGCGACGACACCTCGCTCGACACCGACTTCCCCGGCGACACCGTCGAATCGATCACCTACCACACGCCGTGTCACCTCCGGGCCCAGAACATCGGCTTCAAGAGCCGCGATCTGATGAAGCTCACCGGTGCCAAGGTCAAGCTCGTCCAGCAGTGCTCCGGCATCGACGGTATGTGGGGCTTTCGGGCCGGCAACGAGGACATCTCGGTACCGATCGCCAAGAAGCTCGGCGACCAGATCACCAAAGCAGGCGGTGACGTCGTTGCCGGCGACTGCCACCTCGCCAACACCGCCATCGTCGAACAGACCGGCCGCACGCCGCAGCATCCGCTGCAAGTGATGGCCCGCGCCTACGGCATCGCCGAAGAACCCTGACCTGTTCGAGATGGGCCAGGCACATCTCGAACAACCCGACCCCAGCCACTGAAGCCGGAGGAGTTGTCATGTCCCCCCAGACCAGTACCCGCAAACTCACACTCGCCGACATCGCCGACGTACGCGAGTACGAGCGAGGACGCGACGAGTTCCGTGCGAAGGTGATGGAGACCAAGCGGAAGCGACGTCTGTCGTTCGGCACCATCATCACGCTGATGTTCGAGAATCGCGACACCATGCTGCTGCAGATCCAGGAGATGGCCCGTGTCGAGAAGCTGGCCACCGACGAAGAAATCCAGGTCGAGATCGACACCTACAACCCGATGATCCCCGAGCCCGGTCAGCTCACCGCAACGGTGTTCCTCGAACTGACCAGCGACGACCAGATGCGCGAATGGCTCCCCAAACTGGTCGGGATCGAGCGCTCGTTCGCCATCGTGCTCCCCAACGGCGACCGGGTGCGTTCGATCGCCGAGGAAGCTCATGCCGGCCAACTCACCCGCGAAGAGGTCACCGCAGCGGTGCACTACATCCGTTTCGAGTTCACGCCGGAACAGGTCGAGTCGTTCGCAAGTGGTTCGGTGCGTGTCGACATCGAGCATCCGGACTACCTGGAGGCCGTGGAACTGTCCGAGTCGACTCACACCGAACTCCTCACCGACCTCCGGGACTGACCAGCGACTGACCAGCGAGCGGGCAGGTCGCGAAATTGCCCCTGGCGCTCGGGGCCTGACGGTTCTAGATTCGTCATCTTCGAGGGGCAATCGACGGGGAGTCAGACCGAACGTGTCGGTACAGGAATTGAAATGGTGGGATCTGGGTGCATGTCGGGGGCTCGACGCCTCCGTTTTCTATCCCGATGACGACGAGGGCGACGAGGTCGCCAAGGCCGTCTGCGCCGAGTGCTCGGTGCAGGCCGCTTGCCTCGACTACGCACTGTCGGTGCGTGAGAAGGCCGGTGTGTGGGGCGGAGCCACCGAACGTGACCGCCGCCGCATGATCCGTCAACGTCGCCGCGTCAGCTGACGTCGGCCGGCAGCCCGAGTTCGAAACGGGTTCGCGGTACCGCATGGTCGCACCTACCATCGGGGCGATGTCGAGCACCGCGTTGTCCTGGCCGTCGATCCTGTCGGAATTGCTCGCCGGGCGGAACCTCGACGCGGCCACGACTCGTGAGGTGATGGCCACGATCCTGCGAGGTGACGCCACCGCAGCCCAGATCGCCGGGTTCCTCGTGGCGTTGCGGGCCAAGGGCGAGCACGTCGACGAGCTGACCGGACTGCTCGACGGCGCCCTCGACGAGGCGATGATCGTGCCGCTCACCGACGACGAACGGTCGCGATGCGTCGACATCGTCGGAACCGGTGGAGACGGATCGGACTCGATCAACGTCTCGACGATGGCGGCACTCGTGATCGCCGGCGCTGGGGTGCCGGTGTGCAAGCACGGCAACCGCTCGGCGTCGTCGAAGTGCGGCAGCGCCGACCTGCTCGAGCTGCTGGGCGTGGCGATCGAACTCGGGGCCGACGGCGTGGCGGCGTGCGTGCGTGAGGCCGGCATCGGCTTCTGCTTCGCTCCGGTTTTCCACCCGGCGTTCCGGTTCGCCGGTCCGCCCCGACGCGAGATCGGGGTTCCGACCGCGTTCAACCTGCTCGGTCCGATGGCCAACCCGGGTCGTGTGCGGCGCCAGGTGATCGGCGTGGCCGACCCGCGCTTCGTCGAACCGATGGCACTGACACTGCAGCGTCTTGGCCTGTCCCACGCATGGGTCGTCCACGGTGAAGGCCTCGACGAATTGACCACGACCGGACCGTCGACGGTGCTCGCACTCGCGGGCGGTTCGATCACCGAGTTCGCGATCGACCCCGCTGACCTCGGTCTTCGGCCCGCGACCGCCGACGATCTTCGTGGCGGCGACCCCGAACACAACGCCGACGCCATCCGGCGCGTGCTCGGCGGCGACCTCGGGCCTCACCGCGACATCGTGGTGCTCAACGCTGCTGCGGGACTCGTGGTCGGTGGAGCGGTTGCCGACATTGCGGCCGGCCTCGAAGTCGCTGGCACGGCGATCGACGATGGTCGGGCTCAGAGCGCTCTCGACGCGCTCGTTCGGGTGTCGCAGGCGTACGCCGAGTGAGCGACGCGACCGTCGTTCGCGTGCCGGCGTCGTCGGCCAATCTCGGTGCCGGGTTCGATGTCTTGGGGATGGCGCTCGACCTGCATCTCGACGTTGGGATCGGCGACCCGCCCGACAGCGCCCAGCCGATCGACCGACACCATCCGGCGGCTCGGGCATTCGCCGCATGCAGCCACGATGGCGAGGTACTGCCGGAGATGTGGGTGCGATCGTCGATCCCGATGGGGCGTGGGCTGGGATTCAGTGGCGCCGCACGCGTCGGGGGAGCAGCACTCGCCGCGGTCGGCAGATCGGACGACCCGACTGCTGCGCTGAGCGCCGCACGTCGGTCGGTGCTGGACGTCGCGGTCGCACTGGAGGGCCACGGCGACAACGCGGCAGCGTCGGTGTTCGGTGGCGTGGTCGCCTGGGTCGACGGACGAGCGATGCTGTTGAGGCTCGGTCCGCAACTCACTGCGGCATCGGTGGTGGTGTGGATCCCCGATCTGACCACGTCGACCGACCGATCCCGGGGCATCCTGCCCGATGACGTCGCCCGCACGGCCGCCGTCCACAACCTCGGCCGGGTTGCGCAGTTCGTGATGGCCGTCGAGCACGACGATCCATCGCTGTTGACCGGAGCCACCGACGACCGACTCCACCAGGCGGTGCGGCTCCTCGACGTCCCCGGCGCCGCGGACGCGCTCGAGGCAGGTGTGGCTGCGGGCGCGTGGTGCGGATGGCTCTCCGGCAGTGGACCGAGCGTTGCGTTCCTCGCCGAGGCCGGCGCCGTCGATGCCGTCATCGCCGCCCTCCCGGAATCCGGCCACGTCAAACACATGCACATCGCCGACCACGGCGTCCACGTGCTCCCCACCAACAACGAGCGATGAGTCTTCGCGCGGACGGGTCGCGCGGAAACTCATCGCTTCGAGTGGTGGCCCGCAAGCGATGAGTCTCCGCGCGGACGGTCGCGCGGAAGCTCATCGCTCTACGCGATGTGGGTCAGGCGGCGCGGATGGCGAGGGTGGCGAGATCGGGAAGTCGGTCGGCGATCGGGAACATCCACACCCCGGAGCAACGCACCACGAGGCGTTCGGCGCGCTTGTCACAGAATCGGGCGAGACACAACGCCTCATCGATCTGCTCGCGTGACAGCACGCTGTTGCCGCACGCGTCGGGTGGGGGGATCGGCAACGCCCGCCCCGTTGCACCGGAGAGAGTGGCGTCGAGCAGACGGCCACGGTCGATGATCCAGGTCGAGTCGCCCAAGCTGACTTCGGCGCGCTCGGCCGAACGCAACGCTTCGACCAGCAGGTGTCGACGCACCGCACCGAGCAACGCGCTCAACCGATCGCGGGTCGCCGCCGCCTCCTCGAACCGCTGAGCGCCGGCCAGGTCGAGCATCCGGTCGCGCAGCCGATCGACGACCACACGAGGATCGCCCGACAACGCACTCGCCGCAGCATCGACCGCAGCTGCGTACGCGGCGGGGTCGGCCGTGCCCGAACACGGGCACAGGGCCACGCCGAGTTGGGCGGCGCTACACACCGATGCGCCCTCGGGCGGGGTGTAGCCGCGCCCCATCCGTACCGTGCATCGGCGCAGCGGGACGGCGGTCTGGATCGCCTCGATCACAAGGTTGGCCATGGTGCGCGACGGGAGCGGGCCGAGGTGGAGTCCCTTCGCCGACGGATTCTTCACCATCGACAGGCGGGGCCAGGCGCTGTCGAGGTCGAGCTTGACGTAGCAGTACTTGTCGGCGCGGGTGCCGGTCCGGTTGTAGCGGGGGAGGAGCCTGCTGATCAGGCGGCTCTCGATCACCTCGGCGGTGAGCGCGTCGGGCAGGTCGAGGTGGGTGACCGACTGCGTCTCGCGCAGCATCGGGCCGAT
>JBBQEU010000128.1:0-8628 GCA_038321235.1 Acidimicrobiales bacterium | reverse complement strand
TCAGAACCCCCGTTGTGATCGCAGGCACCGAAGTCTCCCGTGTCGAACTGGCCAAGCAAGGCTCAAGGCCGGCAGCGGTCGGGTACGTGTGGGAGTCAAACGGCGCGACGATCTCCATCACCGACTCACCAGCCAACGCGCAGCTCGTCGCAGCGCTCACAGCGTCTGTCGACTCCGATGGTCTGCCCGCGATCGACACCGCCAACCTGGTCGATCGTCTCCCCGATGCTTACGAACTCCTCGACGGGCCGACCGTCGATCTCGTCGACGTGGCCCCAAGCCTGGACGCCTCAGCCAGCTCCGTCCCCGGTGAGCAGCTGACCTTGCACGTGTGGCCCACTCTGATGTTGACCGGGGCAACTTGGCAGATCGTGCAAGTCGGCAACGAAGCTGGCTACCTCACCGAACTGCGCGTCGGCGATGACGGCGCTGAGACAGCAACCCTCGCCTGGCCGACACCGAACGGATCATGGGCCACCCTGTACGGCTACGGCGCAGTTGCCGAGCGACTGCCCGAGATCGCAGCGGCCATCAGCTGGGTGGACGCCGACACCTGGACAGCGACGTACCACAGCATCGATACCACCCAGCAAGGCGAGTGAGAGCAAGCCGCGTCCTGATAGCTGAGCGCCCATAACACCGCCGTCCAACACGAGTCGAAACCGATCGGATCGGCACATACGCGAGCGGCCACCCATCCGATAATGCTCGACCTGTCTGGAGCGGATTCCGCCTTCGGCTCGCCGGCCGTCGGAGTAGTCTGATCCTGTGAACGCGCGATCGGTCACCCTGCGCGAGGAGCTGCTGGCCCTTCCAATAGATGAGCGCGCCGAGCTCGCTGTGGACCTGCTCGCCAGCCTCGATGATGAGGCTGGCTTGGAAGACCCTGCCGATGTGGACCAGGCGTGGAGCGAGGAGCTGCTGCGCCGCTCGGAGCAGGTCTCCTCCGGCACCGCCTCCACTGTCGGCTGGGACCAAGTGCTCGAACGGGTTGCCGACAACCGCCGGCAGCGGTGAGCGTCAGCGTCGAATTCCACCCGCTCGCAGCAGACGAGATTGCCGGGGCCGAGGACTGGTACGAACGCCAGCGCATCGGTCTCGGAGCGCGCTTCCTCGAGGTCGTCGAGGCGACGGTGACTCGTGCGAGTCGTTCGCCACGCACCGGCACGCCGGTCGTGGTCGATCAGCAGGGGAGTGTGCGGGTTCGGAAGATGTCGGTGGGCGGCTTTCCGTGGGCGCTGGCGTACGAGATCACCGACGAGTCGATTGTCGTTCTCGCAGCGTTTCACCAACGCCGACGCCCCGACTATTGGCTGGAACGCTCCGAGTAGTCGACGAGTGGCGCGATTCATCCAACATTCCATCCAACAAACTGCTCGATACGAGCCGATACGAGCCAACACCAGACGGACGCAGCACCGGAATTATCCCTGGTAGATGGCACTGTCCGACACCAGACGGACGACTCTGAGGCGACTCATAATCCGTGGGTCGTGGGTTCGAGCCCCACCCGCCCCACCACCATGCCGCTGTCGGCTACCAATCGAATCGGCACGCGGTCGGCACCTGGCCCTGTCACCTAGCCCGATTCGCAGCCGCCGACTCATGCGCGCGGCAGACCGCGAACCGGGGGTCGGTCGCTATGAGGCGAACACCATGGTCCAGTAGGTGACGCCGTTCGAGCCCGTGGCCGCCGCGACACCGATGTTGACCAACTGCTTGTTGAGGATGTTGGCGCGGTGCCCGCTGCTGTTCATCCAGGCGTTCACGGCATCGGCAGCTGTCGCCTGGCCGGCGGCAACGTTCTCGGCCCACATCGTGGCGCCATACCCGTGGACAGCGATGCGTTGGCCCGCATTGCTGCGGTCGGATCCGGTGTGGGTCATCACCCGGCGGTTGGCCATGTCATTCGCGTGGCTCTGTGCGGCGCTGGTCAGCCGTGAGTCGGCGGCGAGCGGCACGAGCCCGGCAGCGGTCCGGTGTCCGTTCACCGAGTTGACGGCGCCATCTTGGACCCCGGCGACCTGCACGAGCGGCGGTGGCGGCGGGGCGCACTGTTGGGCGACGGCTCCCAGACCGAGGAGGCCGAGGGCGGCGGTCATTCCGAACGCACCGAGGTTGCCGAGACTCCAACGGGATACGCGTTGCAAGGGGGTGTGTTTCATGATTCTCCGATCGCGCCCGCGGCGGGTGTGGTACGGAAACATGACGTATCGTCATGAATCCGTCACGGAACCGTAACAGATGGAATGGCCTGCATTCGCCATTTCGGGTGATTTTCCCGATGAGCCGGTTTGAGGGGGGCGGACGCCGGGTAGAGCGCGCCTTCGTGATCGTGCCGTCGCGGGCGTTGGAGGAATGTGATGAGGTCTCGCCGTCGTGCGTTGTACGAACGGATGCGTAACACAGATTCGTGGTGGCCGACCATTGCCGCGGTCGGGGCGGTGGCGTTCCTCGTCCTGGCGCTCGTGACCACCAGTGCGTTCAGGAGCGTCGAGAACAAGGACGGGGGACTACCGGTCAATCCTGTCGACGAGCGCGAGCCGCTCGCCGTCACGCAGGACGACGAACGATGGACGAGCGGGAGCGTCCTGGGCTCGACGACCGCAACCGGCTTGCCGGGTCTGTCGGATGGCCCGGGAGGCGACGCAGAGCGCACCACCGGAAGCACCGAACCGCCGCGGGCGACCACAGCCACGTCACCCGATGATTCGGTCGCGCCGACGTCCCCAGCGGCTCCAAGGAGGAGGTCATCGTCACGTGCGGCGACTCCGGCTCCGACCTCCTCGTCCGCTCCCTCGACGACACCTGTGACGACGTCTACACCTCGTCCGCCGAACGCTCCAGGAACCACGGCGGCACCGGTTCCGGTCACCACGGCGGCGCCTGCGCCTCGTCCGTCACCCGCTCCGATCGCGACGGCGGCACCGGTTCCGGTCACCACAGCTGCGCCGGTCACCACAGCTGCGCCGGTCCCGTCGCTCGCTCCGACCACCTCGGCTGAACCCGCTCCTGAGACCACCGTGGCACCCGCCCCTGACACCACGGTGGCACTCGTCCCGCCGACACCGACGGTGCCGGACACGACGAGTCCAGCAGCAACCAGTGACACGACGCTCGCTGACCGATTGCCGCCCGGGCGGGAACGCAGGGTCAAGAAGCCCTGACTCCGGGGGTTGCCGAGCGCCCCTGGCTGGTTTGGTTCGACCATGCAGTGATGTCGCGGTTTCGCGCGAGGGTGAACCGGGTAGTGCGGCGCAGCGGGCAACTACATCACGACAGGGGATCCCATGAAATCTACGCTCAGACAACACGCTGTAGCTGCGGGTTTGATCGCGGCAGGCTTTGCGCTGGCTCCCGGCGGCGCCCAAGCCGAGGAGCCAGTACCGGCGCCGGAGGCATCAGCGACCGCCGCGGCGACCCTGGACTCCATCGAGTGCGTCATCACAGCGTCGAACGTCGAGGGGGGGACCGCATCGTTCACCGTCGGCCCCGAAGACTGTGAAACCCAGGTCGGCCCGCTCTCGTTCTCGGCGTTCGAGTTGCCGGGCGGACTGCGCGTTCCGTTCGACGAGCAGGTGTTGATCGCGCATCACGCGGCCAACGGCTCGACGTATTCCGCCGGCAATCACTCGCTCACATTGGACCTCGGCGATGCCTGCAACTGGCAGACCGATCTGTACCGGGGCGACAGTGCGAGGCCCATTTTCGGCGACAAGCTCATCGCCGCCGACTACCTCGAAGGTGAAGTCTGTGACGAGGAGCCGACGACGACTGTCGCAGGCGAAACCGGCGGTCCCACCACGACAACGGTCGGCGGTGACGAGACCACCACCACCGCTGCGACTACGACCACGACCACGACGACCACGACGACCACAGAGGTGGGCAGCAGCGGCCCAGCGACCACGGAATCCGACAGTGCCGGTCCCACGACGACCCAGACCGGCGGCTCCGGCGCAACGCTGCCGGCGACCGGGCCGAGCGACACACTGATGATCGGCCTGCTCGGTGCAGCGATGGTCGGCTTGGGTGCATTCGCCAGGAGAGTGGCACACGCCTGAATTGATGCGTGCGGTACGACGGCCGACCGGAATGAGCCGGTCGGCCGTCGGCGCACGCCCAGATCGCACGCGGCGATCATTTGACTCGTTGTGTAACAACTTCCCGACGGTGTGACCTCCGTCTCACTTCCGGGCGTGCGATGTGTTTGAATTCGCCCGGGGAAACCTTCGCCGGACGATGTTCGCCGGCGATACACGTGGAGATGGGGGTCTTCGATGCAACAACGACGATTGGTCAGTTTTCTGGCCGTACCACTGGTGTTCGCCTTCGTGGCGGCGTCTTGCGGGAGCGACGACAGCTCCTCGGAGGACACCACGGCGAATGACGGCACCGAAACAACGACCGGTGATGCCGATGATGGAGGCACCGAGACCACGACACCGGTCACGGCAGAGGGCGACGTCGACACGAGCGCCGTCGTCGATACCGACGCCGCGGTGTACGGGGGAACACTCGCAATGGGTCTCGAAGCCGAAGCAAACGGCTTTCGACCGTGGGAGGACGGCTGTGCCGAACCCTGCGTGAACGTCGCTCGCACGTTCTTCGACGTACTCATCCAGCAGAACGTCGACGGCGAGTACGAGGGGTACCTCGCCGAGTCGTTCGAACCGAACGAGGACTTCACCGAATGGACGGTGACACTGCGGCCCGACATCACGTTCAGCAACGGCGTCCCGCTCACTGCGCAGACGATCGTCGACATGTTCGCGATCCAGCAGACCGGCGCGATCTCCGCGGGTCAGATCGCCACGTTCACGCTCGCGGGCGTGGAGGCCGTCGACGACCTGACAGTGCTCTACACGCTCAGCGCTCCGAACTCTGCGTTCCCAGCGGCGCTGAACACCGTGGCGCTCGGCTACGTGTTCGAGCCCGGCGCTGCGGTGGCAGACCCTGTCGGGTTCAGTACGAATCCCATCGGCACCGGTCCGTTCACCATGCAGAGCCGCGACATCGACAACGAGACGATCGTTGTCCGCAACCCGGACTACTGGCGCACGGACGCCGACGGCAATCAGCTGCCGTATCTCGACCAGGTGTCGTTCCGGCCCATCCCCGACGAGGGGACCCGACTCGATGCGCTGATCTCCGGCACGGTCAACCTGATGGAGAGCCGACGTCAGGGCACCATCCGTGATGCCCGCGCCGAGAGCGGCATCAGCCTGTACGAGTTCCAGGGCAACAACACCGGTGGGGGCATGTTCAACACCCAGGTGCCGCCGTTCGACGACGTGCGAGTTCGACTGGGCCTCAACAAGTTGAACGACCAGGAGCGTGTCATCGAGGCCCTCGGTGGCACCGGCATCTCGCTGCCGGTGACCCAGTGGTTCTCCGCCGACAGCCCGTGGTGGACGCAGGAGGCCGCCGACGCCTATCCGGCGTTCGACTTCGAGGAAGGAACCGGGCTGTTGCAGGAGTACATCGACGACCCGGCCCGCTCGGACGGCAAGGCACCCGGTGAACCGATCGACGCCGAACTGTCGTGCCCGCCCGACCCGACACTCATTGCTGCCATGCAGGTGATCGAGCAGGTGTGGTCTGGCTCCGGGTTGGTGAACGTCAGTCTCACCCAGTTCGATCAGGCGACCCACATCAACAACGCGATTGCGGACGAGCACCGAGCCCACTGTTGGCGGTGGGGCACCGAGGCCGACCCGAGCGCTGCCATCAACCCGTTCCTGACCGACCCGGCCGAGTCGGTGAGCAACTTCCCGAACTGGCTCGATCCCGAAGCGCTCGGTTGGGCCGAGGCAGCGATCCAGACCGCCGACTTCGAGGAGCGCAAAGCGCTCTACTCGCAGATCATGGTCAGGATCAACGAACAGGCGCCCGTGTGGTACTCGGGCGGCACCGCCACCGTCATCGCCACCGACGAGGAAATTCGGGGCGTCAACAACTGGACGTTGCCCAGCGGCACTCTCGGCAACGGGACGCCTGGCGCGCTCACATTCTTCACCGAGATGTTCATCTCGGAGTGATCGCTGACTCCCGCTTCGCCACGACAGGTGGCGAAGCGGGAGCTGCGTTTCCGGCGGTCAGGCGTCGGGTTGTTCGATGGCGTCGAGGAAGGCGTTGACGTCGGCTTCTTCACCGCCGACGAGCCAGATCGTCAGCTCGCCGTCTGAGTCCTCGTCGTCTTCATCGTCTTCCCAGGGGAGCACACCGTCGACGAAGTAGCGGTCGACGGTGATGTCGTCGGAGCCCTCCTCGACCGGTGCGATCACTGCGAGTTCCACCTCGGCGTCAGCCGGCTGGTCGCTGAGGATGTCGATCAGTTCGTGGACTCGCATGGCTCTCCCGGGGTGGAGGTTCGGACGGTGCAACTGGTGGTGTTCAGTACTCGTCGAGCCACTTCGGGGCACCTTCGAGTAGGTACAGACTGACATCTTTGCAGCGGTCGAGCGCGGCTTCGATCGCATCGTCGACGTTCATGTAGACGTCGGCAAGGTCGACGGTCATCTTCGCGACGATCGACAGGCTCCGTTCGGGGGCGTCGGTGACGCTCGGGAACGAGTCGATCGCCGAGACCTCGACCGGCAGGTCGATCCCGCCGATGCCAGCGAGTTCGGTGGCCAGGATGAGCAGGTCGGGCGGTTTGGGGAGCGGGGGCAGCGTCCAGGTGAAGATCAGCGGGAACGAGAACCCGGTGGGTGGCGGATCGTCGATCTCGTCGAGCTTCATCACCTCGTCTTCGAAGCCGAGCATTGCCCGCGGGTCGACATCGAGCGACAGGTGCAGGTCGATCGGGCCGGCGCACGCCTCCTCGGGGTGCAGGTCGACCTCCCACAGCTGACGAAGCGAGTAGGTCTCCACGAAATGCCGTTCGTCGTGGACGTGGAAGCCGTGGTCGATCGCTTGGCTCTTCACATCGGCGACGAATCCTGCAACGTCAATCACTGCCATGCAGTTCGGACACTACCGTCCCAGGAGATGACCTCGCCCAATGACCGTGTGGATCAAGTCCTCGATCTGTTCGCCTCGATCTGCGACTCGACTGCTGCTGTGCTCCGGGTGACGACCGATTGGGGCGAGTCCGGCGAGCGTCCGGGGCAGTATCTGGTCGACCTCGATGTCGACGAGATCTGTGTCGTTCCGCTCCTCGCCGCTGGTTACTCGGTGCTCTCGGAGGAGAGCGGGCTCCAGCACCCGTCCGACGGCCCGTCGGCGCTCGGTACGGTGGTCGTCGACCCGCTCGACGGCTCGACCAACGCCAGCCTCGGCCTGCCGTGGTGTGCGACGTCGCTGTGTCTGGTGGTCGATGGAGCGCCGCTGGTCGCGATGGTGGCGAACCTTGCCACGGGGGCGCGGTACGCCGCCTCACGGGGCGCCGGGGCGACACTGGACGGGCGTTCGATCTCGATCGAGACCTCGGCGTCGCTCGACGATGCCATCATCGCCGTCAGCGGCCTGCCCGACCATCACTACGGCTGGCGTCAGTTCCGGGCGATGGGTGCGTCGGCACTCGACATCTGCGCAGTCGCCAGCGGCTCGTTCGACGGCTTCGTCGACATGAGCCCCGACGCTCATGGCGTGTGGGACTACCTCGGTGGCGTGCTCGTGGTCGAAGAAGCCGGGGGAGTGGTGGTGGACGTGCTCGGCCGCGATCTGGTCGTCCTCGATCACACTGCCCGGCGGACACCGGTTGCCGCCACCAGCACGTCGCTGCTCGACGATCTCCTGGCTCATCGCGCCGGTCGGTAGCGTGCCCGCATGAAACGGTCAGAGAAGGCCCAGCGGATCGGTGAGATCCTCGACGAGTTGTATCCGGAGACTCCGATTCCACTCGACCACACCGACGCCTACACACTTCTCGTCGCAGTAGCGCTCTCGGCGCAGACGACCGACAAGAAGGTCAACCAGATCACCCCGGCGCTCTTCGAGGCTGCCGGCACACCCGAGCAGATGGCAGCGCTCGATCCCGATCAAATCCTGGCACTGATCCGCGAAGTCGGTCTCGCGCCGACCAAGGCGAAGAATCTCTGGATGGCGGCCAACAAGATCGTCGACGCCGGTGGAGAGATCGTGGCGGACTGGGAGTTCCTCGAATCACTCCCGGGAATCGGCCACAAGACCGCCAGCGTGGTCATGTCGCAGGCGTTCGGCGTGCCGGCGTTCGCCGTCGACACCCACGTCCACCGCCTCGCCGAACGGTGGGGCCTCTCGAACGGCACCACCGTCGAGCGCACCGAAGCCGACCTCAAGGCCGTGTTCGCGATCGAGACCTGGAACGACCGTCACCTGCAGATCATCTTCTTCGGCCGCGAGTACTGCCCGGCGCGCCGCCACGACCTCGCCACGTGCCCGATATGCAGTTGGGCAGCGAGCAGCAAGCGGATCCGCGACGAGTCGATGCGCTGAACGGCTTCGGCCTGTCAGGAGGTCGGGGTCGACGTGGCGGCAGCACGCTGGTCATCGTCGGGGTCGTCGTCGGGATGGTCGTCGTCAGTGTCGTCGGGTTCTTCGCGGAGTATTTGCCATCGGAGTCGGCAGCGGATTTCGTCGAGTCGGTCGATTGGGCGGGTGGGGCGTGGTGTGCCGCCGTGGTCGTGGCGGTCGGGGTTGCGG
>JBBQEU010000127.1:0-8646 GCA_038321235.1 Acidimicrobiales bacterium | reverse complement strand
CGGAACCGACAAGACCCTGACCTTCGAAACGGGCAAACTCGCCCCCCAGTCGATGGGTGCCGTCGTGGCATCGATCGGTGGCACGAAGGTCCTCACCACCGCCAACGCCGCCAAGAGCGTGCGTGAAGGCATGGATTTCTTCCCGTTGACGGTTGATGTCGAGGAGCGGGCGTATGCCGCCGGCAAGATCCCCGGCTCGTTCTTCCGCCGTGAAGGCCGTCCGAGCGATGACGCGATTCTCACCTGTCGCCTCACCGACCGCCCGTTGCGCCCGTCGTTCCCCAACGGCTTCCGCAACGAGACCCAGATCGTCACCACCGTGCTCGGCGCCGACCAGCACAACCAGCACGACGTGTTGTCGATCAATGCCGCTTCTGCTGCGCTGATGATCTCGGGCATTCCGTTCGAGGGCCCGATCGGCGCCGTGCGTATGGCGTACAGCGTCGACGGTGAGTGGATTGCCCACCCGACCTACGAAGAGGCCGACGCCGGCACCTTCGAGCTGGTCGTGGCCGGTCGTGAACTCGACAACGGCGACGTCGCCGTGATGATGGTCGAGGCCGGCGGCTCCGAGAACGCGTTCTACTACTACGACGATGGCGCCAAGAAGGTCACCGAGGAAGTCCTCGCCGATGGCCTCGACGCCTGCAAGGTGTGGATCAAGGAATCGATCGCGCTGCAACGTCAGCTCGTCGCCTCGGTCATCGCCACCGACGGACCCATCACCCCGATGAAGTGGACCCCGGTCCTCGACTACACACCGGAGATCTTCGCAGCCGTCGAGAAGGCCGGCAGCGACAAGCTTGCTCCGGTCATCACGATCGCCGACAAGTCCGAGCGCAACGCAGCGACCGACGCCGTCACGGCAGAGATCATCGCCGAGCTGTGCGGCACCAAGGACGAGCCGGGCGAATTCGCCGGGCAGAACGGCATGGTCAAAGAGGCCGTTCGTTCTCTCAACAAGAAGCTGATGCGCAAGCGCGTCGTCGAAGAAGGCGTTCGCATGGATGGCCGCGGCGTGGCCGATCTGCGTGCGATCTCCGCTGAAGTCGGTGTCCTGCCGACCGCACACGGCTCGGCGCTGTTCCAGCGTGGCGAGACCCAGGTCATGAGTGTGCTCACCATGGCCATGCCCCGCATGAACCAGATGATCGACTCGCTGTCGCCGAACGACACCAAGCGCTACCTGCACCATTACAACATGCCGCCGTGGGCGAATGGTGAGACCGGCCGGGTCGGTTCGCCCAAGCGCCGCGAGATCGGCCACGGTGCGCTCGCCGCCCGTGCAGTCCTGCCCGTCATCCCGAGCCAGGAAGACTTCGCGTACACACTTCGCCTGGTCTCCGAGGTCATGTCGTCGAACGGTTCCACCTCGATGGGCTCGGTGTGTGCCTCCAGCCTGTCGCTGATGGACGCTGGTGTCCCGAGCCGGGGCCATGTGTCCGGTATCGCCATGGGCCTCATCTACGAAGACGGCAAGTACATCACGCTGACCGACATCCTCGGCTCCGAGGACGCCTTCGGCGACATGGACTTCAAGGTCGCCGGCACCGAGGACGCCATCACGGCGTTGCAGCTCGACACGAAGATCGACGGCATCCCCGCCGATGTGTTGACCGCAGCGCTGGCGCAGGCCCGCGTTGCCCGCCTCGAGATCCTCGAGGTCATGAACGCCTGTATCTCGCAGTCGCGTGACGAGGTGGCCGAGACCGCACCGAAGATCTCGACGATCTACATCCCGCTCGACAAGGTCGGCGAAGTGATCGGCCCGAAGGGCAAGGTCATCAACACCATCCAGCAGGAGACTGGTGCCGACATCGGCGTCGACGACGACGGTGCCCGCGGCATTGTCACCATCGGTGCCGTCGAGGCATGGCGGATGGAAGAGGCCAAGGCGGCGATCCTCGCGATCGTCGATCCTCCGAAGGCCGAACTCGACAAGGTGTACATGGGTCGCGTCGTCAACATCACCAAGTTCGGCGCCTTTGTCAACATCCTGCCGGGCCGTGATGGTCTCGTGCACATCTCCAAGCTCGGTGGCGGCAAGCGCATCAACGCCGTCGAAGACGTGCTGGAACTGGGCCAGGAGATCGAGGTCCGCGTCGAGGAGATCGACGACAAGGGCAAGGTCAGCCTCACCCCGGCCGGCGATCCGCCGCCCGTGAAGGAAGGCGCAGGCTCGTCGGCGTCGAACGGCGGCAGCGATGATCGTCCGCCGCGACGTGAGCGTTCGGAGCGCTCGGAGCGGGCACCTCGTGAGGAGTCGGCTTCGGCCGGCACCGCCACCGATGTCGTCGAGGTCAGCTTCGAAGACAGCTTCGACGCCCAGCTCGCCGATGAGCTCGGCGATCTCGGCCCGAAGTCCGAGCGTCCTGCTGCTGACGACGGTGGTCGCCGCGGCGGCGGTCCTCGTCGTCGCCACCGCTGATTACAACAGGGGTCAGACCCGCGATGTAATCGCGAGTGAGGCCCTCGAATCAGCCAGACTGGACACATGAGAATTGGGGTCAGCGGCGCTGCCGGACGAATGGGTCGAACCGTTTGTGCGGCGGTGGCCGCTGACCCCGATCTCGTTTTCGCTGCCGCCGTCGACCCGTTCGGTGCCGGCGAGACGATCGAGGGCATCGAGGTGGGCGAAGGCCTCGACGTGTTCGTCGAAGCGTCGTGCGACGTGGTCGTCGACTTCACCGTCGCCGACGCGTCGCGTGCGGCGCTGCCCTGGCTCGCCGAGCACGGCATCCACGCCGTGGTCGGCACCACCGGGTTCACGGTCGCTGACTTCGAGCTGTTCGAGTCGGCGTTCGGAGGCGCCGACGGACCGAACTGCGTGATCGCTCCGAACTTCGCGATCTCCGCGGTGCTGATGATGCGGTTCGCCGGGATGGCGGCGCCGTTCTTCGACACCGCCGAGATCATCGAGCTGCACCACGACCGCAAGGTCGACGCCCCATCGGGTACGGCGGTCAAGACCGCCGAACGCATGGCTGAAGCTCGAAGCAAGGACTTTGCGGACGATCCGACGATTGATGAGGTGTATGCGGGCGCCCGCGGTGGCAAGGGTCCGAATGGCGTCAGGGTCCACTCGGTTCGCATGCGCGGCATGGTCGCGCACCAAGAGGTGATCCTCGGAGCCCAGGGCCAGACCCTGACGATCCGCCAGGACAGCTACGACCGCGACAGCTTCATGCCCGGCGTCGTCCTCGCCTGCAAGCAGATCCCAGATGTGCCAGGCCTGAGTCGATCCCTCGACCCCTTCCTCGACTGATTACATCAGGGGTCAGACCCGCGATGTAACACCCCCTGTTCATGATGGTGGCATGCCCCGACCACTGCGCCCGGATGTCCAAGGTGGCTGGTTCCACGTCATGAATCGTGGGATCGATCACTGCGAGGTGTTCTTCAACGACAGCGATCGCGTTGAGTATGGACAACGACTGGCCGACGTCTACGAGCGGTATGGGGTCCAGACTCACGCCTACTGTTTGATGGACACGCACTTCCATCACCTCTGGCATTGTCCAGATGGTGGCCTGTCGGCAGCAATGCAGCGACTGGGCTCGTTGTACACGCGTCACATCAACGACCGCGTCGGCCGCGATGGACCCTTGTTCCGTGGACGGTTCCACTCGAGGTTGATCACTGACGAGGCGTATCTCGTCGCAACGGTTCGCTACATCCACCGCAATGCGCTGGAGCTTCCGGGAGTGAACAGCGCCAAGGAGTACCGGTGGTCCAGCCATCGGACCTACCTCGGCCTGCGGAAGAAGCCGGAGTGGATGCGGACCACGACGGTGCTGGACGGCTGGAGTCTCGACGCGTTCGATCAGTTCGTCGACGAGCCGCTCGGGTCGCTCCCGAATCCGACGGAGCTCGACCCAGGACGCTTGATCGAGACGATCGAACTCGTCCTTGCCGAACGAGGTCTCACCGCCGAACGACGCGTCGGCGCCGTTGCTCGCCAGATCGCCCTCGTCTACCTCGTCGACGTTGTCGCCGTGCCGAACGACGGGCTGATGGCGGCGTTCGAGATCGAGCGGCTCGGCACCCTGCGCACGGCGATCTCCCGAGCCCGCACGCTGATGCGAAGTGAGCCGGGTTTGTTCGACGTGCAGTCGAAAGCCATTGGTCTCTTGACTGCGGCACCGATTACATCGCGGGTCTGACCCCTGATGTAATCAGATGGCGGCGAGGGCGGCGTCGTAGTTGGGTTCTTGCGCGATTTCACCGACGAGTTCGGTGTGCTTGACGGTGCCGTCGGGGCCGATCACCACGACCGCCCGGGCGAGTACGCCCTCCAGTTTGCCATCGGTGAGCGTGACCCCGTAGTCGGCGCCGAAGTCGGACCGGAAGGTCGAGCCGACCTTGACGTTCTCGATGCCCTCGGCGCCACAGAAACGACTCATGGCGAACGGCAGATCGGCCGACACGCACAGCACGACGGTCTCGTCCATGCCGGCGGCGCGTTCGTTGAACTGGCGGACGCTGGTGGCGCACGTCGGTGTGTCGATGCTCGGGAAGATGTTGAGGATCACGTTCTTCCCGGCGAACTCGGATGCGTCGTACTCGCCGAGGTCGGCGCCGACCAGCGAGTAGGCGGGTGCAGCAGCACCGACTGCGGGGAGATCTCCGGACGTGTGGACGGGGTTTCCCCCGAGGGTGACTTCAGCCATGGATGTCGTTCTAGCAATGTGCGGCCCGATCGGCCCAGCCGGGCGGCCCTCGACCGGGCGGTTACATCGCGGGTCTGACCCCTGATGTAATCAGGCGCCGCGAAGGTTGCGGACGTTGACGAGCAGCACGATCGCAATCGAGATCCCAACGGCCCACCACTGGTAGCGCTGCAGCCATTCGAGGAAGTCGACGAGTTGCGACTCGAACGTGCGTGCCAGCCACCACATCATCGCCAGCCGTCCGGCGATACCGACCGACAGCAGCACCGCCAAGCGCACGGGGGGCGTGCGGTGCACACCGCTGAGCGCGGCCACGATGTTCGACCCGGCGAAGAACGGGATCAGGACCCACTCGGCCTTTGCGAAGCCTCGGTTGAACGAGTCGATGGTCCCCTCGTTGACACCCAGGTATTTACGGAACCAACCGATGGCGTCGTTGTGGTACGCCCGCCCGATCATGTGGCACACCACGAAGGCCGCCCCGATTCGTGCGAACGCGATCAACACGTAGGTGCCGACCGGAACGCCGGCAGCGAGCGTCAATGCGAGATACCGGTTGCGCGATGACAGCATCAGCAATCCCTCGGGATTGGTGTCGACCCAACGAGCCCACACCGCGGTGGCGATGTTGGTGGCGATCACCAAGACGACGAACGCGACGAGGGTCAGCGGCGCCCACGACGGCCGCACGTGCACCGGCTCGGTCGCGTCGATCGCCACACTCTCGCTCATGCGGCGCAACGGTACCGCCCCGGTTGGATCGACCGTCGGCGGTGTGCGCTACGTTCGCGCTTCATGCAGGGTCTGATGCAAGACGTTCCACTCGCCATCCCGCACATCTTCGAGCGTGCCGAGAAGTACTTCCCCCACAAGGGGATCGTCACCGCCACGGGGTCCGGCCTGGAGCGGACCACCTACGGCGAGTGGGCGGCTCGTACCCGCAAGCTCGGCGGCGTGCTCGACAACCTCGGGATCTCCGCCGACGGTCGGGTCGGCACGTTCGCCTGGAACACCGCCCGCCACCTCGAGCTCTACTTCGCTGCACCCTGCACCGGGCGAGTCCTGCACACCTTGAACATCCGTCTGTTTCCCGAACAGCTCACCTACATCGTGAACCACGCCGACGACGAGGTGATCTTCGTCGACCGTTCACTGCTCGGCCTGCTCGCGCCGCTGCTGCCCACGTTCGAGAACCTGCAGCATCTCGTGATGATGGACGACGGAAAGGGCGACATCCCCGCCGACCTCGCCGGTCACGAACTGCTCGACTACGAGGAACTCCTCGCCGCCGCCGACCCCGTCGACTTCCACGTCGACGACGAACGTCGCGCCGCCAGCATGTGTTACACGAGCGGCACGACCGGCAACCCCAAGGGCGTCGTGTACACGCACCGCTCGACCTTCCTGCACACGATGGGTGCGATGACCGCAGACAGCCTCGGTGCCCGCGAGAGCGACGTGATCCTCCCGGTCGTGCCCATGTTCCACGCGAATGCGTGGGGACTCGCCCATGCCGCAGTGGCAACTGGCGCGAACCTCGTGATGCCCGGCCCCAACCTCTCCGGCCCGGCGATCGCCGACTTGATCGTGAACGAGAAAGTTACGGTGGCCGCAGGCGTGCCCACCATCTGGATGGCGGTGCTGCCCGAACTGAAGGGCAAGGACACGTCGTCGCTACGCAGCATCCCGTGCGGTGGGTCCGCGGTGCCGAAGGCGTTGTCGGAGGCCTACCGCGAACAGACCGGCTTGCCCATCTTCCAGGCCTGGGGGATGACCGAGACCAGCCCGATCGCCGCGGTCTGTCGTCTCGACGCCGACCAGGAACAGCTTGCACAGGACCAGCAGGCCGAGTTGCGCACGCAGGTGGGCCGCATCGTGTTCGGCGCCGAGTGTCGCGTCGTCGAACCCGGCACGACCAACCCGGTGCCCTGGGACGGCGAGAGCAGTGGCGAGTTGCAATGCCGTGGCAACTGGATTGCCTCGGATTACTACGACGACGAACGCTCGGGCGAGAGCTTCACGGACGACGGATGGCTGAAGACCGGTGACGTCGCCACCGTGAACGAGCGCGGTTTCGTCCGCCTGGTCGACCGGACCAAGGACCTGATCAAGAGCGGCGGCGAGTGGATCAGCTCGGTCGAACTCGAGAACGAGCTGATGGGGCACCCGAAGATCGCCGAAGCAGCGGTGATCGGTGTCGCCCACGAACGCTGGGGCGAGGCGCCGCTCGCGTGCGTCGTGGTCGCCCCCGGCGAGGAACTGACCGAGGACGAGGTCCTCGAGTTCCTCGAGGGCAAGATCGCCAAGTGGCAGATGCCAAAGGGGGTGGTCTGGATCGACGAGGTCCCCAAGACCAGCGTCGGCAAGTTCTCGAAGAAGACGCTGCGCGACGAATTCGCGACGACGTTGATTCCCTGAGCCGACCGGACGCCAGAGCGATCGTTCAGAGCCGGCCGGCGTCGATGACGCGCTGGAGGAACGCTTGGGTGCGTGGCTCGCGGGGTGACTCGAAGATCTGCGCCGGCGGGCCTTCTTCGAGGATGCGCCCTTGGTGCAAGAAGCAGACACGGTCGCTGATCTCGCGGGCGAATGCCATCTCGTGCGTGGCGAACAGCATGGTCATCCCGGCGGCCTTCAATCCGCGGACCACGTCGAGTACCTCACCGACCAACTCGGGATCGAGCGCCGCGGTGATCTCGACGAGCAGCAGCACCTCCGGGTTCATCGCCAGTGACCGGGCGATCGCGACACGTTGCTGCTGACCGCCGGACAGTTGATCCGGGTAGGCGTCGGCACGCTCGGCGAGGCCGAGCCGAGTCAGCATCTCCAGGCCATCTCGTCGCGCCTGTGACTTGTCGGTGCCGAGCACCTTTCGTGGGCCGATCGCGACGTTGTCGATGACGCTCATGTGCGGGAACAGGTTGAAACTCTGGAACACCATCCCGATGCGCCGCCGGATCGGATCGGGGTCGAGGCCGGGCTCGGCGACGTCGACGCCGTCGAGGAGCAGCTGCCCGTCGTCGGTGGGCTCCAACAGGTTCAGGCAGCGCAGCAACGTGGACTTGCCAGAGCCGGAGGCGCCGATCAACGTGATCACGTCGCCCTGCGCCACGTCGAGGTCGATCCCGTCGAGGACTACGGTCGACCCGAAGGATTTGCGGACCCCCCGCATCGACAGTTTCGGCGTCGAGACGGATTCGTGCGCTGCGTCGCTCATGTGATCGCTGTCGCTCCGGTGCGGGCGCGCTGGCGGGCGAGGGCCCAGTCGGCGAGTCGGGTGCAGGGAATCGTGAGCGCCAGGAAGATCAACGACGCTGCCACGTACGGAGTGAAGTTCGCGTAGGTCGCCTTGTCGATGCCGGCTTGGCGCAGGATCTCGACAGGGCCGATCAGGCTCACCAGCGCCACGTCCTTCTGCAGGCTGACGAATGTGTTCATCAGCGGCGGAACGATCTTACGGAACGCCTGTGGCAGCACGATCGAACGCATCGTCTGGCTGCTCGTCATGCCGAGCGAGCGGGCACCGGCACGTTGGCTTTCGTGTACGGCGTCGATGCCGGCCCGGATGATCTCGGCGGTGTAGGCCGAATACGACAGCACCAGCGTGACGCTGCCCCAGATGAGGGGGTTCGCCCACGAACGCGACAGTCCGAGCGCGGGTACACCGAAGCCGATGAGGAACACGAGCAGGATCACAGGAATGCCGCGCAGCACGTCGGTATAGATCACTGCGAACGCTCGCAGGGGGAAGAGCGCCGGGCTGCGGGTGTTGCGGGCGAGAGCGATCAAGAGCGAGACCGCCAGGATCGGTGGGGTCGACCACAGCAGGATCCGCACGTCGAGCCAGAACGCATCGAGCAACCCTGGGAACGTGTCGATGAACACGTCGCCGTCGAAGAACGCCTGGCGGACCCGCTCCCAGCCGGGGGTGAGCGGGATCAGGATGATCAACGCTCCGACGACGACGATGGTGCTG
>JBBQEU010000126.1:0-8775 GCA_038321235.1 Acidimicrobiales bacterium | reverse complement strand
AGCAAGGGGTTTCTTCGCGTCTGGGGGTATGCCGTTCTCGGTGTTCGCCCAGAGCGCCTGCACTCGCTTCCAGAGTGACGTTCGATCGGGTCGCCACTGGCTTCGAAGGTTTGGCGGAGTGGTCAGCGACCTTGGGCGATGGACGCCGCGAGTTGCTTGAGGTCGTCGACGAGCGAGTCCCTGACCGCGGGATCGTTGCGTCCTGGCTGAAGTGATGCCCCGTCGAGCAACGACGTCATCAAGAAGCCGCGCTGGTGGGCGGTGGCCACCGTGGTGGACGGGTCGATCGCCCTGACGATGTCGGACATCAGCGTGTAGAACTCGGCGTAGATCTCCGAGATGATCCGCTCGAAGCGTTGGTCGTGGAGCGCGAGGACGGCGATGGGTAGGTAGACGCTGCCGTTGCGGGCGAACCATCGGTTGCTGAGCGCGCCGACGATCCCCGAGAGCCGACGATGCGGATCTGAGTCCGCTACGGCGTTGATGGCGGCCAGGTCCTGGACGAATTCCGAACGCACAACGGCTTCGAGGAGGTCGTCACGAGTCGGGAAGTAGTACTGGAGGTTCCCGAGCTTCATGTCCGCAAGGTCGGCGATGCGACGCATCACGAACTGGTCGAACCCTTCGCGAGCAAGAACGTCGGTGGCGATCGCGACGATCTGGTCGCGCTTGGGCGTCCTGGCCATTCGAGGAGACTACCCGCTTCACAACTGAATAGGTCATTGACCTAGGATAGGTCATTGACCTACGCTGCGCCTCGTGACGCACATCGACGCCCCGCCCGACACCTTGCTGACGACCTTGTCGTCTTACGACCTCGTCGAGATGGGCAGTGCCCGTTCGCTTCCCCTCGACGCATACACCTCGCAGGATCTGTTCGATGCCGAGATCGAGCGGATCTTTCGCAACGAGTGGATCTGTGTCGGTCGCTCCGAGCAGATCGGCCAGGTCGGCGACTGGTTCAGCGCCGACATTGCCGGCGAACCGGTCGTCGTCACGCGCAACGAAGACGGCCAGGTCAGTGCGTTGTCAGCGGTGTGTCGGCACCGCTACATGACCGTGGCGCAGGGCGGCGGCAACTCGCGGCGCCTGGTGTGCCCGTACCACCGTTGGAATTATGACCTCGACGGAACGCTCGTCGGAACACCGTTGATGGACCCACCCAAGAGTGCCGATGGCACGTCGTGCAAACTCCCGTCCTTTCACGTCGAAACCTGGCTCGGATTCGTGTTCGTCTCGTTGGCAGCGGCACCCGAGCCACTCGCCCCCCAACTCATCGGCGCAGCCGACACGCTCGCCCCGTACGAGATTTGGGGCTGGCGCACACTGATCGAATTCGACGAGACCTGGCCGGGAAACTGGAAACTCGCGCTCGAGACAGCGCTCGAGGGTTACCACCTCGACGGCTTGCACGCTGGCCCGATCGCCGACATGCTTGGCTCGAAGGGCAGCCACTTCGTCGAAGCCACGAACCGTTGGAGCTGCTTTCGGATCGACGTCGACTTCGATTCCGAGCTCGGAGCGCCGACCAAACCATTCGCCGACGGCTACGGCGGAGATGACGCCACGTCGTCACCCACGATCAGCATCCACCCGCATGTCAACATCTCGTGCAGCCCCGCAGGCGCCGTGTGGCTCAACTTCCACCCACTCGACCCTGGCCACACCCGGGTCACCGGCGGCTACCTCGTGCCACCGAGTGAGTACGAACGAATCCACGCAGACACCGACGAGCTCGACCTCACACGCGAGGTGATCGCCCAACTCAACCGCGAGGACTCCTCGGCCATGATCGACCTCCAACGAAACGCCCGGACCCGATTCGCGGAACCCGGGCTCCTCAACGAGCGCGAGGAGGCGCTCGTCCATTTCTACCGCTACCTCGCCAACCAACTCGTCGCGACGGACTCGACGGCCTCGAATGGATCGATCGAATCATGACCTCACCGATCCCGCTCGACCAGCGTCCGTTCAAGGCACTCGGCGGCCAGCCAGCGTTCGACCCCGATGACGTCGCCGACTTCGTCGAACAACGCCGCATCGGCGTGCTTGCCTACGTCCGCGCCGACGGACGCCCCAATCAGGTGCCGATCTGGTACACCCACCGCGATGGTGCGTTCTACATGAGCACCACCACCACGGGCCCCAAACGTCGCGCCCTCGAACGAAACCCGAAGATCAGCCTCACCATCCAGGACGAACGGCCGCCCTACCGAGCTGTCATCGTCGACGGCACGGCAATCCTGACCCCGCTCGACGCCGACGCCGACAACCCGACCGAGGGGATGGCCACCCGCTACCTCGGTCGACTCGGCGCAGCGGCCTACGACCGGATGACCCACGAGCTGTACGAAGCGAGCGGACTGACTCTGATCACCCTCGTCCCCGACGAGATCAAAGGCTTCGACAATACAAACGCACTCTCCAAGGGCGAACTGGCCTTCACCCGATTGCGAGAACATCTCCCCATCCCACGACGCTTGCTCTGATCAAGGCGAGGCGCAGCACTGCGTTGAGCCAGGCGTGGGATCGGTGGTCAGTGGGTGACGCTTGGGCCATAGCGAGTCGAGAAGTGTTCGACCAGGCGGCGGAGTTCGTCGAGCAAGATCGGGCGGGCAGCGAAATCTGCGCCGAGTGCTCGTCCGAGAAGTGTTCCCGCAGTCGCCCAATGAGCATCGAGGAGGAGCTCTTCGGTGCTGGTGAGGTCGGCGATGAGCCCCTTGTCGAGGAGATGCCGGCCGACCTGTCGGGCCAGTGATCGGTCCGACTCGATCTCGATGTTGCGGCGACGCTGGGCGAGTTCCTCGGACCCCCAGGTGGCGGTGAGGTCGGGGCGAGCCGCATAGAGACGGAGGTGGGTGTCGACGACCAACCGAAAGACGCCGGTCACGGTGCGGTGCCTCGACGTCGCCAGAGCGGCTGACACTGCGGCGTTCGCGGCTTCCGCGTGTGCGACGAGGACGGCCTCGACGACGTGGTCGACATCTCGGAAGTAGCGGTAGACCGTGGCCGGTGAGACTCCTGCGGACGTCGCGATCGTTCGCGTGGTCAGGTCGCTCGGGTCGGTCGCGCGGAGTAGGAGCGCAGTCGCGGACACGATCGATTCGACCTTGGCGGAGCTCCGGTCCTGCTGTGGCCGGCGGCGCGCCGGTGCCGTCTGATGTTCGTCTCCCGGGCTCATCCTCGGTTGACGACCAAGCATGCGAGTGCATCGACGAACGAACTGAATGCGGCGGCGTCAATGGCGCCGTCGTAGATCTCCACCATGCGTTCGGAGGTTCGGCGACCGGCCTCGCGTGAGCGTTGCTCGTGAGGCGCTGCGTCGGGGAAAGGCGCCGGCCACCCGTGGAGTTCGGCGACCACGGGACCGCGGGTCGCGATCTCGGCCTCGAGCGGAGTGAGGCCGATCGTTCGCACGCTCTCGATGTGGATGTCGCCGCGCAGTTCGCGCAACGCAAAGAGGCTGGCAACCTCGGTGTCCGCCACGCGGTCGATCCCGCGATCCATCGCGCTCGGCGTTGCATCGAGGGCGATCGCGCGCCACGCGGTGAACAGCCCGGGAGATACACCGTCAACCGACGCAATCACCTCACGTGCCGTGGCCCCGATCACCCGAAGCGCGGACTGGTCCCAGCGTGCCCGCGCAGCGTCGGAGACGGCCTCCGAGAACACCTTCCGGAGTGCAATGGGTCCTCCCGCTGACTCGATCGCGGGCCAACACGCCTCGAGCATGCTCGGCGATATGAACGGGAATGCGTTGGTCATTGGTGCAACGTCGATGTCTCCCAGTGCGCCGGCACGACCGCCGAAGATCAGGGCAACAATGTCCAGTACGCCGTGCCGGCTTGCCGTCTCGATGGTCGCCGCGTCGAGGAAGAGTGATGCTCCGAGCTGGTTGATCCGGCCATCTGCGCTGTCGATCTCTTCGTTCTGCATTCGGGCGACCATACCAATAAGCTGACAGGGTGTCACGTTTTGGTACATTGGTACGGCAGGTCGAGTGGGATGTGGATCACGCGCGCGGAAAGTTTGGCGCAGATCGCTCGGCGGTGCCGTTACAGCTGCGATGCGATCGATGACGATGACCGACGATGAAGCGGCGTTTCGTGAACACGCCGCCGAGCTGACTCGCTACGCCGCGGCGATCGCGGGCCCGGCCGACGCTGACGACGTCGTGGCTGACGCATTCGCTTCGGCATTCGCGTCACCGCGCTGGGCCTCGATCGAGGACCGTCGGGCCTATCTCTACCAGGCCGTGCTGAACCAGGTCCGTGACCGTCACCGCAGCAACAGCCGGCGACAACGCCGGGAAATCGCTTCCCGCGAGACCGCCAACACGGCCGAAGTCGGTATCCGGCCTGAAGTGCTCGCGGTCATGAATACCTTGTCCACCCGTCAACGGGCAGTGCTGTTCTGCCTGTATTGGCTCGACCTCGACGTCGCAGAGACGGCTCATCGCCTCGACTTCTCGACCCGTACCGTCCAGCGCGAGTCCCAGACCGCCCGCCGCCGCATGAAAGCGCTCCTTCGATGAACGACCTCGACAACGAAATCCGCCGTGCCTTCGACGAACTCGTCAATGCCGCTCCGCCTCCACCCTCGGCTCCGAGCCCCATCGTGCGGTATGCGACCGACCGCGATCGCAGCGGCTCCAGATTGCTTGCGGTCGCAGCGTCGGTCCTGCTCGTCGCTGCGCTCGGAATGATCGCCTACACGCAGCGCAACGGCGGCACCCGAACGATCACGACCTCCGACGAGCCCGGTTCCTCGCAGGTCGCCACGACGCAGCCGCGCGAGGAGTCTGCGCCGAACACGATCCGGATCGAGACGGGAGGGAGCCCGGAGCCGGTCACGTCGGTCGAGTTGGCGCCGCGTGGCGAGTACGAGGTCACTGTCGGGCCGGTCTTTCCGGGAACGACCGAACCGGTCCCGGCACCGGGTGGGGAGTACGACGGTATGTACTTCGCCTACCTCCACGAAGGGGTCGGGCCGGATGATCCGCTGCGGCTGCGATTCGATGTCGTTCAGGCGTACACCGGCCAGGACTGCATTGCGCGGTTCGGCGACGACTCGCCTGGCGTGTGCACGCCGTTCGGCACGGACGTCAACGGGCCGGTCGGTCAACTCGACCTCGCCGTCACCGAGGTTCCCATCTCGGTACGCGACTTCAGCAGCGACGCCAGCTATCTCATCTCGGGCAAAGAACTGATCGCCCTCGTCAACGGTGCGACACCATTACCGTCAGCCCCCGACGGCTATCTGTTCAGCGGTGGCTTCGGCTTCCTCCTCGGTTTCGACAATGGCGAACTGACCCGCATCGATCAGCCAGGGGCCGAGCAGCCGGATCCGACTGCTGTTGGTTGGGCCGACGCGACCGAACCCTTCCCGAGCCTGTCGTACATCGCCTGCTGCGGCACCGACTGGGCGGGACCGCCGTCACCCGACGTGCCGATCGACGCTGCCGATGAACTCGCTCCTGGGATCTACAACATTCGCCAGGTCGATTCCGACGAGCCGCTCGACGGGATCCTGACGCTCGAAGTCCGCTCGTACGTGCGGTGCGACGACCTCGGCGCTCGCGGGAACTGCTTCGGCGACGATCCGTACATCAACTCAGACCTCGGAGTCGCTGACCAGCCCGATCGGGTGGTCGACTTCACGCTCGATGCAACCGTGGGCGTCGCAGTGTCCGGATTCGCGTGTACAGCCGACCGAGTCCTCTCCGACGATCAGGTCGGCCGCGGCAGCGACCTCGCTGTTCTGTATTCCGAACTCGCCGACTCGTATCGCACCACGGTGATCGAGCCCTTGGCCGAAGGTGTCAGCGCCCGCGACGTACGGCGATCTCTGACGGCTCGCAGCGGTACGGGGTTCTTCGACCCAGGATGCCCGATCTGGAGCCCGTTCGCATGGGCCCCCAGGGCGGGACCCACTGTCACCACGCCGTTCATCGCAGATGTCGGTTCGGCCCTGGATCCACTGGCGGTGAACATCTGGCAGACCATCATCCCCACCGCTCTCGAGGTCGACCAGCGAGGCGAGATGACGCTCTACGTCACGGCCGGATTCACGAGCTGATCGAAGAAGATTCACCAGGAACATATCTGGCAGATATATTCCTGGTGATGGCATCCGATCGACAGACCGACGTGGCAGTTCTCGGCGCATTGAGCGTCGAGTCGATGAGTGGCTACGCGCTCCGACAAGCAATCCGCGATGTCCTGGGACACTTCTGGAGCGAGAGCTTCGGCCAGATCTATCCAACGCTTGCCGAGCTGCGCGCCAACGGCCTGGTCGAGGTCACGCAGGCAGACGGCGATTCGAAATCGAGGTTTGCCATTACCGAGCGCGGGCTCGAACACCTTCGTTCTCGGCTGTCCGAACCACCGCAGTCGGCCCGACCACGCAACGGAACGCTGCTGCGCCTCTTCTTCGGTCGTCGCCTCGGAATCGACGGGTGTCGTGCTCTGCTCGAACAGGCCAGGAGCCAGGCGGTCGAACAGCTCGCCGGGTTCGACGCGATCCGCCGGGAGATCCAAGCCGAGGAACCGACCGAGGACCACCCCTTCTTCCTGCTCACGGTGTCGGCCGGAGAACATGCTGCCCGAGCAACCGAGGCCTGGGCGGAGGAGTCATTGCTCGTGCTCGACCGCATCGAGTCCGCGTCATGACCGACGACCTCTCGCGACGACTCCAGCGTGTCGTCGAGCACGCCGCTGACGGTGTTGAGGGCATCGTCGTGCGTGTCGAACAACCCAGTCGAGAGATCTCGTGGTCAGCGGCATGTGGGGACGTCACCGACGCAACACCGTTCTTCATCGCCAGCACGACCAAGCTGTACACGACCGCGATCATTCGCCGACTCGTCGAGAGGTCCGTGCTGTCGATCGATGACCGACTCGTCGACCGAGTCGCACCAGGGGAGGTGGACGGACTCCACGTGCATCGCGGTGTCGACCACACACCCTCGATCACCGTGCGTCACCTGCTCGCTCACACGTCTGGGCTTCCCGACTATTTCTCCGGGCGCAATCCGCGCCGGGGCGAGCTCTCGCTCGACAAGCAGGTGCGAAGCCACCACGATGTGTCCTGGAATCCGCACGACGTCGTCCAGTGGACACGCGACCGCGGTGCGGTGTTTGCGCCAGGTCACGGTCGTCGAGCGCGCTACAGCGACACCAATTTCCAGCTGCTCGGTCGGGTGATCGAACACGCGACATCGGCCAGCTACAACGACGCGCTCGAGAACGAGGTTTTCCAACCGCTCGGACTGACGGACACCTGGCTGTACGTCGACCCGGCCGACCGGCGACCGCTCGCTCTTCGCGACGGTCGACGCCAGCTCTGCATTCCCGACGCCATGGTGAGCTTCGGACCCGACGGCGGCATCGTGGCAACAGCGGCGGACCTCATGGTGTTCCTGCGCGCATTCCACACAGGCGAGTTGTTCGAGACTGCCGTCGACCCGTTCAGCGGCGAGTACCGCCGAGTGTTCTTCCCCCTGCAAGCCGGGGTTGGGCACTTGAGGTTCAGACTGCCGCGAGCGATGTGGTGGCGCGGCGCGCCGCCAGACCTCCGCGGCCACTCTGGACTCTCGGGTGCATTCGCCTTCGTCGATGTCGACTCGGGGACCTACCTCGCCGGGACCGTCAACGACCTCGCTCGACCGTCCCGTTCGTTCAAGCTCATGCTCGAACTGATCCGCGAGATCAACAAATCCGCCTGATCATCCGACGCACCTGGACCGATCGGACCATCGGTCGCATGGCCGTAGACATTGTCTACACGTCATGTATGCACTGTCTACATGAACGGTACGAGGGCCCCAGGCCACGGGATGGCGATCCGGCACGCCGCATGCGCTGCTCACCGGTGTCCTGTGGGCCGGTGTCCACGGAATCGCCTTGCTGCAGATCCAGGGAGCACTGCCCGCCGCAACGAACACACAGGATCCCTCCGGCCTGCTCGACGTCTTCCAGATCGACCTCGCCGGACTTCCCGACACCACCGACAGGAGCAACTCATGACGACCATCCCCTGGAAAAGTACGAACTCACCCCAACCCGCCACCCTGACTCAGGTCTCGCGACCCGAACTCGCACATGCACGTGACGTTCCCGGGTTCCTGATCGCCGCACTGCGAATGCGACGAGCCACCTTGAACGCGCCCGGAGCGGTCGGGCTCTCCTTGCGGGCAGCGCCGCTCAGCCCAACCTTTTGGACGCTGTCGTCGTGGACGGATCGAGTAGCGATCACGGCATTCGTCACCAGCGACGCCCACACTGCGGTGATGACCCAGTACCGGGACAAGATGGCAGGTTCACATTTCCACACGTGGACCGAGACCGAAACCGACCAGCGTGGGCCGACGCGCTTCAGCGATACGACTCGGCTGTCGACCCGGAGCCCTGAATCCCCCTCAGGATCGCCCGTTCTCGAGGAGGCCTCGGTCACCAGGTCGCGAGTTGTCGAGGACGAGGGTGAGGGGCGCTACACATGTCTCGACTCGACGATTGGCCCAGGGGATATACCTGTGTGTGTGGGTGCGGTTGACGCGTCCGCAGGCGCGCCATCATGGGCTGTGTTCGGGCGGGCTGAACGGGCTCGTGGGCTGGTCGCTGCGGTGATCGTGCAGGTCGCGCTCGGCCTCGCCGCGATTTAGGTTGAGCGTTTGGTGGGGTGGATGGTGTAGTTCCACTCGCCGTGCCAGTGGTGGGGTTCGATGGGTAGTTGGTCGTAAGCGGGGCTGTCGTATTTGAGGCCGGTGTTGTAGGT
>JBBQEU010000125.1:0-8819 GCA_038321235.1 Acidimicrobiales bacterium | reverse complement strand
AGCATCGACCGGGCGACATCGTGATCTCGACGCCACCGAAGTCGGGGACCACGTGGACGCAGATGTTGTGTGCACTGTCGGTGTTCGACGGACCTGACTTCCCGGCGCAGCTCGATGCGTTGTCGCCGTGGCTCGACATGCGGATCCGGTCGGAGGACGAAGTGTTCTCGATCTACGACCGCCAGACGCACCAGCGGTTCATCAAGACCCACACGCCCCTCGACGGGTTGCCGCTCCGCGACGACGTCACCTATGTGGTGGTCGGCCGTGACCCGCGTGACGTGATGGTGTCGTGGGAGCACCACATGGCGAACATGGATCTCGACGCCCTGACGGCCACCATCGCCGAAGCGTCGGGTTTCGACGACCCGGCCGGCCCGGTGGCCCCGGCCCCGCCCGATCCCGACCCGGCGGTGCGGTTCCGCCAGTTCGTCGAGGCGGCGCCGTCGACGGGATTGATGTCGCTCGCGAACGTCTTGCACCATCTCGGAACTGGCTGGGAACACCGGGATCAACCGAACGTGGGCCTGTTCCACTTCCTCGATTACCAGCGTGATCTGGTCGCGGAGATGGCCCGGCTCTCGGAGCTGTGCGGGTTCGATCTCGATCGGGATCGGTTGGAGGAGTTGGCGCCGGAGGCTGGCATCTCGCGCATGCGCGACCGCGCCCACGAGCTGGCACCCGGGGTGGCGAAGATGGATCACTGGAAGGATGCAGCGAACTTCTTCCGAACGGGCGCGTCAGGTGAGTGGGCCGACCGCGTCACCCCCGACGACCTGCGCCGCTACGCCGAACGGGTGGCCGAACTGGAAACCGATCCGCTCGCACGCTGGGCGCACGAGGGCGGCTCGCCGGGCCGAGCGTCGGCTACCGGCCGGCAGTAGGCCGTCAGATCACGCCGGCGTAGGCGGACAAGCAGAGCTGGCCGCCGAGGTGGGCGTAGAGCACCCTCGAACCTGCGGGGATCTCGCCGGATCGGATCATCCCGATCAACCCGGCCATCGACTTGCCCTCGTAGACCGGGTCGGTGATCATCCCTTCGAGTCGGGCGCAGGTACGGATGGCGTCGATCGTCTGCTCGTCGGGGATGCCGTAGATGCCGGCGTGGTAGCCGTCGACGACCGTGATCTCGTCGGAGCGCAGGTCGCGCTCGACGCCGATCTTCGCGGCGGTGTCGCGGGCGATGCGGGTGACCTGGTCGAGGGTCTTGTCGAGCGTGGCCGAGGCATCGATGCCGACCAGGTGTCGGTCGGAGCGGTCCTCCAGCGCGAACCCGGCGATCATCCCTGCGTGGGTCGAGCCGGTGACGGTGCAGACGAGAACGTGGTCGAAGAAGAGGTCGTGCTCGGCTTCCTGGTCGGCGACCTCACGGGCCCAGTTGGCGAAGCCGAGCCCGCCGAGCGGGTGGTCGGAGGCTCCGGCCGGGATCGGGTACGGCGTGCCGCCCGCCTCGACGACGGAGTCGAGCGCCCGTTGCCACGAGTCGCGGATGCCGATGTCGAAGCCGGCCGGGTCGAGCCGGACGTCGCCACCCATCATCCGCGAGAGCTGGATGTTGCCGACGCGGTCGTAGACGACGTCGGGCCAGTCGACCCAGTGTTCCTGCACCGTGACCGCCTTCAGCCCGAGATGGGCGGCGACGCCGGTGACGGCGCGGGTGTGGTTGGACTGCACCCCGCCGATCGTTACGAGTGTGTCGCAGCCCTGCGCCAGCGCTTCGGGGATCAGGTACTCGAGCTTGCGGACCTTGTTGCCACCGAACGCGATTCCCGAGTTGCAGTCCTCCCGCTTCGCCCAGATCTCGACCTTCCCACCGAGGTGGGCGCTGAGGCGCGGCAACGGGTGGATCGGTGACGGACCGAACGTGAGCGGGTGTCGAGGGAAGTCGTCGAGTGACGGCATGGGCGGATCGTACGGCGCCCGTCGGCGCCGAGCACCGACGGGGATCGGGACGTTGGTCCCGACGAAGTGAGGACGAAGGGCCCTGATGAATTGCGTCCGCAACCAACAAGATGGTGACAAGACAAAGTTCGTGAGCGAATTCGCGAACTGGTTGGAGCCCACTGAAAGGGGTCATCATGTTCAAGAAGCCACTCGGTCTACTCGGGATCTTCCTGGTCGTCGTCGGTATCGGCTATTTCGTCGGTGCAGGCGTCGCATACAGCAAGGTCCAAGGCGGCTACGGCTCGCTGCAGTCGTTCAGTGAGGTGCAGAACGTCGAACTCAGCTACAACGAAGACGGCGACCTGGTCGACCGCGGCGACGTCGCAGAAGCCCAGGCCATCATGTCACTGCTGAAGGACGACTGGAACTTCCCAGTCACGGGCGGCGACATGGACCCCAACGATCCACTCGTCAACACCGCATCTGAGTACATGTTCCAGATGGCGACGATCTCGTACCACACCCTCAACGGGACCCAGAACATCACGCTCACAGCGGACGACATCGCCGCTGCGATCGAGTCGGAGCAGCTCGGTCCCGACGGTACGTACAACGGCGTGGTCACCGCCTACCAGGGCCAGGTCCTCGAACCCGGAAGCTACGAGGTCCCGATCGACGGCCGCTACTGGACCGGCTTCGAAAGGTCGGACCTGCTCGACGGGCAGGCACGTGACATGGCATGGAGCGGTACCGCTCACGCACTGGTCGCCGAGCTCGGTGTGGGTGCGGCAACGCACAGCACCCTGCAGCTCGCACTCGGAGTCGCAGCGTTGCTCGCCGGCCTCGGTGTGGTCTCCACGGTGATGGGCGCCGCCTTCATCTTGCACACCCGCCAGAACGAGAAGGAGAGCGACGACGAGATTGCCTCGACGAAGTCGACAGATGCACCGGTCAGGGAGACCACCAACGTCTGACGACGCCTGATCATCCCCACCCCACCTGCAAGGCGGGCCTCTCTTCGGAGGGGCCCGCCTTGTGGCGCGTTGGGGGCTCGACAGGACAATATGGACAGCCATGTCCATGGAGGCGACCACCGAGCTGTCCCCGACTCGCTACTTCTGGATGCACCTCGCCGCGCTGGGCGCAGGACTCGGTGCGCTGTTCCTCGCCCGCCAGGTCACCCCGCAGGTCGACGACTCTGCCGGGCCCCTGTTCGCAACGGCGACGATGATGCTGGTGGTCACGTCCTCGCTGGTGGTCGTCGCCCGAGCCGTCTACGTGATCGTCACGTCGGCGTTCTCCGACGCTCACCGGGTTTTCCGGACTCGTCATCTGATGGCCTGCACGGCTGTGCTGTTCGTCGTCGCCGTCGGCGAGGCCGGGATGGTGTTCTGGCGGGGGCCGTTCGACACGTTGTTCGCCCACGGGAGGATCACCGGCGAGGACATCGTCGACACCGCCGCCGTGGTCGCAGCAGTCGTCTGTATGGTCGGAGCCGGCGTGGCGTCGATCGGTGCGTGGGACCGGATGCACGAGGAACGGAACTGGCATCGAACACTGCACCTGCACAGCCGCCGACGAATCTGAAGGTCGTCTGGTGTCCCAGCGCACATACTGTCTCGCGAGTGTGCGGACGGCCCACTGTGGGGTTCGGTGCCCGATCCGCGAACGTACGCACGACCCGTGTGACCCTTGGCGCCCGATCGCGCTACGTTGCTGCGATGAGCACCTTGGCAGGGGTTGCGAGCATCGACATCACGCCGACGTGGCCTGTCCTGCAGGGCGGCTTCGGTCAGCGCACGGTCGCCAGCGTCGGCGTCCTCGATCCGGTGATGGCGAAGGCGCTCTTCGTGCGCACCGATCGCGACGCCGTCTTGCTGATCACGGCCGACCTGATCGCCATCCCGAAACAGATTGCCGAGCCGGTGGTGGCAGCGCTCAGCGCGGCGGTGGGCCTCGGGGAACGACAGATATGCATATGCGCGTCACACACTCACTCCGGCCCGCTTCCGTTCGGGCCTGCAGACGCCCCAGGTGTGGCGGCCTACTCGGCGTTGCTCATCGATGCACTCGTCCGTGTCGGATGTGAAGCGGCAGAGGAGCCCGTCGAGTCCGCGATCGGGTCCGGCGTCGGCACGGTCGATGTGTTCTTCAACCGGCGGACGCGGGGAAGACCCAACCTGGTCGACTCTCGTGTCGGTGTCGTCGTCGTCACGCCGGTCGGTGGTTCCGATCCGTTGGCGGTGCTCTTCGGTGTTGGCTGCCACCCGGTGACGCTGGGTTGGGACAACCTGTCGATCAGCGGTGACTTCCCCGGTGTCGCCCAACGGGCGGTCGAAGCCGAACTCGCGGGAACGACGGCGCTGTTCTTCAACACGACCGAGGCCAATGTGATCCCGATCACGAGTCCCGATCGCGATGCGCTCGACCCGCGCGGCTACTGCGGCGGCGACGAGGGTGACACCATCACGATCGGTCAGGCGATCGCCGACGAGGTCTGCCGCGTTGCCGCAACCGTGGAGACGCAACTTGGGGTCGACGTCGGCGCCGAACGCCGCGACATCGTCGTGCAGGCGAACAACGCCGCGTTCGATCTCGACACCGCACAGCGTCGCCTCGACGCGGCGCGGTCGGTGCTCGCGTCGGAACTGGGCGACGACTTCGCCGACCGCGCCGGGGGGTACTTGTGGGCACTTGCGTCGAAGCACGTGGTCGAGACCGATTGCTCCGAAGCAGACATGCGTCGCATCATGATCGCCTGTTGTGAGTACCTCGGCCTCTCCGCGAGGGTGGCACGTGGGTCCGCGCTCGATCCCGTGACCGTGCCGATCCAGGTATTGCGCCTTGGCGATGTGGAGTTGCTCGCGTTGCCGGGGGAACCGCTGGTCGAGGTCGGTCAGGAGTGGACCGAGCGCACCGGGTCCGACCGGGCGTTCGTCGTCGGGCTGGCGAACGCACACCATCGCTATCTCCCGTTGCTCCGCCACTTCGAGATGCCGGACGCCTCGGTGCAATACGACACCGTGACAGCCGGTCTGGAACCCACGGCGGTCGATCGGCTGCTCGACGAAGCGGCATCGATGCTGGAACTCGTGCGACCGCGCTGAACGCTTCACGCTCGTGCACTGAAGCCACCCGTCAGCTCTCGCGGAGGATGCGGCGCCCGACGGACGGGGCGAGCCGTTGGAGCGAGCCGCGGTCGGACTGCGCCAGCAGCGGCAGCGACGCCGCTGAAGCACTCCTCCACCGCACCCGACTGCCGATCACCGTCATCGCGTACCTGTGCGGGTTCTTCGACCCGCGCACCTCACCAACACCTGCCGCCAGCTGCGCCGCACCAACCCGACGACGCTGCGCGACCGCGCTGTTGGACTGGGTCAAATGGACGTTCAAACGTGAAACCAGCCGCGTGGCCAGGTGAGATGGCACTCATTGCGGCGACTCGACGGTCGTAGAGTCTCGGGCAATGGGGAACGGGAACGGGGACACGTTCGGCTACGCCGAGTTCGGAAGCTGGTACAACGCCTACCGCACGGACACACTCGAGCCGGCGCTCGACCGGGCGATGGACGCCCTCCAACGAGAGCTCGACGACGCTCTGTCCGACCGCGACCTCGCCCGTATCCGCAGCATCTCTGGACGGGTCAAGTCGAAACGCCGCACCTGGCGCAAGGTCAACCAGCTCCGCTACCGCGAGCAGATCACCAGAGTCGACGACATCCCCCGTGTCCTCGACGACCTCATCGGCATGCGCCTCACCTGCACCAACCTGCGTGACCTCGAGATGGTCCAGGTCGCGCTCGAGAACCTGCCGCCACGCGCCGGCAGGAAGCGCCCCCTGGGCCTCGACCCCGCCTCGGAGCGCGATTACGTCGAGAACCCCAAGCTGTCGGGCTATCGCGGCTGGCACGTGAACCTCGGTGTGCAACACGACGGCACTCCCGTCACCTGCGAACTCCAAGTGCGCACCCTGCTCCAGGACAGCTGGGGTGAACTCACCCACGAAGACGCCTACAGCAAGTCCGGCCCACTGCCGCCACTCGTCGAAGTGCTCAGTACGCGCATGGCCGACCTGCTCGCCACACTCGACGACATCGCCGAGGACCTGCGCAACGAGCTCGATCGGATCGACGAGGCGATCGTGGCCGAGACTGCCAGCCAAGCTGACATCGACTCGGGCATCGAGCCCGACACCGAAACCGGCCGCACACTCACGGTCGGCCCCGGCGCGGACGCGGCCGACATCCTGCTCGAACGATGGCGGTCGCTCGACCGGCCTCTCGAAATCTCCTCGCTCGCCTGGGCGCTGCAGCACGAGTTCGGCGCCGAAGTCAGCGACGACTGGTTCGGACACGGAACGTTCAAGCGTTTCTTGCGCGCTGCCGTCCCCGACGGCGAGATCAGCGGCGACCGCCAGGTGTACCTGCTGCCCGCCGGGAGCGCAGCGGGTGCCGCGCGCATGGAAGACGACACCGAGTCCGTCGTCACGACCGCCGACGACCGCACCGAAGAGGCTGTCGGCACCGCGGTCGGAGAGCCCGGCGCTCAACCCGCCGACGACTCGTCGACGATCCCCGACGAAGCCCGCCAGCTCCGCCGAATCGACCGTGGCTTTCCGCTGATCGAGACCGAACAGTGGCGCCGCATCTACGGGCACCTCGCCGAAGCCTGGCGTCGTGTCGGTGCGGGTGCCCCGTCAACTCGGATGGTCAACCAGCTCACCCGCTCGGCCCGCGACCGTGCCCGCTCCACCGGCGACCCGCTGACGCGCCGTCACCTCGACCATGTCGCGAAGTCCGTGCTCGCCACCAGCGGATCCGGCGAACCGCTCGATGCCGACCAGATCGGCGAGGCCTTCGCCAGCTCCGTGCTCCAACGCATGGCCGACCTCCGCATCGTCACGGTCGACAACGCCGCCAGCCGTGCCCGCGTCGGCCGGTGGCTCCTCGGCTGACAGCGAGTCGACGACCCGATTGCCGGTCCGGACGTCACATTCGGACGCGCTCGTTCTGCGGGTCGTACATCGCCCGAAGGGATGCCCGGGCAGGGACCCGCTCGCCGGCGACCAGGACCTCGAACTCGCCGCGGCGCACGAGGTCGGCGGTCACGCCGTCTGCATGCTCGACATAGCCGAACCCCATCGCGCCGCCGAGCGTGTGCCCGTAGGCGCCCGAACGGAGGTAGCCGACCGCCTCGCCGTCGAGCAGGATCGGCTCCTCGCCGTGGAGCAACGGCTCGGGATCAGCGAGCAGGAATTGGACCAACCGGCTCGTGTACGGCCGCTGCTCGTATCGAGCCAGCAGCGCGTCCCGTCCGACGAACCCACCCGGCTTGTCGAAGTCGATCGCGAACTTGAGCCCCGCCTCGAGCGGTGAGTCGGAGTTCTCCATGTCCAGGCCGTAGTCGAGGCGACCGGCCTCGGTGCGGGTGCTCTCGAGCGTCGCCATACCGGCGTGGGCGAGACCGTGGGCGGCACCGACCTCGACGAGCCGTTCGTACACCCCGACCGCGAATTCGGTCGGGACGAACAACTCCCAGCCGAGTTCGCCGACGAAGCTCATCCGCACGGCCAGCGCACGCGCGTGGTGGAGGTCGATCTCCTGTGCCGTCAGGTAAGCGAACGCGTCGTTCGACAAGTCGGAGGCGGTGAGCTCACAGAGCAACGCTCGGGAGTTCGGACCTTGGACACTGAGCAGCGCCATGGCGGAGGTGACGTCGGTGACGTACACCAGCGCGGCGTCAGGCGTTCCCTGCCGCAGCATCGTGGCGACCCGGCGGTGGAACGCCTCCGCAGCGACGACCTGGAAGCGGTCATCGGCCAGCCGGGTGATGGTCACGTCGGCCATCACTCCACCACGTTCGTTCATCCACTGCGTATAGACGCAACGGCCCACCGCAACGGCAACGTCGTTGCCCGACAACCGGTTCAGCACCGACTCGGCGTCGGGTCCCTGCACCAGGAACTTCGACATCGCCGACATGTCGAACAGGCCGACGTCGTTGCGGACCGACCGGTGCTCGGCCGCGTGGTACTCGAACCAGTCCGGCCTGGCGTACGTGTGACGGAACTCGATCGCGGCCGCGGGTGGCGCGAAGTAGGACGTGTTCTCCCAACCGGACGACTCGGCGAAGCGGGCACCGGTCGCGGCGAGCCGGTCGTGGAGCGGAGACCGCCGAACGTCGCGTGCTGTCGTCGGTTGGGAGTGCGGCCACGACCCCGTCGAGTGGAGCCGCCCGAGCAGTTCGACGCTGCGCTCGGTGAGGTACGGCCGATTGGTCTGCCAGCGTTGGAGGCGTGCGATGTCGACCCCGGTGATGTCGAGCGGTGGCACGCCATCGACGATCCAGCTGGCCATGATCGAACCCGCGCCCCCACCGGTGAGGATCCCGAGGGAGTTGAACCCGGCCGCCACGAAGAACCCGTCGAGCTCGGGCGCCTCCCCCATCAGGAAGCCGTTGTGGGGGGTGAAGCTCTCCGGCCCGGTGAACAGTTTTCGGACGCCGACGTCGGCGAGGCCGGGCAGGATCTCCATCGCGTACTCGAGGAAGGGGGCGAGCCGATCCCAGTCCGACGGGATCTCGCCGAAGCTGAAGTCGTCGGGGATACGATCCGTCGACCACGGCGCCGCAACCGGCTCGAAGAGCCCGATCAACAGACCGCCGGTCTCCTCGCGGTAGTAGGCGAAACGATCCGGGTCCTCGAAGATCGGCAGATCGGCCGAGACGCCTTCGATGGGTTCGGTGATCAGGTAGGCGTGCTCGATCGCCTGGAGCGGCACCGCCACACCGGCCATTGCGCCGAGCTGACGCGCCCACATCCCCGCGCAGTTGACGACGTACTCGGCCTCGATCGAGCCGCGGGCGGTCTCGACGCCGGTGACTCGCCCCGCCTGCTGCGTGATCCCCGTGACCGGCACGCCCTGGACGATCCGTAC
>JBBQEU010000124.1:0-8914 GCA_038321235.1 Acidimicrobiales bacterium | reverse complement strand
CTGGCTGTCGCCCTCGAAGGCCAGCACGTGGGTCGCGACGCGGTCGAGGAACCAGCGATCGTGCGAGATGATCACCGCGCAGCCGGGGAACGACTCGAGGCCGGCCTCGAGCGCCCGGAGGGTGTCCATGTCGAGGTCGTTGGTCGGCTCGTCGAGCAGCAATACGTTGCCGCCGGACTTGAGCAGCTTCGCGAGGTGGACACGGTTGCGTTCGCCACCCGAAAGGTCGCCGACTCGCTTGCCGTGGTCGGTGCCCTTGAAGTTGAAGCTCGACACATAGGCCCGGCCATGAATCTCGCGACCACCGACTTCGAGCACCTCGGCGCCGCCGGTGATCTCCTCGAAGACCGTGGCATCGGGATCGAGATCGTCGCGGTCCTGGTCGACGTAGGAGAGGTCGACCGTGTCGCCGATCTTGATCGAGCCGGAGTCGGGCTCCTCGCGGCCGGCCAACATCTTGAACAATGTCGACTTGCCAGCACCGTTCGGCCCGATGATGCCCACGATGCCGGCCGGCGGCAACGTGAACGACAGATTCTCGATGAGGAGACGATCGCCGAATCCCTTGTTCAAGTTCTCGACCTCGATGACCTGATCGCCGAGGCGACGACCCGACGGGATCGCGATCTCCAACGCCGACTGGCCAGGCTCGGTGGCCTTGTTCTCGTTGTACAGCTTCTCGTACGCGGCGAGACGGGCCTTGCCCTTGGCCTGGCGAGCCTTCTGGCCCATCCGGACCCAGTCGAGCTCGCGGGCGAGGGTGCGTCGGCGCGCCTCGTTGCCCCGTTCCTCGCGTTCCATCCGGTCCTGCTTCTGTTCGAGCCAGCTCGAGTAGTTGCCTTCGAATGGCAGGCCCTTGCCTGCGTGCAGCTCCAGGATCCACTGGGCAACGTTGTCGAGGAAGTACCGGTCGTGGGTGATCGCCACGACGGTGCCGGCGTAGTCGGCGAGGAAGCGCTCCAACCAATCGACCGACTCGGCGTCGAGGTGGTTGGTCGGCTCGTCGAGCAGCAGCAGGTCGGGCCTCGACAACAACAGGCGGCACAACGCCACCCGGCGCCGCTCACCACCGGACAGCACGTTGACGTCGGCGTCGTCGGGTGGGCAGCGCAGAGCGTCCATGGCGATGTCGACGTTGCGTTCGAGGCTCCACGCGTCGGTGGCGGCGATCTTGTCTTCGAGCTGGGCCTGCTCCTTGCCGATCTTGTCGTAGTCGGCATCGGGGTCGGCCCATTTGGCCATGACCTCGTTGTAGCGATCGATGAGGCCCTGCACCTCGGCGACCCCGTCCATCACGTTGCCTTTGACGTCCTTGGCCGGATCGAGCTGCGGCTCCTGCGCGAGATAGCCGACGGTGAACCCCGCGGTGAGGCGGGCCTCGCCGGAGTAGCCGTCGTCGAGCCCGGCCATGATCTTCAACAGCGACGACTTGCCGGCGCCGTTCGAGCCGAGCACACCGATCTTGGCGCCGGGGTAGAACGACAGCGAGATGTTCTCCAGCACCGTCTTGTCGGGCGGGTAGTGCCGAGCGAGCTTGTAGGCCTGGTAGATGAATTCGTGCGCCATGGTGGCCCCGAGGCTAACGGTGTCTCGATTGGGGTCTGACCCCAATCGAGATTCGGACACGTCAGTGGCGCTTGACGCCGCCGTACTTCATGCGGGTGTCGCTCATGGCGGCCGAGCGGGCCTCGTCGTCGCGGATCGCGCCGTCGACCATCTCGCCGACGAACAGTGTGTGGGTGCCGAGGTCGAGCGTGTGGCGGACCTCGCAGTCCATCCAGGCGATCGCGTCGTCGAACACCGGGGCGCCGGTGATCGCAGCGTGAACGGCCCAGCCGTTGAGCGTGTCGCCGTCGTCGACGGCCGGCTTGGAGAACTTGACGAACGGACGCGTGTTCTCGCTGTCCCACAAGTTGACGGTGAATGCGCCGCTGGCCGAGATCAGACGATGGGTGACCGCCGAGTTGTCGACCCCGATACCGATCAGCACCGGCTCCATCGCGAGTTGCGTGATCCAGCTGGTGGTCATTGCGTTGCGTTCACCGTCGTGCGCTGATCCGACCAGCGCCAAGGCGTTGGGGATCTTCCAGGTGATCCGGTTGGTCAGTTCGTCGTCGAGAGCCATGCGTCCAGGGTAGGAGCCGTCGCTAGGTTCGGACCATGGAACCTGTGCTGCTGCCGGGTGTGGTCGCCGCGGCGCTCGCTGTGTGGCTCGACACCCACGATGATGTGGCGCCAGGCGTGATCGAAGGGCTCTACGTGGTTGGCTCGGTCTCACTCGACGACTGGACGCCACGCAGCGACGTCGACGTCGTCGCGGTGGTCGCCGATGCGTCCGACCCCGATCTGTTCGGCGATCTGGCGTCCGCGCATGCGCTCGTCCGCGAGTGCGTGTCGATCCCGATCGACGGCCTGTATTTGGCGTGGGGTGATCTGGTCGTGCCTCCGATGGCGTTGCAGCGGCCGTGGGTGCTCGACGGGGAGTACCACGTCGACGGTGAGTCGTTCGAGATCAATCCGGTCACCTGGTTCACGCTCGCGACCTATGGTGTCGCGCTGCGGGGAGAGGCGCCCGCCCGCTTGGGCATTCCCCTCGACCTCGGCGATCGGCGGAGCTGGGTGCGCGAGAACCTGCGGACGTACTGGCGAGGAGTCGGCGAGCGCCTCCGCACGGAGGTCGAATCCGACGACACCATCGAGACCGCCGATGGCGACGTACTCGAATGGGTGGCGCTCGGAGTGGCGCGCATGCTCTACACCTGGGAGACCGGCGATGTGGCGTCGAAATCGGCGGCGGGCGCATGGGCTGCCGAGCGGGCGCCCGACTTCGCCGACATGCTGCTCGCCGCGGTCGACCTACGAGCGGAGCCCGGTCTGGCAACGCGGGCCCATCTCCTCGACGCTGCGACATTCACCGAGGTGGTCGTCGACGCCACCGGACCCGCACTGTGAGGTGTTATTCGTGGTGTCTGACACCACGAGTAACACACAGCCGGCGAGGCGGGCGACGGTGGCGGCGAACTCGGTGATGGTGTCCTCGATGATCTTCGACACCGGTTCGACCGATTCGATGCGACCGGCGACCTGGCCCGACAGCGCGATCGCGGCGTTCATGTCGCCGCCGAAGTAGAGGTCGATCGCGTTGCCGAATTCACTGAACACGTTGTGCTCGGCGTTCACCAGCGCCTCGGTGCGATCGGTGCGCAGCGCCCGAAGGGCGGGGGAGTGGCGCTGATTGAGGAACAGCGTGTCGGTCTCGGCAGCGTCGATGATGGCCTGCTTCCAGTTGTGGTGCACGGGCGACTCGGCCGCCGACACCATCCGCGTGCCCATCTGCACGCCTTCGGCGCCGAGCGCGAACGCCGCGGCCATCGTGGCGCCGTCGGTGATGCCGCCCGCCGCGATGATCGGCACATCGACCTTCGAGCGCACCAGCGGCAGCAGCACCATCGTCGACACCGGTGTGGGGCTCTTGAAGCCGCCACCCTCACCGCCTTCGACCACGAGCCCGTCGACCCCGGCGTCGACCGCCTTGAGTGCAGCGGCGAGCGTCGGCACCACGTGGTACACGGTGAGTCCCGCAGCCTTGAGCACACCGGTGTACTTTGTCGGTGAGCCGGCCGAGGTGGTCACGAACTTGATGCCCTGCTCGATCACGAACTCGGCGATCGCCGGGTCGCGCACGAACGCTTGGGCGATGTTCACACCGAACGGGTGGTCGGTGAGGTCGCGCATCTTGCGGATCTCGTCCTTGACCGCGTCGAGTTCGCCCGACGAGGTCTCGATGATCCCGCACGCCCCCGCCCGCGACACCGCAGACGCCAGTTGCGAACGGGCGATCCACCCCATCGGGGCCTGCACGATGGGGATGGCGACGCCGAGGTCGCGGCTCACACGGTTGTCGAACGCTACTGGGAGTGGCGAAGTCATGTCGCCATCTTGGTCGTTCGAGGTGTGCCAGGCACATCTCGAACCGCTCAGGTGACGACGAGTGGGAACCGGGGGTCGTCGTCGAGCGGACCACCGGCGATCAGGCCGTTCGGCTCGTACGGTGGCGACGTGGTCCACGGCCGTTCGCCGAAACGCGCGTCGTCGCCGAGCCAGCGAAGACTCACCGCGCGGCGGCGTGTCGACAGCGAGTTCCCGGGAGCGCCGTGCAGCGTCCGGTAGTGGAATGCGAGCACGTCACCGGGCTCGACGTCCCAGCCGATCACCTCGTGGCCGCTCGCGAGCTCGTCACCGTCGGGAAGCAGTTCGAATCGATCGTCGGCTTCGCCGTACGGCGTCTGGTCGATGAACCTGCGGGGCACGAACCGGCGACCCCACAGGTGTGAGCCGGCGATGAACTGCAGTCCGGATGAATTGGGGACGGGGTCGAGCGCGATCCACATGCTGACGTTCTGCATCCCATCGATTCCGTAGTACGGGTCGTCGTGATGCCATAGTACGGGTCGTCGTGATGCCATGGCGTCGGTTCGGTGGCGCCAGGCTCCTTGACCAGCACGTGTTCGTGGAAGAACCGCACCGTCCGCGACCGCATCAGCTCGCCGGCAATCGATGCGAGTCTGCCATCGAAGACCACACGCCGGTACTGCTCGACGTGGGGCCACGTGACGTAATCGCTCCAGAAGCCCACCGCCTCGTTCGCGTTGGTGTACCAGTGCGACCACGCGCTCGGATGGGTCTGGTTGTGCTCGACGCCTTCGGCCAGCAGTTCGAGCCACTGCGGTGCGACAACGTTGCGCAGCACGACGGCACCATCGCGCTCGAAGTTGTCGACGACATCGGCTGTCAGCTGCGTCACCCAGCAATCATCTCAGATCAGGTGGACGCCGACGCGAGCGCTCAGATCGTGCAGATCTCGAACGGGGCGACACTCCAGAGGAGCTCGGCGGCGTGAAGGAGCGCCTCGTGCGTGGGCTCGACGAGTGCGGGGACCTGGGGGCGGGCACCGTGACCGCGATAGCCGATCAGCTTCACCCGCATCGCCGGGTCGATCGCCGCCAGCCACTCGGCCGTTTGCACGATCAGCCCGTCGTCGTCGTTCACGCCGGCCAGCAACAGCAACCTGGTTTCGTAGAGCAGCCCGATGTCGGCCAGATGTTCGACGCTGGCCAGCACGAGGTCGTTCGCCTCGCCCGTCATCTCGCGGTGGATGTCGGGATCGAGACACTTGAGGTCGATCATCACCCCGTCGATCACCGTTGCGAGCAGGTCCCACACCCTTCGTGCTGCTGCGCCGTTCGAATCGACGAAGCAGCTCAGATGCCCGAGGTCGGGGTCGTTCTTGATCGCCGTGAACAACGCTCGCAGGAACTCCGGCTGCTGGGTCGCTTCGCCACCCGAGGCTGTGACGCCACGGATGAACGGTGCCGCCCGCCGGATCTCGACGAGGAGTTCGTCGACCTCGAGGTGGCGCGGGTGATATCCCTCCAGCGGTTCGTGGCCGGGAATGGTCTGCGGGTTGTGACACGCCACGCAGTCGAAGTTGCAGCCCTGCATGAACACCACGAACCGGTTGCCGGGCCCATCGACGCTGCTGAAGCTGATGGTGTCGGCGACGTAGCCGGTCACGGCTCGGGGCGCGCCGTGTTCGTCGGCGAGCATGCCGAACTCAGCGGGGGTCGCGCTCATGGCAGCCGATGCGCTTCACCGACCGTTGCGTGAGGTGAAACGAGTTCTCGCTGCCAGCGGCAAGAAGGTCGCTCGCATGGCGCACGACGCTGTCGTCGGCAATCGCTACGAGGTCGCTCTTGCGCACGAGATACCCGGTGATCCGGATGAACTCGTTGCTGTCGAGATTGAACGTGAAGTCACGCATGCCGCTCTGGAACGCACCGCGGATGATGTCCACGAGCGCCTCGGGGTTGCGGGTTGCGGTCTCGTCGACGTGGAAGATGTCGCTGACTCCCGAGGCGAAGAGGTGGTGATGCGGCGCGCACGCGGCGATGTGGTCGAGCAGCGGCGGTTCGTCGCCGACCGGGATCCTGGTGCCGGCGGTGACTGCATCGTCGAGATCGATGCCGCTCTGGCTGTGCAGGTAGCTGCGACCGTCGCCGCCTTCGCAGTACGGCATCGGACGCTCGGCGACGAGTTCGGCAACTCGTTCGACGATGCGCACAGCGAGCGCGTTCACGTCGGCGTCGTGGCCGTATCTTGCTTCGCCGTCGCGGTCGAGCCCTTCGTATTCGAGCAGCAGGCTCACGCATTCGGCCAGGCCGAAGATGCCGAACATCGCAGAGAACAGGTCGATGTCGATCAAGCCCTCGTTGGCCAGCCAGTGCGTCTCGAAGAAGCGCTGCTGCTCGACGAGCGATCGCACACGTGCCTCACCGAGTTCCGCCGTCAGCTCGACGTACCGGGGGAGTGTTTCGGCCAGGAACTCATCGGCGGTGCCGGCGTGGAGGAGTGCAACTTCCTTCAAGTTGAGGCGCACCAGGGTGTGGGCGCCACCGCCGATCTTCAACGAGTTGTAGCAACTCACCGCCGCGTATCGCTCGCCGTGGTCGCCGACCATCATCGGGTGGTTCACGAAGTGGGGCTTGCCGGTCTCGAACACGGTGCGGACGGCATCGTCGATCATGTCGTCCGGCGTGATGTCGGGATCGACCTTCAGCGTGATGTTCGGAACGGCCTGGCGCAACGAACGCTCGACGCGCAGGATCGACCGGGCGATTCGGTTGTCGTGCGGGCCGAGGTTGGTGTGCACGAAGGCGTCGGGCAGCATGCGGTCGATCCCGATCCAGAACCGGCGCAGTTTCGTGTCGAGTTCCGCATCGGTGATGTCGTCGGCGACGAACGGATCGAGCACCTTGTCGAGGTCGCCCAGGTACACGGGATAGGTCGTGACGCTGGGGACATGGGTGTACATGACCTGCAGGAATGCCAACGCATCGTCGAGATTCGTCGGCGCCGGCATCTCCAGGTAGTCGAGGCCTTGGCGTACGGCGAGTTCGTAGTCGGGGAGGATGTAGCGGGCGGTGAACGGTGCGTGGCCTTCGAACATGTCGCAGATCACGCGCTTGTCGAGTGCGGCGGCGCACGCCTCGGAAACGGCGGGCGCGGGCAATGCGTCGGTCGCCAACGCGGCGAGGCGTCGCAGTTTCTGGTCGTACGACAGCGTGGGGCTCTGCACCAGTTCGGTGGCGCGCCCACTCAACTCCTCGATGTCCATGACTCGACGCTACGTCGATCGGCTGGTCGGCTCCAGGGACGTTGTGCCCTTGCGGCACATCCGCGGATTCAAGAGTGTGAGGCTGTGCAACTGGATGCCGCGACGTGATCGCGCTCGCGATCGCCGGTGCAATTGCGGCGGCGCTGGCGCTGTTCGGTACCCGTGCGTCGATCGGTGTGCTCGCGGAGCGCGGCGCGAGCCAGCCGATCCTCCAACAGAACGCGGCGAACGAGCGGGTGCCACCTCACGCACACAAGGCGGGGACGCCGACGATGGGCGGGCTCGTCATCGTCGCAGCCGCGCTCGCCGGCTACCTGATCAGCCACGTGCGCGCCGGCGTCGTCTTCTCGGACCAGACCCTGATCATCGTGGCGGGCATCCTGGCCATGGGTGGGCTCGGGTTGATCGACGACCTCATGAAGGTGCGTTCCCATCAGAACCGAGGTGTGTACTGGAAACTCAAGGGCGTCCTGTCGTACCTGATGGCGCTCGCCATCGCCGTCGTGCTCGTCGCTGCGACCGACATCGACACGCGGATCTCGCTCACGCGCGCCGACTTCCCGGGTTGGGACTTCGGGCCGGTGGTCTGGGTGTTCTGGGCGGGAACGATCATCGTTGCGACGACCAACGCGGTCAACGTCACCGACGGCCTCGACGGCCTCGCCGCCGGCTCTGCACTGTTCGGGTTCATCGCGTTCACCGGCATGGCCTTCTGGGCGTTGCGCAACCCGTTGATCTACGGCGACGTGGTCAACCCGTACGACCTCGCCGTTCTGGCGGCCGCCTTCGCCGGCGCGTGCGCGGGGTTTCTCTGGTGGAACGCCGCCCCGGCGCGGATCTTCATGGGTGACGTCGGAGCGCTCGCGTTGGGGTCGACGCTCGCACTCTTGGCACTGGCGACCAACACCCAACTGCTGCTGTTGCTGATCTGCGGGATCAACGTCATCGAGGCGGGTTCGGTCGGACTGCAGATGGCCGTGTTCCGCGCGTCGGGCCGCCGCCGGCGGCTGTTCAAGCTGTCACCGATCCACCATCACTTCGAGGTGGCCGGATGGCCGGAGACCACCGTGATCGTCCGCTTCTGGCTGATCTCTGGTGCCTGCGTTGCGACTGCGGTGGCCATCTTCGTCGCTGACTTCACCCGCCAGGCCGCGCTGCCGTGACCCGGTGGGCGGTGAGGTACCGTCGAAGGATGCCCACGCTCGCTTTCGCACCCTTCGGTTCCACCGGTCATCAGTCGACTCGTGTGATCTTCGGGGCGGCCGCGCTCGGCGGGATGAGCCAGGAGCGCGCAGATGTCACGTTGGCCCAGATCGGCGAGTGGGGGATCAACCACATCGACACCGCAGCTGGTTACGGCGCGTCGGAGGATCGGTTGCAGGGTTGGCTCGGCGAGCACCGCAGTGAGGTCTTCCTCGCCACGAAGACGGGTGAGCGACGCGGCGACGCTGCCCGGGCAGAACTCGAACGTTCCCTCGAGCGTCTGGGTGTCGATCACGTCGATCTGATCCAGCTCCACAACCTCGTCGAGGACGACGAGTTCGACACCGTCTTCGCCCCCGGCGGGGCGGTCGAGGCGCTGAGCGCAGCGCGAGACGATGGTTTGGTCTCCCACATCGGGGTCACCGGTCACGGCCTGCGAATCCCCGGCATGCACCTGCGCAGCCTCGAGCGCTTCGATTTCGCATCGGTGCTGTTCCCGGTGAATTTCATCCTGCTCGACAACCCGGCGTACCGCGC
>JBBQEU010000123.1:0-8955 GCA_038321235.1 Acidimicrobiales bacterium | reverse complement strand
GGCAGGTTTCTCACGTGTTACGCACCCGTTCGCCACTAGGTCTTCCGGAGCAAGCTCCATGGACCTCGTTCGACTTGCATGTGTTAAGCACGCCGCCAGCGTTCATCCTGAGCCAGGATCAAACTCTCCAACAAAAACGTGGCCGACTCTCCCCTCCACCGAGGTGGGTGTTCGAGCCAGCAACGATAGTCAGCGAGCGCACCATCCGAGTCGGGAAAGACTCGTGTGGACGATGCGTCCTTGCTGTTTGGCCATCCCACTGTACAAAGTGTGGAACGGCCGATAACCATGGTTGCTGCCGCCAGGGTAGGCGACAGCAGAAATTGACAGACAGTTCCGAGACCACCCGAGGGTGGGCGCGTACTGCCCGCACTGGCGTTCTGTCTTCTCTTCCGTTTTCAAGGAGCCGAAGCTCAGGCACGCACCAAGACCAGGGATACCTTGCGGGATTCCAGCGGTCGGCGTTGGTGCCGAGTCGCCTTTCCGGAGGATGATTTCCTTCCGTGAGGCGGATTTAAAAGATAGCACCCCCGTAGCGCTTTGCAACACTCCTCACGAAAATATTTCGGCGAGGTGGTGCGACTTCTTCCCCTTGCGCAGCAAGAGGTACCGACCGTGGACCAACTTCTGGTCGCTGAGCAGGGTGTTCTCGTCGAGTTGAACGCCGTTCGCGTAGAACGACCGCTGGGCGAGCGACCGGCGAGCGTCACCGTTCGACGACGCCAGATCGGTGCCGACGAACACTGCGATCAGATCAGCAAGATCGTCCGCGGCGATGCGCGACGACGGGATCTCCGCAGCGAGCGTCACGAAGGCCTCCTTCGATGCCGTCGTGGTGTCGCCGCTGAAGAGCAACTCGGCAGCTTCAGCCGCGGCCATTGCTGCGGGAGCACCGTGAACCAGGGCGGTCATCTCGTCGGCGAGCGCACGCTGGCCGAATCGCATGTGTGCGGCCTCGTTGTGTTCGGAGACGATCGCCCGCACCTGCTCGATCGGCTGCAGCGAGAACGTCAGCAGCTGCGAATCGACGAGTTCGTCAGGCGTCTGCATCCAGTGCTGGCGGAACTGGTACGGGCTGGTCTTGGCCGCATCGAGCCACACACGGGCACCGGTGGTCTTGCCGAGTTTCGTGCCATCAGCGGCAGTGAGCAACGGCCACGAAAACGCGTGGACGTGTTCGCCACGCTTCCGGCGGATCAGGTCGACGCCCGCGATGATGTTGCCCCACTGATCCGACCCACCGATCTGGATCGTGCAACCGAGATTGTCGTGCAGCCACAGGTAGTCGTTGGCCTGCAGCAGCATGTAGCTGAACTCGGTGAAAGAGATGCCGTGCTCGGAGTTGACACGCAACTTGATGCTCTCGCGCGCCAGCATCTGGTTGACGGTGACGTGCTTGCCGACGTCACGAAGGAACTCGAGCACGGTGATCGGCTCGGTCCATTCTCGGTTGTCGACAAGCTCGCCTCGCCCCACACCCCCCGCTGGGTCGAAGTCGACGATCCGGCTCAGCTGCTCCTTGATCGCGGCGACGTTGTGGTTCAGCGTCTCGTCGTCGAGCAGGTTGCGCTCGTCGGAACGTCCGCTCGGATCGCCGACCATTCCCGTCGCCCCACCGGCGAGCGCAATCGGCCGGTGGCCAGCATCCTGGAACCGCCGCAGCATGATCAGCCCGATCAGGTTGCCGACGTGCAAGCTGTCGGCCGTTGGATCGCACCCGTAATAGATCGCTACCGGGGCCCCTGCGACCGCTTCCCGAAGCGCCTTGCGGTCCGTGGAGTCGTGGATGAGGCTGCGTGCCTCGAGGTCAGCGATCAGATCAGTACCAGCCATACGGCCGCAAGGGTACTGTCGGCCCGTGCCCGAGGCCGTGGACGATTCGGAACTCCAACTCGACTTTGCCAACTTCTCGACCGCGTCGAGCCCACGCGCTCCCCTCTACGCCTCGTTGTCACGGGCGATCTCCCAGGACCCGGCGCTCTACCGTTTACTGCTGCACGCGCCGCCGACGCAACGTTTGCCGGTGCTGCTGTTCGCTTGCGTCCACGAGTTGCTGATCGAGAACCCGGATCAACAACTCGCCCAGTGGTACCCCAACCTCAGCGACGTCCACCGCTCCCCGACCGACCCGCATCTCGTTCGTACCTTTCGAGCATTCGTCGCCACCCACAGCGAGCGCCTCACTCAGTTGTTGGCGACGCGGACCACCCAGACCAACGAAGTCGGGAGATGTGGATCCTTCCTGCCGGCGTTGCGCCTGCTCGGCGACGAAGTCGGACCGCTCGGACTCCTCGACGTCGGCACGAGCGGCGGCTTGAACCTCCTGCTCGACCGCTACGAGTACCAGTATCGGGCCCATGACGGCTCGACCACGCGAGTCGGGGGTCCGTCGACGGTGACGATCGACGTCGACACCACGGGTTCGGTCCCGGTGCCGAGTGCGCTCCCTGACATCGTCGCTCGGTGTGGCGTCGATCAGCGACCGATCGACGTGACCGACGACCGTGAAGCACATTGGTTGGAAGCCTGCGTGTGGCCCGATCAGGCTGGTCGATTCCATCGGCTGGTCGCTGCGATCGACATCGCTCGCCGGCATCCACCGGAGATCCTGGCCGGCGATGCCGTGACGTCACTCTCACCAGCTGTCGGGCGAGTCGGCGATGCCGCTCACCCGGTGGTGACGAACTCGTGGGTGCTCAACTACCTCACCTCGGAGGCCCGGGTGGCGTATCTCCGCGAGTTGGAGCGCATCGGTGCCGAACGCGACCTGTCGTGGGTGTACGCCGAGGCGCCGGCCCACATCCCTGAGCTCCCCAACAGCCCGGACCCCAAGAGTCCTCACCGCACCGTGCTCACGATGGTGCGCTGGCGCAACGGCGAGCGAACGGTCGATCATCTCGCCACCGTCCACCCCCACGGCTTCTGGATGCACTGGCGCTGACCGGCGCTCACGGCGGCTGCGGTGAGCGGTGAGCGCACCCCCTGCACGAAACTCTCACCGGTGACGGCCAGTGCCAGCCTGCGGTGAGAGTTGTGTGCAGCCCCGGCGCTCACCGCTCACCGCAGCGGGATTCGGAAGCGCCAGGGGGTGTCGACCGCCTTGGTGATGCCGACTCGGGGCCCGGTGACGGGGTCGACAGGTTGCGCGGTGTCGTCGTCCAGGATCTGGATCGGTCCTGAACCGCAGAGATTCACTCCGTTGTCGTCGAGATCGATGCCGAGCGCCTGACAGAGCTTGCCGGGGCCGTCGGCGAGTGGGGTTCGCCCCCGTCGACGAAGCATCTCCTCAGCACCATCGACCGGTTCCATCGCCCGGATGAGCACAGCCTGACCGTCGCCCTCGGTGCCTGTGACCACGTTGGCGCAACGGTGGATTCCGTAGCTCATGTACACGTACAGGTGCCCGCCCGAGCCGAACATCATCGCGTTGCGGGCCGTGGAACCGCGGAACGAGTGACTCGCCGGGTCGTCCGCCATGTACGCCTCGGTCTCGACGATCCGGCCGGAGGTACGGATGGCGCCGCGATCGACCACGAACACCTTGCCGAGGAGTTCGGCAGCGACGATCGGGGCGTCGCGTTCGAACCACGACGGTGGAAGCGGTGTCAGGTCGACAACCGCTCCTGATCGGCGGCGAGCATCGAACGATACGACTCGAGCTGCAGCGGTAGCGCCTCGGGACCGGCGGCACCACGGGATGTGCGCAACCGAACGCCGACGCCCGGGCCGACGAGCGCGGCTGCGTCGAGGCCGAGTTTCGGATCCGCAGCGACGAGGTCTCGTAGGGATCCCTCCCCCGCCAGCGTGGCTCGAACGTGGGCCCCGACGATCGCGTGTGCCTCCCGGAACGGCGTGCCGGCGCGCACGAGGTACTCCGCCAAGTCGGTCGCCGCCATGGTCTCCTCGTCGGCAGCGGCCTGCATCGCCTCGCGCACGAACGTCGCCGTGGCGACCATCCCGGTCAATGCCGCAACGGCCAGCGTGACCTGCTCGACCGAGTCGAACAACGGCTCCTTGTCCTCCTGTAGATCGCGGTTGTACGCCAGCGGCAATCCCTTGAGCGTTGCGAGTAGGCCAGTGAGGTTGCCGATGAGGCGACCGCTCTTGCCGCGAGCCAGTTCGGCGATGTCGGGGTTCTTCTTCTGCGGCAGCATCGACGAACCCGTGGCGTAGCCGTCATCGAGCTTGGCGAAGCCGAACTCACCCGAGGTCCACAGCACCCACTCCTCGCCGATGCGCGAGAGATGGATACCGACGAGGGCCAGGTCGAAGACCGCCTCGGCCACGAAATCACGGTCGCTGACGGCGTCGAGGCTGTTGTCGAACACTGCGGCGAAGCCGAGATCGGCAGCGTTGCCGACCGGGTCGATCGGCAACGACGAACCAGCGAGGGCTCCGGCGCCGAGCGGCGACACGTCGAGCCGAGTTCGCGTCGCGAGGAGCCGGTCGACGTCTCGGGCGAGCGCCCAGCCGTGGGCGAGTAGGTGATGGGCCAGCAGAACCGGCTGAGCCCGCTGGAGATGCGTGTAGCCCGGCATGTACGTGTCGCCTGCGCCCACTGCTCGTTCGAGCAACACGCGCTGCAGCTCGTGGATGCCCTGGGCGACCCCGAGGAGTTCACGCTTACACCACAGTCGCAGGTCTGTGGCCACCTGATCGTTGCGGCTTCGTGCCGTGTGGAGCTTGCCGCCGGCCGGTCCGGCCAGTTCGGTCACCCGGCGTTCGACGGCGGTGTGGATGTCCTCGTCGCTCTCGACGAAGACGAACTCACCGGTCTCCATCTCGACAGCCACCTGGTCGAGCGCGTCGAGCACCGAGCCTCGTTCGATCGCTGTGAGGAGACCGACGCGGGCAAGCCCACGGACGTGCGCCTTCGACCCGTCGATGTCGTCGCGCCACATCGTTCGATCGAACGGCAAGCTGACCGTGTACGCCATCAAGGCCTCGGCCGGCCCTCCGGCGAAGCGCCCGTGCCAGAGGGTCTTGCCCTCACCGGCATCGTCGTGGGAATCGGTCATGTCAGTCCAATCCTGCGAGGTCGCGGAGGTGCGCAGCGAGTGGGGCGCCGTCGGCTGCCGACGACACGCACATCAGGGTGTCGTCACCCGCCACTGTCCCGAGCAGACCTTCGACGCGACTGCGGTCGAGCGCCGACGCGACCACGTGGGCGCAGCCGGGTGGCGTTCGGAGGATGACGATGTTGGACGAGCAGGCGACATCGGCGACCCACTCCCCCATCACCCGGCGCAACTGTTCGACCGGTGCGAGACGATCGGGCGCGAACTCGGGGATCGCGTACACGGTGTTGCCGCTCGGCACACGGACCTTGATCGCTCCGATGTCGTCGAGATCGCGAGACACCGTTGCCTGGGTCGCCTCGATGCCGTGCTCCGCCAGCAACTCGATCAGCTGCGGCTGACTGGTGACCTCGTGATCGCCGATTATCCGGCTGATCGTGGCCTGACGTTGCACCTTGCTCATGACGACGCTCCGCCGGACGACGATGCTGTTCGAGATGTGCCTGGCACATCTCGCATCCCATCTCGCACACCGAGCACGAAGGCCAGCGCTCCGCGGGCGGCGTGGAGGCGGTTGTGGGCCTGTTGGAAGACCACCGACTGTGGACCGTCGATCACGTCGGCAGTCACCTCGGTGCCGCGATACGCGGGCAGGCAGTGCATGAACACAGCCGCAGGATCGGCCAGCTCCATCATGTCGCCATCGACGGTGTACCCCTCGAACTGCTGCAACCGTTGCTGCTTCTCGGTCTCTTGTCCCATCGAGACCCACGTGTCGGTGTGGACGGCATGGGCTCCCTCCACCGCTTCGGGCGGCCGATGAAACTGTTCGACCGACGGCGCTCCGAGCAGAGCGAACCGTTCGAGCTCCACCAGTGGCGCATCGAAACCGTGCGGGCAGGCGAGGCGGATGTGCATACCCAACAGCGCCGAGATCTCCGCCAGCGATCGGGCGACGTTGTTGAAGTCGCCGACGTACGCGACGGTCTTGCCGGCAAGATCTCCGAGGCACTGCTGCATGGTCAAGGCATCGGCGAAGGCCTGCAGGGGGTGTGAGTGGTCGGAGAGCATGTTGACGACTGGGACCTCGACCACTGCCGCCATCCGGGTGACCGTCAGGTGATCGAACACCCTTGCCGCGATCAGGCCGTGATAGCCCTCCACCACCCTGGCGATGTCCTCGACCGGTTCGCGGGTGTCGAAGCCGACCTCCTCGCCACGGGTGTAGATCGGGTGACCGCCCAGCTGGTACACCGCCATCTCCATCGAGTGGCGGGTGCGGTTCGACGGCTTCTCGAAGATCAAGGCCGCTCCCTGCCCGGCGAGCGGGCGACCGAGCGACTCGATCGACGCTTCCGCGAGCGTCAGGATCTGGCGAACCTCGTCAGCGGTGAAATCGGTGACGTCGAGCAAGTGGCGGTTGGTGGTGGTCACGGGCCGTCGTTCCCTTCACCCAGTGCGCCAGCCAACGATGCGGCGATCATCGCGACCGCTTCGTCGATTTCGTCATCGGACACCGTGATCGGTGGGACGAGGCGCAGCGTGGTCGGCGTGACGGCGTTGACGATCAGGCCGAGCCCGAGCAGGTCGGTGTAGATCGCCTTGGCGTCGATGCCCTCGGTCAACTCCACGCCCAACATCAGGCCGCGCCCGCGGACGTCGACGACACCGGGAACCTTGCGGAGCGCATCAACGATTCGCCTGCCCTGCCGTTCGGCGACAGCGGGAGCATCGATGCGCTGCATCTCGTCGATCACGGCGTTCACTGCCGCGGTGGCGATCGCCGTACCCGAGTACGTGCTGCCGTGGTCCCCCGGCTGGAACACGGCGGCAACGTCGGCGCGAGCCCAGCAGGCGCCGACGGGCATACCGTTGCCCATTGCCTTGGCAAGCGTGACCACGTCCGGGCTCACGCCCGCGTGCTCGAACCCGAACCATCGGCCTGTGCGAGCGAACCCGGTCTGGATCTCGTCGACCATCATCAGCGCTCCGGTCTCGTCGCAGAGGTCCCGGATTCCCTGCAGATACTCGGCAGTCGCCGGCTGAACGCCACCCTCGCCCTGGATCGGCTCGATCAACACCGCAGCAACCGTGCCGTCGACCGCCTGGCGCATCGCCTCGAGATCGCCCCACGCAACGTGGCGGAAGCCGTCGGGCATCGGAGCGAACGGCTCGTGTTTGGTGGGCTGGCCGGTAGCCGCCAACGTGGCGAGGGTGCGGCCATGGAAGCTACCGAGCGCGCTCACGACCGTGTGGCGGCCGCGACCGCCGTGTTTGCGGGCGAGCTTGATGGCGCACTCATTCGACTCAGCGCCCGAGTTCGTGAAGAAGATCTGCCCCCGGTGACCCGTCGCTTCGAGCAGTAACTCGTTGATCTTCACCGCTGCTTCGGTGGCGACCGGGTTGGCGAAGAAGTTCGACACATGAAGCAGCCGTTCGAGCTGGTCGCCGACCGCCTCGGCGACGGCAGGGTTCGAGTGTCCGAGCGAGACGACGGCGATGCCAGCGAGAAAGTCGAGGTAGCGCTTGCCGGCGGAGTCCCAGAGCTCGGTGCCCTTCCCGCGCTCGAACATGATCGCCGGCGGTCCGAACACCGGCATGAACGGGCAGTTCTCCATCGGGGCGTGATCGAACGCGTGGGACGCGCTGGTCGTCATTGGGGGTCGTCCTCTCGGTGGTGCATGACCATGGTGCCGATGCCGGCGTCGGTGAAGATCTCGAGCAGGAGCACGTGGGCGATCCGGCCATCGAGAATGTGTGCGCGGTGGACGCCGTGACGGACGGCGTGGGTGCAGCTGGCGACCTTGGGGATCATGCCTCCGCCGATGATGCCGTCGGCGGCCAACTGATCGAGTTCGTCTGCGGAGACCTGACGGATCAGACTGCCAGCGTCGGCGACGTCGCGTCGCAATCCCTCGATGTCGGTGAGGTAGACCAGTTTCTCGGCGCCGATGGCTTCCGCAATGGCACCGGCGACGGTGTCGGCGTTGATGTTGTAGGCCTGGCCGGTCTCGTCGCTGCCGATCGTCGCGATCACGGGGATGAACTCGTCGTCGATCAGGCCATGGATCACCTCGGGGTTGATCTCGGTGACGTCACCGACGAAGCCGAGCTTCTCGTCCCGAGCGGTGGCCCGGATCAGCCCAGCGTCGACGCCGCTGATGCCAACGGCGAAACGGCCGTGGACGTTGATCGCGGCGACGATCTGAGGGTTCACCTGGCCCTTGAGCACCATGCGGGCGATGTCGACGGTCTCAGCATCGGTGACACGCAGACCATCGACGAACTCGGGTTCCTTGCCGAGGCGTTCCATCAGCGCGGAGATCTGTGGACCACCGCCGTGCACGACGATCGGACGCATCCCCACCAAGCGCATCAGCACGATGTCCTCGGCGAACAGCGCAAGCGCGTCATGCTCGGATGTGCCAGCGAGTGCATTGCCGCCGTATTTGACCACCACGGTCTTGCCGGCGAATCGCCGGATGTACGGGAGCGCCTCGACGAGGACCGAGGCTTTGGTCGACGCTGCCGCGTCGGCGTTCTCGGTGACGGCCGCGTCCTCGATGTCGATCACGGCGCAAGTCCGATCGTGGCGAGGCCGGCAGTCTCGTCGAGACCGAGGGCCACGTTGGCAGCCTGCACGGCACCACCCGATGCGCCCTTGGTGAGGTTGTCGATGGCACACATGGCGATCACGGTGTTGGTCCGTTCGTCGTAGCGGGCGGAGACGTGGGCGGCATTCGACCCGAGGACCGACTTGGTGGCAGGTGGCGAGTCGAGCACCGCCACGAACGGTTCGTCGGCGTAGAACGAGCGCAGTGCCTCGGTGACAGCGGCATCGGAACAGCCCGCAGCGCCGGCGGCCGCGCATGTGGCGAGCAGGCCGCGGCTCATCGGAACGAGGTGCGGGGTGAAGATCAGCTGGGCACCGATCTCC
>JBBQEU010000122.1:0-8968 GCA_038321235.1 Acidimicrobiales bacterium | reverse complement strand
GACCAGGCAATACGTGAAGGTCCCCATGACCAGGCCCATGACTCGCTTGTTGAACGGATCTCGGAACAAGGTGTGCACGACTCGGGGCGAGAACTGACTCGACGCCTGCTGGATGATGAGCAGCGAGATCGAGAACGCGATGGCAGCGAACGTCATCGTCGCCCCAGCGACGGTGCTCAGCACCGCGCGTGCGCTGGCCACCGTCGAGGTGGCTCCGAGCGGCAGATCGCCACCCTGCAGGTCGAGTCGGCTGTCGATCCAGATCGTGACGAATGCAAGGACGATGCTGATGAACACCCCCACCGTCGGGATGAAGAACAGACTCACCCGAATCCGTTCCGTCAGTGAGCTCAGGCGGAGGCGCATACGCCTATTCTGACCCGGCGAACACCCCAGCCCAGGGAACCTCCCGGCCTGGCCGACGGGGCCGATGGACTCTGTCGGTCGATCGAGTCGAAGACGTACAGTTGGTCGCAGAGCCACCGACTCCGCTCTTCATCGGTGTCGGGAAACCGGCTCGAAGGAGTTCGACATGGTGGCACCACTGTTCGAGCGGGAGGTCTTGCGGATCGGCATCCTCGCGCCGCCCTGGGTGCCGGTCCCCCCGGTCGGCTATGGCGGCACCGAGTTCGTGATCGATCGACTCGCTCGAGGTCTCCGGCTGGCGGGTCACGACGTGCGTCTGTGGACCACCGGCGAGTCGACGTGTCCGGTTGAACGTGGCTTCACGTTCCCCACGGCCCGAACCGAGGCGATGGGGACCAGCTCGATCGAACTCCGGCACACGCTCGAAGGCTACGAATGGTTCGCCGACGAAGGATGCGACGTGGTCCACGACCACACCCTGGTCGGTCCGTTCCTCGGAGCGACGACGGCGCCGGTGATCACCACGAACCATGGCCCGTTCGACAATCCCGAGCTGGCAACCATCTTCAGCCGCCTGCCCAGGGAAATCCCGATCATCGCGATCTCGCGGAGTCAGGCATCGGTCGCACCCGGACTCGGTATCCACGTGGCCCATGTGATCCACCACGGCATCGACGTCGACGAGATCCCCGAGGGCGACGGACGCGGCGATGAACACGGCCCGTACCTGCTCTTCCTCGGTCGGATGAATCCAGCCAAGGGAGTGGTCGAGGCGATCGAGATCGCCCGAGCCTCCGGACGCCGCCTCCTGATCGCCGCCAAGATGCGTGAAGCGGGCGAGTTGGCGTTCTACGAGGAGGTGGTGGCGCCGCAATGCACCGACGGCATCGAGTTCGTCGGCGAGATCTCGGGCGCCGTCAAGCAACGGCTCATCGGCGGTGCGCTGGCCCTGCTGAGCCCGATCCAGTGGCCCGAACCGTTCGGGTTGGTGATGATCGAGGCCCTCGCCGCCGGCACGCCGGTGATCTCCACCCGACGAGGGGCCGCGCCGGAGATCATCCTGCACGGACGGACCGGGTTCATCTGCGACGACACCGACGCACTCCTCGGTGCCGTCCGATCCGTCGAGCAACTCGATCGACGCGATTGCCGAGCCGATGTCGCCCGTCGATTCAGCGTCGACAAGATGGTGGCACGTCACGTTGCTGCGTATCGAGATCTGCTGGCCACGTCCGGCGCCCGACCCGGGGCACCGGCACAACTGATGAGCCTGGCGTGAGTGCGATGACCGAACCGATGAATGCCGATGACTGGACCGTGCCGGCGGTCGGCACCGGATCGCTCACCCTGGTCTCCGGCCGAGACTTCGTGATCAGCGACACCAGCGGCGACATGGCCCGTGGAGCGGTGCACGGCTTGATCCACGACGACCGCAGGTACCTCGACATCTGGTCGCTCCGACTCGCAGGCCTTGAGCTGCGCCCGCTCGCGGCCACGACCCCCACACCGTTCAGCGCCGTGTTCGTCGCACGGGTCCACGAACTCGGTGGACGCCCACTTCCCGTGATCGTGATCAGACGCCGATCGGTGGGACACGGCATGCGTGAAGTGATCGAGGTCCACAACTCCGGACGCCGGCCCTACGACCTCACGCTCATCATCGACGCCGGGGCCGACTTCAGCCACTTGTTCGACGTGAAATCGGGTCGTCCGAGCAGCAGCCACGGTTCGATCACGGTGACCGATGACGGCGTCAGCATCGTCCACCCCGATCCCGACATCGGACAGCGCACACTGCTCGGACTGGAACCCGAAGCGTCGAGCGTCGACGAGCACGGTTGGACGTGGCACGTCGAGATGGGACCGCACAGTCGTCACGTCGCACGCATCGTCCTCGAGGCCGTCACCAGCGAGCCGACCGACGGGGATCTCGTCGAACTCGACGGCACCACGAACGCCGACGGCTCGGCCCTCCAGGTCGACGACCTGTCACACCACCGCTACGAGACGTGGCAGGAGCGGGTACCTACGATCGTCTCGTCCGACCCTCGGCTCGCCGTCGGGGTGCGCAAATCACTCGAGGATCTGGCCTCGTTGCGGATCTTCGACACCGCCCACCCCGAACTTGCGGTTGTCGCAGCCGGCGCGCCCTGGTACATGACGTTGTTCGGGCGCGACGCCCTCCTGACGTCGTACATGGCGCTGCCGTTCGCACCGGAACTCGCCCGCGGCGTGCTCCACGAGCTGGCGGAACTGCAGGGCCGAACGGTCGATGCACGGTCCGGCGAGCAGCCCGGCAAGATCCTGCACGAACTGCGGGCACACGGTGGCGCAGGACCGTTCAGTGAACGGTCGCGCTACTACGGCACGGTGGACGCCACTCCGCTCTATGTCCTGGTTGCCGCCGAAGCCGTGCGCTGGGGCGCCGTCACGACAGCGGACCGAGCGTGGTTGCTCCCCGCCGTCGACGCCGCTGTCGGCTGGATCCGAGACTTCGGCGACAGCAACGGCGACGGCTTCGTCGACTATGCACCACACCACGAACGTGGGCTCACCAATCAAGGCTGGAAGGACTCGTGGGACGGCGTCAACTTCGCCGATGGGTCACTCCCCACGGCGCCGATCGCGCTCGTCGAGGTGCAGGGGTACACCTACGCCGCGCTGTCGGGCGCTGCGGAGATCTATCGCAACGTCGATCGCCACGACGACGCCTCCCGCTGCGACCGCGAGGCCCATGCGCTTCACGGGCAGTTCAACGAGCGTTTCTGGGACGATCGGGGATGGTTCGTCGAGGCCCTCGACGGAGCAGGCCACCCGGTCGACTCGCTCGGCTCGAATCCCGGACACGCACTGTGGACAGGCATTGCCGACGCCGATCTCGCCGACCGCTACTTGGATGCCGTGATCAGCGATGAACTCTGGACCGGGTGGGGAGTCCGTACGTTGGCGACCCCGATGGGAGCATACGACCCGCTCAGCTACCACAACGGTTCGGTGTGGCCGCACGACACGGCGATCTGCCTCGCCGGAGCCGCTCGCTACGGCCGTTGGGATGTCGTCGACCGACTCACCGACGGCTTGCTCGATGCGTCGATGTACTTCGGTGGGCGACTCCCCGAGCTGTTCGCTGGACTCTCGCGGCGTCTCGTCCCGGTGCCGGTTCCGTATCCCGGTTCGTGCGCGCCCCAGGCGTGGTCCGCGGCATCGGTGTTGCTCCTCCTGCGGGCCAATCTCGGCCTCGACGCCGACGTGCCTGGCCACAAGATCTCCCTGCGGCCCGAAGGGCGATTGGTGCGGAACATCTCGTGCGATCGTCTCGTGATCGGCAGCCGTCACGTCTCGATCGCCGTCCGCGACGGCACGCTGATCGCCCGCGCCGACGGCCTCGACGTGATCGACGCCCGAGTCGAGCGCGATGACTGACCGCCGGAGACGAACAACACGAGGTCACGCCGGTTCGATGATCGCGAGGGCCGATTGGCCCTGTCGCTCGCCTGCCTCTCAGGCCGACAGTGGACTCATGAAGAGCTTCGAACCACACCGCTGGATGCTCGTTTTCGAAACCCGAGAAGACGACGATCATTGCGACATGGTCGTACATCTGGACGCCGGCGATCGGTCGTTCTCCGGCCACGGACGGTCTCGCCGAAATCCCGTCGACCCGTCGATGCCGCAGGTAGGCGAAGAGCTCGCTGCGGCGCGAGCCCTGCATGACCTGGCGACCCGCTTGACGCAAGACGCTTGGAACGTGATCGAGTCGCACCCGTCGGCGACGGGATGATCGAACGACCCGCACCGCCGGGGACGACGTCAGATGCTCACGGGCCGCTCACGCAGCAGAGGCGTCCGCTGGCGCGGATGCCGACGCGCGGATGAGGTGATCGAAGGCGCCGAGCATGGCGGTGGACCCAGCGCCGATCGCAACCACGATCTGTTTGAACGGTTCGGTCGTGCAGTCGCCGGCAGCGAACACTCCCGGCGCCGACGTCTGCCCGCGATCGTCGATCACGATCTCGTTGCGATCCGAGAGTTCGACGGCTCCGGCCAGCCACTCGGTGTTCGGCAGCAGTCCGATCTGCACGAAGATCCCATCGAGATCGATCAGCTCCACGGTGCCGTTCGCCCGGACGCAGTAGGTCAACCCTGTGACCTTGTTGCCGTCGCCGAGTACCTCGGTCGCCATCGCGCCGAGGATCACGTCGACGTTCGACAAGGTGGCGAGCTTCGTCTGCAGCACGTCGTCGGCTCGTAGCCGGACGTCGAACTCGATCAGGGTGACCCGGTCGGCGATCCCGGCAAGATCGATCGCGGCTTCGACTCCGGAGTTGCCGCCGCCGATCACCGCCACCCGTTTGCCCTTGTAGAGCGGGCCGTCACAGTGCGGGCAATAGGCGACGCCACGATTGGCGTACTCCGTCTCACCGGGGACGTCCATCCGCCGCCAGCGCGCGCCGGTCGACAGGACGACCGACCTGGCCTCGAGCGCTGCGCCGTTCTCGAGCTCGACGCGAACGACACCGGCGTCTGACGGGACCAGCCTCACGGCGCGCTGGTTCGTCATGATGTCGACGTCGTGACGGGCGACGTTCTGTTCGAGCTCGGCAGCGAGTCGCGGCCCCTCGGTGTACGGCGTCGAGATCAGGTTCTCGATGCCGAGCGTGTCGAGCAACTGGCCGCCGAAGCGCTCGGCGACGATCCCGGTGCGGATGCCCTTGCGTGCGGCGTACACGGCTGCCGACGCTCCAGCGGGGCCACCGCCGACGATCAACACGTCGAACGGGGCCTTGGCGTCGATCTGTGCGACAACACGATCCGCCGCTCCAGCGTCGAGCTTGCCGACGATCTGTTCGAGACTCATGCGCCCTTGATCGAACAGTTCACCGTTGGCGAACACGGTCGGCACCGCCATCACGGCGCGCTGTTCGACCTCGTCGGGGAACAGCGCTCCGTCGATCGTGACGTGCTCGATGTTCGGGTTGATCACGCTCATCAAGTTGAGCGCCTGGACGACGTCGGGGCAGTTCTGACACGACAGCGACACGTACGTTTCGAAACGGTAGGTCTGATCGATCCCGCGGATCTGCTCGATCACGTCCGGCGAGGCGGTCGACGGATGGCCTCCGACCTGCAGGAGGGCGAGCACGAGCGACGTGAACTCGTGACCCATCGGGATCCCCGCGAAGCGGACCGACACATGGGAACCGAGTCGGTTGATCGAGAACGAGGGGCGGCGCCCGTCCGCGCCAGTCGGGTCGTAGCTGATCGACTCCGAGAGCGCAGCAATCGCGACGAGGAGTTCGGCGAGCTCTGCCGACTTCGTCGTCTCGTCGAGCGATGCGACGAGCGAGATCGGGTTGGTGATCTTCTCCAGGTGGGTGGCGAGCTGCGTCTTCAGTTCGGGGTCGAGCACGAGGAGATCCATTCAGTTCGAAGGGGGTGGTGAGGGTGGCCCCGTGCGGCGGGGGGACCGCCCGGGGCCACCAAATCAGTCGGCTAGATCTTGCCGACGAGGTCGAGCGACGGAGCGAGCGTGGCGTCGCCCTCTTCCCACTTGGCGGGGCACACCTCATTCGGGTGCTCGCGCACGTACTGGGCGGCGCGCACTTTGCGCAGCAGCTCGCTGGCGCTGCGGCCGATGTTGCCGGCGTTGATCTCGGCGATCTGGATGCGGCCGTCGGGGTCGACGACGAACGTGCCGCGTTCCGCCAGCCCCTCGGCCTCGATCAGCACCTCGAAGTTTCGGCTGATCGCGCCAGTCGGATCGCCGAGCATCGGATACTCGATCTTGGAGATCGTGTCCGACGAGTCGTGCCACGCCTTGTGGGTGAAGTGCTTGTCGGTCGACACCGAGTAGATCTCAACGCCGAGACGGGTGAAGTCGGCGTAGTGGTCGGCCAAGTCACCGAGTTCAGTCGGGCACACGAAGGTGAAGTCGGCCGGGTAGAAGAACACGATCGACCACCGACCGCGCAAGTCGTCGTCGGTCACGCCGACGAACGCACCGTTGTGGAAGGCGGTGGTGGTGAAGGGCTTGATCTCGCTGTTGATCAGGGACATGGTTGCTCGCTGTCTCGAAGTTGGGGGGTGGGGCTATTTCGACGCCGCTGCCGTATCCACGGATCGACCCGACTGAGTCGAACCTACCGATCGGTACAACAAATAGCACTAAAGTGTGCCTAACGCCACGTGGCCTCTCGTGTCAGCCCCGAACGGTTGGTACCGTTCGGCGTCCGTGCTGCACCATCGTTGCCAACCAGACGTTCATTCCACTCGATCGACGGCGTCCCCGGTCGAGGTTGTCGACGCATGAGTGGCGGACTGGTCGGTCTGTTGGACGATGTGGCGGCGTTGGCCAAGTTGGCGGCGGCGTCGATCGACGATGTCGGCGCTGCCGCGGGACGCGCGAGCATGAAGGCTGCCGGGGTTGTCGTCGATGACACTGCAGTCACCCCGGCGTATGTCCAAGGGCTTGCTGCCGAACGTGAGCTGCCGATCATCAAGCGGATTGCGACAGGGTCGCTACGGAACAAGCTGCTCTTCATCCTGCCGGCAGCATTGGTGCTCAGTGAGTTCCTTCCAGTGCTCGTCGAGATCATCTTGATGTTCGGTGGCACGTTCCTCGCCTACGAAGGGGCGCACAAGATCCATCAACGGTTCGCCCACCACGATGAAGCGCGACCGTTGCCCGCTGTTGCCATCGACGAGGATCATGAGGGGACAGTGATCGCGGGTGCGATCCGCACCGATTTCATCCTGTCGGCCGAGATCATGGTCATCGCCCTCAAAGAGGTCATCGACGAAGGTTTCGTGTCGCGTGCGGTCATCCTGATCGTCGTTGCGGTAGTGATCACCGCAGTCGTCTACGGGGTCGTTGCGCTGATCGTGAAGATGGACGACGTCGGGTTGCGTCTTGCGTCCTCTGGCCGTCAGCCTGCCGAGCGTGTTGGGCGGACCATGGTCACGGGGATGCCGAAACTGTTGACGTTGTTGTCGACGGTGGGGACTGCGGCGATGGTCTGGGTGGGTGGGCACATCCTGCTGGTCGGCGCATCCGAACTCGGGTGGGCCAGCCCTTTCGACTTCGTTCACTCGCTCGAGGATCCGGCCCACGGTGTCGCGGTCGTCGGCGGTGTGCTGGCGTGGTTGGTCAATACGGCAGCGTCAGCGGCCGTCGGCTTGATCGTCGGATTCGCTGCAGTAGCCGCAGTCGCTGGTATCTCGCGCGTCAGGCGCGGCGCTGCGCCGCTGACGCACTGACTCCAAGGTCCGCAGTTCATGTCGACGTCGTCGCCTTGACTGGCGCCGGCGCTGGCACTCGCTGATCTCCCACGCCGCCTACGCCGTGTCGGACCATCAACTCTCACCCGACGACGCCGAATACGTCGCGATCCGCCTCGGGCACGCGATCAACCCTCGAGCGGCCACCCCGACACCATGAAGTGTGTCTGCCGAGCCGGGCCGTCGACGATGCGGTCGGGACGGTCCGTGAACTGGGTCGTGTGCGGGTCGACACACATGATCAGGCCGTACTGGACGCCGCGACCAGGCCGCGGCCGCGTCGCTTGGCACGCAACATCGCATGATCGGCGGCGTCGATCGGATCGTCCACGTCGAGCAGCGCGCAACCGATGCTGACAGAGACGGTCGGGCCGGATTCGAGCTGGAGCGGTTCCGCAACTCGATCGATGATCCGTCGCGCGATCCGGAGAGCGAACGCCTCGTCGGCACCCGGAAGCACGATGACGAATTCGTCGCCGCCAACCCTGGCGATGCTGTCCTGGGTACGACACTCCGACTCGATTCGTCGTGCGAGGTGCACCAGGACCTCGTCGCCGACCGCGTGGCCATACCGATCGTTGATGTACTTGAAGTCATCAACGTCGATGTAGAGCAGCGAACCTGCTCGTCGATCGATCTCCAAACGGGCGAACAGTTCACGACGATTGAACAGGCCGGTGAGTTCGTCGGTGGACGCCGCAACTCGCAAGCGATCCTGGTCACCCCAGTGTTCGATGAGCATTGCCGCTACTCGCACGAGGCCCTGGATGCGGGCGGCGACATTTCGTTTCAGGCTCAGCGGGTCGTAGTTCTTCGGCACCCCGCCGACGAGCATGAAGACTGCCGTCAATCGATCGTGGACGTACACGGGGGCCACGATCGATCGGTTCCAGCCTTGCGCGTTCATCAACGACCGCATCCGGTCGGGGAACGAATTGACGTCCAGCGACGGCGTCGCGCCGGCAGGCACCCCTTCCCACGGCCTCCACTTCTCCGAGTCGAGATCGGCTGCCACGACGTCGGCGATGAACTGATCATCCGGCCGGGCGACGATCACACCCGGCGACTCCCGACCCTGGAAGTCGATCAGCAACCACCGACTCGTGTAATGGGCGTTGTCCACACGGAGCTCCTCGCAGAGCATCCTTCGAACGGCAGCGCGCGATGCGCCGGCCATCTCCAAGTCGAGCGATCGGGTGTTGGAACCATTGAGTGCCACAGGAATCAGCAGCACGTTCCACGACCAGTCGTCGTCGCTGATCTTCTGACCGGTCGGAATGATGTCGACCGGATGTGCGAACCCGTCCCCGTCCAGGATCGACAT
>JBBQEU010000121.1:0-9083 GCA_038321235.1 Acidimicrobiales bacterium | reverse complement strand
CGATGAGGATCGAGTCGACCTCGTCGACGATGCAGTAGTTGTGGCCACGCTGCTGGACCTTGTCGGCCTTGGTCTGGGCCATGTTGTCGCGGAGATAGTCGAAGCCCATCTCGTTGTTGGTGGCGTAGGTGATGTCGGACTGGTAGCTGGCGCGCTTCTCGGCCGGGCTGTGCTTGTGGCCGGGGATGATCAGCCCGACGCTGAGGCCGAGCCACCGGTGGATCTGGCCCATCCACTCGGCGTCGCGACGTGCCAGATAGTCGTTGACCGTCACGAGGTGGACGCCCTTGCCGGTGAGCCCGTTGAGATAGGCGGGCAGGGTCGACACCAAGGTCTTGCCTTCGCCGGTCTTCATCTCGGCGACCCAGCCGAAGTGCAGGGCGGCGCCGCCCATCAGCTGTACGTCGTAGTGCCGTTGGCCGATCGTGCGCTTGGCCGCTTCACGGCACACCGCGAACGCTTCGAGCAGGAGGTCGTCGAGATCGGCACCATTGTCGAGGCGTTGACGGAACTCGACCGTCTTCGCCTTGAGAGCGTCGTCGGACAACGCACTGATCTCGGGTTCGAAGGCGTTGACGTCGGGCACGATGCCCTCCAGCGCCTTGATCTTCTTGCCTTCACCGGCGCGGAGGATGCGGTCGAGGATTCCCATGCAGCCGCCCAGCCTACCGGTGCGACGCGACCAGACGGGTCAGGCCACCAGGGTGGGCTTCGCTGCTGCGAGGCCCGGGCGGCGGGCGGCGCTGGCCGCGCCAGCAGGTGTCGAGGCGACCGCGTACAGGTGTGGCTCGAGCACGCCGGCATGTCGAAGTGCAGCTGCGGCTGCCCGGAGGGTGGCTCCGGTGGTGACCACGTCGTCGACCACGATCACGCGGCGTCCGCCAAGACCGGGGCGGGCAACGAATTCCGGCCCGTGGAGTCGTTCGACCCGCGACCGCCCGGTCTGAGTGGCCGATGCGCCCGACCTGACGAGCAGCCGGCGGCACGGAACGCCGAGTTGGCGGGCGACATGGCGAGCCACCAGTTCGCCCTGGTCGAACCCGCGAGATCGTCGCCGGGCCTCGCTGGTGGGCGCCCACGTGACGATGTCGACGTCGCGCTGATCGCCGTTGGCCACGATGGAGTTGACCACCAGACCGGCGAGGTGGCGCGCCACCTGGCGACGGTTGCGGTACTTGAGCCCGAGCACAACCTTTCGTGCCCGCCCCGTGAAGGGCAGAGCTGCATGGACGCCATGAGAACCCGGCCGCGGACGGGGCCCGAGGAGAGCGAATCGGCAGGCGGTGCACACCGCAGCACCCGGGGCATCGCATCCGGCACAACGAATCTGGAACATCATGGAATCCAGTCTGACGAAGGGGTGCCCCAGAGTTCCGTGGCCCCGCAGACCGGTCAGCGGAGTTCCGTGCTTGGCGGAACCGTCATTAGCGTGCCGGGGTGCATCGCTTCGTTCCCACCGACCGGCCGCTCGAGCGCATCACCCGGTGCGTGATCGGGCTCGCCATTTTCGGCGTCGGCATCGCCCTGCTGCTCGATGCCCACCTGGGGGCGGCACCATGGGATGTGTTCCACACCGGCATCTCCGAACTGACGGGGATCCCCGTCGGCCAGGTCACGATCATCACCGGCGTCGCTCTCTTGATGCTGTGGATCCCGCTCGGCGAGACGATGGGGCTCGGCACGATCCTCAACGCCATCGAAATCGGGCTCGTCGTCGATCTCGTCCTTCCGTTGCTGCCCGAACCAGAATTCCTCGTGGCCCGTACGGCGATGATGCTCGGCGGTGTGGTCGTGATCGCGATCGGATCAGGCCTGTACATCGGCGCCGGGCTCGGCCCGGGCCCGCGAGACGGCCTCATGACGGGATTCGCCAAGCGAGGCATCTCGATCCGGTTCGCTCGCACCGCCATCGAACTGACCGTGCTCGTGATCGGCATCGCACTCGGAGGCGCGATCGGTGTCGGTACCGCCGTGTTCGCGCTCGGCATCGGCCCCCTCGTGCAGTTCTTCCTGCCTCGCCTACAGATCAGCGAACGTCCAAGTGTTACTCATGGTGTCTGACACCATGAGTAACAGTGTTCAGAGCGACGAGCCGCGGAAGGCGCTGCGACGCTGGAAGAAGTCGCCCACCTGGTTCAGTGCCAACACGGTGAACGTGAGGATCAGCGACGGGTACAGGATCTGACCGAAGTTGACCTTGATGTCACGTCGCGCCTGGTTGATCATGTTGCCCCACGACGACGTGGGCAACTGCACACTGAGCCCGAGGAACGACAGCGAACCTTCCACCACGACCACCGCCGCAGCGGCGACCATGGCGTACGCCAACAGGGTCGGCAGCACGTTGGGGATGATCTCTCGGCGCAGGATCGTCCACCGTTTGGTGCCGATGGCCTGAGCGGCCAGTACGAACTCGCGGTTCGAGATCGCCAGGCTGTTGGCGCGAGAGACACGCGTATAGGCCGGGATCGAGAGCAGTCCGATCACGAAGCTGATCACGAACAGGTCACGTACTTCGAAGATCGAGATGAGAGCGAGCAGCAGCACCAGGGCCGGGAATGCGAGCAGCACGTCGATCATGGCCATCAGCACGGTCTCGGTCTTGCCACGCACGAACCCGACGAGCGATCCGAGCAGCCCGCCGACGAACACACCACACACCACCGAGACGACGGCGACGGTGACGCTGACGTACGCGCCGTGCATCGCCCGAGCGAACGTGTCGCGGGCCAGGGCGTCGGTGCCGAGTGGGCGCGCCCACGAGGGCTGTTCGAGTATGGCGCCGGTGCCGAATTCGCCGGTCGCTGCATTGAAACCGTTGAGCTGCAGGTTCGGGTCGGCCAGCGGCAACGAACCGTTGAACACACGCGCATCGAGTTGGGCGTAGATCGCCGAGAAGAGCACGATGAGGAGCCAGATGGTGCCCAGCTTCACGAGGAACGGCATCTCGCGGAAGATGCCCCACAGCGACTTGCGCTTCTGCTTGACACCCTGGGGGACGACGAAGTCATCGACTGGTCGTGTAGTGGCCGATCCCGCAGCGATCGTCGCCACATGGGCTTCGGTACTGGTTGATTCGATGTTGGTGTCAGTCGTGGCCATGGTCACTTCCTCCGGATGCGCGGGTCGAGTACGGCGTAGAGCAGGTCGACGATGGTGTTGATGATCACGAACATCGCTGCGATGAACACGGTGATGCCCTGGATGACGAGGATGTCACGGCCGTTGATGGCGGCGATCAGCGAGAACCCGAGGCCAGGAACGGCGAAGAGTGACTCGACGATGACGGTGCCGCCGAGCAGGGCGCCGAAACTGATGCCGACGATGGTCATCAAGCTGAGCGAGCTCGGCCGGAGCGCATGTCGGAACAGGATGTAGCGGTCGCTGAGGCCCTTGGCTCGGGCCGACAGGATGTAGTTCTCGCGCAGCGTGGCCATCATGTCGGACCGCACGAGACGGGAGAACAGCGCCATCTGGGCCAGTGCGAGTGAGACGGCGGGCAAGATGGAGGTCTTCAGGTTGTCGACCACGCCGTCGCTGAAACGATTCCAGTTCGATGCGGGCAGCCAGTTGAGCTGCACCGCGAAGAGCCAGATGAGGAAGATGCCGAACACGAAGTTCGGGACCGACAGCGCCACCTGCGCGCCTGCCGAAGTGACCGTGTCGGGCCACCTACCCTGCTTGTAGGCGCCGAGCACCCCGACGGGTATGGCGATCACCACGGCGATGAAGATCGACATGAATGCGATCTGCGCCGTGACCGGGAGGCGGGACTGGATGGTGTCGGCCACCGGCTGATCGGTGATGTACGAGGTGCCGAGGTCGCCGGTGACGGCGTTACCCAACCACGAGACGTAGCGAACGAAGAACGGATCGTCGAGGTTGAGATCGTCACGGATCTGTTCCTCGATCCCTGGCGCCCGGGGCCCGGTGCCGAGGATCGTGTCCACCGGATCCCCGGGGAGCAGCGCAACCATCAAGAAGGTCAAGAACGTGACCGCGAACAGTGTCGCGATCAATCGCAGGAGTACGAATGCGATTCGCTTGGCCATGATGACTGGTACTGCTCCCCGGAGTCGGTGTTTCAGTGGTTGTTCAGAAGGTGTTCAGTGGTTGTTCAGTGGTTGTTCGGTGATCGATGTGATCACTCGCTGATGAACACCTGGAACCAACGGGTCTGTGCCTCGGGGGCGATGCCCGAGCCGAGCGAACCGTCCGGCAGCGTCCATGTGTTGAAGCCTTCGATTCCCGGAGCATGGGCGATCATGACCGCCGTACCACCCGAGTACCAGGTGAGACCAAGTTCGTTGATCTTGGTCATGATCTTGCTGTAGAGCTCCTTACGGGCCTCGAAGTCGTCGGTGGCGTTGGCCTCGAGGGCCCATGCCTGCATCTCGGGGTCGTCGAAGTTCGTGAAGTTGGCCACGGAATCGGCCTTCGGTGCCACGAACGGGTTGACGGCCACCGAGGGGTCACCCTCGGCACCCCAACGCCAGCAGTGAGCCTTGTGCGTGTCGCTGACTGCATTGTTGATGTGGGTGGCCTGGTCGAACTGGGTCAGCGTGACGTTGACGAGTTCGGAACCGGTCCACACCTGCTCGACCACCTGCATCGCAGCGATGAGGGTGGGGTCGGGCGGGCAGGACAGCTCGACGTCGATCTTCTCGCCGGCCGCCTTGCCGTCGGAGCGTGCCGGATCGTCGACGTACTCCTGAAGCAGGGCTTTGCCGGCTTCGAAGTCGAAGATTCGGTAGGCGTCTTCGGCTGCCTGGGTCCACCACGGGCTGTCGCTCGAGAAGAACTGCGACGTCGGCAACGAGATGCCGGCGCCGCCCAGGGCCTCGATGACGCGTGCCTGGTCGTTCAAGCTCGTCAGACCGTTGCGCACACGCTGATCGTCGAACGGCGCGAGCTCCGTGTTGTACATGCCGCCACCGGTGCTGTTGCCCTGGAACTCGATGAGTTCGATTCCGGAGGCCTCACGTGCGTCACGGATGGTGCCCTGACGAAGCGACTGCGCAGCGTTGGTCGTACCGGAGATGAGCGCGTCGAGACGCGTGCCCTCGTCGGGGATCGGCCGGAACGAGACCGAATCGAGGAACGGCAACTGGTTGCCGTCAGCGTCGACGAACCAGTAGTCCGGGTTGCGCTCGACGATGGTCTCGTTGTCGATGTCACGAGACGCCATCACGAACGGGCCGGTACCGATCGGGTTGGTGCTGTAGCCGGCACTGTCGGCGGCTGCAGCCGCCGGATCGAACGGGAACCCGATCGGTGCGCTGGAGAGCGCTCCCGGGAACGCGACGTTCGGTCCACTGAGCGTGTACTCGACGGTCAGGTCGTCGACTGCGGTCACACCCGTCAGCAGCGCCGAAGCGATGACGGACGAGCCCGACGCGCCGGCCTGCTGGAGCGGGAACATGTCGACGATGGTCTGTGCAGTGAGCGGCGTGCCGTTGTGGAACGTCACGTCGGGACGCAACGTCATCGTCCACACGGTGAAGTCCTCGTTCGATTCGAGGGACTCGGCCAGGAACGGCACGTACTCGCCGTCGACATTGCGTTCGGTCAGCGGGTCGTAGATCGAGCGCATGATGTTGTAGCACGGTGACGAGCAGCTGTCCTCCCAGGGACGCAGGCCCGTGGCCTCGCTCTCGAGGCCGATCGTGACGGTGCCGCCGTACGCAGCGGTCTCGGTCTCGACGGCGACCGAGGTGTCGGTATCAGGATTTGTCTCGGCAGGCCCGTCGTCGGTGGTGCCGTCTTCGGCGGTGGTCGCTTCGGTCGTGGTGTCGTCGCCGGTGTCGGTGTCGGTGGAGCTGTCGTCGCTCCCGCACGATGCCGCCACGAACGCCAAGACCAGTGGAATGGCGAGTGCAGTTACTACTCGTCGTTGTCGCATGGATCCCCCATCTGGATGATTTGTAAGGTTGTTGTTGTACTTCACGAGTCGTTCACGATGCCGACGCAGTGGTGCAGAAGTCCACCCCACGTGCGCCCGTCTCGCCCGGACGGCTCCTGCCGAGCGAGAACATTTACTTGTCTAGCACACATGACCGATGTCACACAGTCGGGGCTTCACCCTCCGATTGGACCCCGACGGAGACTGCCGTTGGGGCGATCTGATCGTCGTCCCACGGCTCGATCAACGGGTGGTGACAGGCCACGAAGTGGTCCTCGCCGACGCGGCGCATCTGTGGTTCCTCGGCGGCGCACACCTCGTCGGCGAGCGGGCAACGCGTGCGGAACCGGCAGCCCGACGGCGGTGAGATCGGCGACGGCAGTTCGCCTTCGATCACCCGCACTGCGTGGATGTCGATCTCGGGATCGGGCACAGGGCTCGACCCGAGGAGGAGCTCTGTGTAGGGGTGAGCGGGCTGCGAATACAGTTCGTCGGCCTCGGAGATCTCGCACATCTTGCCGAGGTACATCACCGCCACCCGGTCGCTGATGTTCTTCACCACGGCGAGGTCGTGGGCGATGAACACCAACGTGAGGCCGTGCTCGGTCTTCAGGTCGTCGAGGAGGTTGAGGATCTGGGCCTGGATCGACACGTCGAGGGCCGACACCGGCTCGTCGCAGATGATCAGCTGCGGCTCCATCACCAAGGCCCGCGCAATCGAGATGCGCTGGCACTGGCCGCCGGAGAACTCGTGCGGTCGCTTGTAGCGCGCCGGTCCGGGGTCGACGCCGACCTGGTCGAGCATTCGGGCAACGATGTCCCACTGCTCGTCCTTGTTCTTCGGCCCCCACACATTGAGCGGTTCGGCGACGACGTCACCAATGGTGCGCCGCGGGTTCAGCGACGAGATCGGGTCCTGGAAGATCATCTGCAACTGCGTGCGCCGCTGCCGCATCGTCTTCTCGTCGAGTTTGGCCAGGTCTTCGCCGTCGAGCACCACCGACCCACTGGTCGGTTTCGGCAGCCGCAGCAGGGCGCGTCCGGTGGTGGACTTGCCACAACCCGACTCGCCGACGAGCCCGAGCGTTTCCCCCGGGGCGATGTCGAAGCTGATCCCGCTCACCGCTTTGACGGTGCGTCCCCTTCCTGCGGGGAACTCGACCACGAGGTCGGTCACTTGCAGCAGCACCTCGTCGGCGGGACGCAGGTGGGCAGTACCGGAGCCGGCCATCAGCCCATCACCTCTTCACTCGCACGAAGCTTGCCGACCGCAGCGAGCGCCGGCGGGAACTCGGCCTCGACGTTCGCCTGGAATGCGGCCTCTCCCTCGGGTGTGCCCACGGGGAAATGGCATGCGAACACGTGGTCGGGCGACTGGATCCAACGCAACTGGGGCTCCTCGGTACGGCAGATGTCCTGCGCGTAGGCGCAGCGGGGGGAGAACTTGCAGCCGGGCGGCGGATCGATCAGGTTCGGTGGCCGACCGGGGATGGCATTGAGTCGGGTGTGCTTGGGTTGGGTCACCTTCGGAATCGACCACAACAGCCCCTGGGTGTACGGGTGGCGGAGCTGGCTGAACAGCTTCGAGGTGGGTGCTTTCTCGACAACCTTCCCGGCGTACATCACCATGATCTCGTCGGTGCGACCAGCAACCACGCCGAGGTCGTGGGTGACCAGGATCATCGCCATGGCACGATCGGTCTGCTGCTCGGCGAGCAGGTTGAGGATCTGGTGCTGCACGGTCACGTCGAGCGCTGTGGTCGGCTCGTCGGCGAACAGCATTCGGGGACCGCAGGCCAACGCGATGGCGATGCAGACACGCTGGCGCATGCCTCCCGACATCTGGTGCGGGTAGTTGTCGAGGCGCTTCTCGGCGTCGGGGATGTGCACCGACTTGAGCAGGGCGACAGCAACCTCCTCGCTCTCCTTCTTGCCCATGTCGAGGTGATAGCGCACGTGTTCGGTGAGCTGACGCCCGATCGTGACCACCGGGTTCAGCGAGGTCATCGGATCCTGGAAGACCATCGCCATCTCAGCGCCCCACAGCGCCTTCTTCTGCTTGGCGCTCTTGCCGATCAACTCCTCGCCGGCGTAGAGCACCGATCCGGTCGTGGTGGCATTGGACGTCGTGGTGAGACCCATGATCGAACGCGAGAGCACGGTCTTGCCTGAACCCGACTCGCCCACCACCCCGAGCGTGCGTCCCCGAGCGAGCGACAATGACACTCCGTCGACCGCTTTCACCGAACCGGCCGCAACCTCGAAATACGTCTTGAGATCGTCGACGACCAGCAGTGACTGGCCGTCGTCGACATGTCGTGCGGGTGCTCGCCCGACGCGAATCTCGTTATCCATGCTTCCCCTTCTCGTCGCCGATGCCACGTAGTGGCGGGCGTCACATTAGGCGCAAGAGGTCAGCAAGTTCGAACCCATCGACCGATCGTGGTCCCCGGCGCCCACGGCAACGGGGACCACGATCGCGACCAACGGAGTCAGTAGCGGTAGTTCTCGGCCTTGAACGGGCCGCTGGGGTCGAGGTCGAGGTACTCGGCCTGCTCGTCGCTCAGCTTGGTGAGCTTCACGCCGAGGGCATCGAGATGCAGACGAGCGACCTTCTCGTCGAGGTGCTTGGGCAGCACGTACACACCGAGCGGGTACTGCTCGGTGTTGTTCCACAGCTCCATCTGCGCGATCACCTGATTCGCGAACGAGCACGACATCACGAAACTCGGATGGCCGGTGGCACAACCGAGGTTCACGAGACGACCCTCGGCGAGGATGATCACCTGGTGGCCGTCATCGAAGCGCCACACGTCGGTGCCGGGCTTCAGTTCGTCACGCGTCGCGCCCGAGCGGGCGAGGCCGGCCATGTCGATCTCGTTGTCGAAGTGGCCGATGTTGCAGACGATTGCATTGTGCTTCATCTGCATCATGTGCTCGGCGGTGATGATGTCGGCGTTGCCGGTGGCCGACACGAAGATGTCGGCGGTGTCGATGACGTCCTCGATCGGGAGTACCTGGAGGCCCTCCATCACCGCTTGCAGCGCATTGATCGGGTCGATCTCGGTGACGACCACTCGAGCACCCTGACCTCGCAGCGACTGCACGCAGCCCTTGCCCACGTCGCCGTAGCCGCACACGACAGCAGTCTTGCCGCCGATCATCACGTCGGTCGCCCGCG
>JBBQEU010000120.1:0-9153 GCA_038321235.1 Acidimicrobiales bacterium | reverse complement strand
GTCGATCTTCCTGCCCGTGATGTTGATCATCGGGTTCTTCGTGTGGATGCAACGACGCGCCCAGGGCCAGATGGGCGGGGTGATGTCGATCGGCAAGAGCAAGGCCAAGGCCTACGACGCCGATCGACCCTCGACCACCTTCGACGACATCGCCGGCTACACCGGCGTCAAGCAGGAGATCACCGAAGTGGTCGACTTCCTGCGCATGCCCGAACGTTTCCGCGAGATCGGCGCCCGAGTTCCCAAGGGTATTTTGCTGGTCGGCCCTCCCGGCACCGGCAAGACCCTGTTCGCCCGTGCGGTCGCCGGTGAGGCCGGAGTCGGCTTCCTCAGCGTCACCGGCTCCGACTTCATGGAGATGTTCGTCGGCGTCGGCGCCAGCCGCGTGCGCGACCTGTTCCAGCAGGCACGTCGGATGGGCAAGGCCATCATCTTCGTCGACGAGATCGACTCGATCGGACGCAAGCGTGGTGCCGGCCTCGGTGGCGGTCACGACGAACGTGAACAGACCCTCAATCAGATGCTCGCCGAGATGGATGGTTTCGAGCCGTCCGAAGGCATCGTCATCATGGCGGCCACCAACCGTCCCGACATCCTCGACCCGGCACTGCTGCGTCCTGGGCGCTTCGACCGCCAGATCGTGGTCCCCCTGCCCGAATCCAGCGAACGTAAAGCGATCCTCGAGGTGCACAGCCGCGACAAGCGCATGGGCCCCGACGTCGACATGGAGACCATGGCAGCAGCCACTCCCGGCATGTCCGGTGCCGACCTTGCCAACCTCGTCAACGAAGCGGCACTCGTCGCCGTGCGCCGCGGGTCGAAGCAGATCGAACGGATCGATTTCGAGAACGCTCGTGACCGAGTGGTGCTCGGCGCGACCCGTGAGTCGATGATCCTGTCTGCCGAGGAGAAGAAGGCGACCGCCTATCACGAGGGTGGCCACGCACTGCTCGCCACCGTGCTGCCCCATGGTGATCCGCTGCACAAGGTGACGATCCTGCCCCGCGGGATGGCGCTCGGGGTCACGTGGTCGCTCCCCCAGGAGCGCCACACCTACTCCAAGGAGTTCTTCGAGGACACGATCTGCAAAGCGATGGGCGGCCGCGTGGCGGAGATGATCGTGTTCGGCCATCTCAACTCCGGTGCAGCCAACGACCTCGAGCAGGCCACTGGCATCGCTCGGCGCATGGTGCGCGAATGGGGTATGTCCGAGCGCGTCGGTCCAATGGCGTGGAGCAGCCAGCAGGCGGTGTTCCTCGGCGAGGACCTGATGTCGTCGCAGCGTGAATACTCCGACGACACGGCGAAACTGCTCGACGAGGAGATCGCTCGCATCCTCACCACCCAGGAAAGCCGGGCCCGTGACGTCCTCAGCCGTCACCGTCGCGGCCTCGAACTGGTCGCCGAGGCGCTCCTCGAGCACGAGACGATCGACGGGCCACAAGTTGCCAAGCTGATCCAGCAAGGCATGGCCGAGTCGGGCCAGCCCGCCGACGACATCGTTCTCCGATGATCTGAAACCGAAATGAACCTGAAGGGTCTGACCCCTCAGTTTCATTTCCGGGTTCATTCACGCAGGCAGCTGCCTCCGCCCGGCGTCGAGCCCGGCTCGCGTGCTTCGGCGACTGCCGCCCACAGATCGGTGGCCGTCATCGGCCCGAGGAACGTGGCCACCGCCACGCCTCGAGCGTCGGCGACCACCACCGTCGGAACCGCATCGATCGAGTAGCGCTCGTGGAGGCCCCGGTTGGCCGAGTACTCGACGTCGACGACGGCGACATCATCGCATTCGAGCACCTGTGCCTTGGCGAGCACCTGGGCGCACACGTCGCAGACGGCCGACGAGAACACGGCGACCAGCCATGGGGCATCAGGCCGAGCGAAGTCGTTGCGGTCCAGTTGTTCGGGTGCCGCGAACCGGCGCTGCGTTGGGACATCGGGCACGCGGCGGCGACGCGCCGCGAATGCCACCACGCCCACGACGGCGATGATCACGAAGGCGACGATCAACCGTTCCATGCCGTGTGCAGGGTAACGGTCGGACGAGTCAGTCGCCGCCAGAGGGCAACGCCCACGAGCCCGACGTGCCGGCCAGACCGTCGCCACGCGGGAGCGAGCGTTCGACGAACACCCGGTTGGTCGACTGCACGATCAGCTCACGGTCGATCACGTCAGGGTCGATCAAGTCGATCGTGATCACCTGGCCGGCACCGATCGGGACGTCGGTCAGGCTGGCCACCGCAGACGGTCCACCGGGCCCGACGGCCTCCACGGTGACGGTGCCGTCGACGTTGTCGACGTTGTAGATCACGAGCGCCGAGGAGGCGGGGTCGGACGGGCCGGCACCGATGTGCCAACGAGAAGCGACGTATCCGTCGATACGTGGAGGCGCTCCGAGCACGACCGAGGTGGCCACCGAATCGCCGGCCGGTCGGGTGAGGATGCGCTCGACGACGACCGACGGCTCGGCCAGCGTGGAGAACACCGACGCGTGGCGACCGGCGGGCAACGACACGCCCCCAGTCGCGGTGTCTGCGGACGGGTCGTAGACGACCACCTGATGCGCCGGCACGTCGATGGAAGGCACATCGCCGTAGTCGGCGTCGATCGGGATCCCCAGGAACACGACGTCGACTTGGACGTCGTCCTCGGTCGGGTTGTAGATCGCGAAGGTCTCGGTGATCCCCTCGCCGACCTCGCCATCTGCGAACCACCACTGATCGCGCAGCGCGGGCGCAGCGAGCGATACCCCGTATCCCAGCCGGCCACCGCCGAGGTAGTGCTGGGAGCGACCGACGACCAGCCGGCCGCGTTCGGCTGCGACCTTGACTGCGATCACCGACTCGTCCCGGGCACCGAGATCGGCGATCGGGATCGTCTCGACCGATTGCGGCAGGATCGTGAAACCCTGGAACGCAGCCGGCGTGGACTCGCCGGACTCGGTGGCGAACACGAGATCGACCACCGCGGCGTCGTCGTAGGGGTTGGTGAGGATCAGCGTCTCGATGCTGCCGTCGACGGTGAACCCGTCAGCGAAGTACCACTCGTCGGAGGTGTTGGCGGCGCACGGTGCCACCGAGTTGCCAGCAGGGTGCTGAGCTCGTTGTTCGACGAACCCGCGACCGCCGTCGATCTCGACCACGACGCTGGCGAACGGGGCCGTGACGAAGGCATCGACGTCGATGGACGTGCGCGACCAGGGTTCGACCACCAACGACTCGCTGGCGCCGACCCCGTCGGGCGTGAGGATCGTGAACCGCCCGATGAGTTGCTCGTCGGCTCGGTTGGCCACGATGACCTCACCGCCGACGCCGTCCACACCGGTCGCCGGCACGCCCGGGCAGAACCAGCTGCCCGTCAGCGCCGAGTTGTCGCTGACGGCAGGCATCCACGCTCCGGCTGGCGTGGCGAAGAACGGGTCTGCGACCGTCGGCTCCTCGCGCCCAACGGCGATCAGGCCGGCGAATCCGACCAGCAGCACCACCAGTGCCGGGATCGCTCGGCGATTCACGACGGCGCCTCGGTGTGCTGATCAGTCTGCTGCTCGGTCTGAAAATCAGGTTCGTCGGGCAGGTCCGGATCGACGAGGGGCGACAGCGGTTCAGCCGTGAGATCGATCAGGGTCTCGTCGGACGCGAGCAGCAGGCTGCGTCGGCCGACCGGCACCCGCACCCGAGCAGCGATCAGGATCGCAGCCATCCACAGGGCCAACTGCGCGAGGACGGCCAGCCACCGCAGCGCCGAGCTGTCGTACCTCAGCTCGCCGGTACCGGCTGCCGGAACGTCGAAGGCCGTGGTCTCGCCGAACGCACGGCGGGGCTCGACCGAGGTGCCGTTCACGGACAGCGACCACGAATCGTCGAACGGCACACCCAGATGGACGACGCCAGCCGTGAGCTCGTCGGTTGCGGTGTCGAGCTGATCTGCGCCCACGAAGACCGGCACCGAAGACGACAGATCGGTGCGTACCAGCACCTCGGATCCGGCCGCATCGCTCGCTGCTGCCCCCGCCTCGTCGAGTTGCGCCCGAGTGGCGATCCACGCTCGGTTCTCGAACACGTCGAGCGTGGGGAGGCCCGGCCGGCGTGCGACGAGGTCGAGCTGATCCTCGAGTGCCGCAACCAATCCCTCCGGCAAGGGGAGCGGATCGTTCACTGTCGACGCGACACCGTCGAACTCGGGCACCACGACGAACCGGATCGCCAGCGGCGCCAGCAGGCGCCCGGCTCGCAGCGTCGACGTCGACGCCATCTCGTCGAGCGCGGTGGTGACCAGAACGGATGCGGTGTTGGATGGCGGCATCCATCGATCGCGTGCGTCGAGCGGACCGTCGTCGATGATCGCCCATCCCATACCGTCGCGATACTCCGTCGCCGGAACCGGGAACAGTCGAGGGTCACCGACGAGCAGGACGTTGTAGTCGCCGTCCGAGGACGCGTCCGGCAGCGATGCGTCGAGCAGGCGGGCCAAGGGAGTCGGCGGCACCTGGAACGAGCCGTCGGCGAGCGCACCGAGCCCGGGCGCCAAGCCGACCACTACCGCCACGGTCGACAAGATGCCGAGCGGCTGACGCCAGCCGAAGTTGCCACCACGGACGTCGAGGTCGAACGCAGCAAGTGCGGCCGCCGCAGAGATCGCCAATCCGACGGCCACCGGCACGAGCAGTACGCCCGCCTCGGGTGCGGCGATCGGCAACGACCCGCGGTCGGCGAACACGGCCAGGGCGCCGAACACGAGCACCATGAGCGCCGAGCGCACCGCCCAGGTCAGCCGCCATGCACGAGCGAGCAGCACTGCGGCGATCACGGGGAGGAACAAGGCAATCGCGAGTGCCGCGAAGTCCGTCCGACCGATCTCGAACGAGGCGAGCGAGACGATCCCGAGGCCTGCCTCACCGATCGGAGGTGCGCCGACGATGCCCTCCCAGCTCCACGACGTGATCCACGGGAAGTTCAACGCCGCGGCACCCAACGAAGCGCCGAGGCCCGTCGCGAGCGCCCAGGCGGCAGTGTGCACGGAGCCCCGAGCCAGGACCGTGCCGAGGGCGAACACGAGCGTCAGCACGACGGCCATTGGCAGCATCACCGGAGCGAATGCCACTGCGAGCGCGAGCACGAGCGCCGCCGTGAGCGTGCGACGCAGCCGGTCGCCAGACGCAAGGTCGACGACCCCATCGGCGATGTCGAGGTGTGCACTGAACGGGTCGGCGGTCTCGATGCCCGCGGCGCGCCGTACCAGATGCAGTACCCACGGTGTGGCCGCGAAGACGACGAGCACGGTCAGTCGGCCACCGGACATCGCGCCGCTCACCAACGGACTGAGCGCGTAGACGAGCAACGCTGCGATGCGGGCTCGCGTCGACGGGAACACTGCGGAGAGGCGCCACACACCCGCAGCTCCGACGAGCAACAGGCCGAGGACGAAGAGGGTCTGTAGCAGTCCCATGTGGAACAACGTGAAGACGCTCAGCCCGGACAGCGTCGCCCACCCGGTCGGATTCGGCGACGTGGCACCGGCGCCGTTGGGGTTCCAGCCCGACAGGAACGTCTCGAGGAGCACGCGTGGGCTCTCGGGGAACGCCAGGAACTCACCGACCGGAGGCAGGCCCCCGTCGAAGAACGACCGCGCTCCGACGATGAGACCCATGATCACGGCGATCCAGGCCACGACCGGCGCCGTTGCACTCTGACGCCATCGTCGAATCTGGATGTCCTGGCCCACGTAGGTGGCCGTCTCGCGGCTTCGTAGGTACGAGTTCAAGCGCGCGCTGCCGCCCTCTTGGAGGCTGTACACCTCGCGTTCCGGCACCCGTCGGACAGGCTTCACTTCGCGACGACGAGCGAGCAGCGCTGGCGTTCGGGGCACGAGACCGATGAGCGCCCTGAACGAGTTCCACGCCTGGCCGAAACGGGCGGTGAACAGCCCGACGACCAACTCGGTCAGCGTGAGCAACACCATCTCGATCGAGCGGGCCGGCAGGCGCGACGCTCCGGTCAAGGTGGCGACGGAGCGCATCCGGTGGCGTGCTCGCAGGAGCCCGTGGCGGAGGTCTGGACGTCGCTGACGGAGCCCGCCGACGTGGCGAACCCGAGCCGACGGCACCACGACCACGCGGGCCCCGCTGTGATGGATCCTCCAGCACAACTCGGCGTCCTCACCATGGAAGTCGATCGCCGGGTCGAATCCGCCGAGTTCGCGGAACAAATCGGCGCGCACCAGCAGATATGCAGAGGGCAGCACGAACACGTCTCGCACCCCGTCGTGCTGCTCCTGATCGACCTCACCGGGTTCGATGACGGGATCGATCTCGCCGAACCGGTCCATTCCCAGACCGACCGACTGCAACACGCTCGGGTCGTCCCAGTCGACCAGCTTGGGGCCGACGGCACCGGCATTCGACCGGTACATCTCCTCGACCATGATCCGCAGTGCATCGGGCTCGGGGGCGATGTCGTCGTGACAGATCAGGAAGAAGCCGTTGTCGCCCTCGACGAGTCGCAGTACCTCATTGGCCGCCGAACCGAATCCGAGGTCGGCACCGACGGAACGGACGAACGAGCCCGGCAAACGCCGCTGGATGCGCTCGTCGATCGTGTCGACGCTTCCGGCATCGTCGGCGCTGCTGGTGTCGTCGTTCACCACGAGAAAGAGCACGCGCAGGTTCGGGTAGTCCTGGCGGGCGAATGCCTCGAGCGTGTCGTCGAACCAGTCACCGGGATCGTGCACGACGACGACCGCGACGACTGGCGGTGCAATAGGGGTCTCCGGTTCCACGATGGGGCGAGGCTAGCGAGCGTGCCCGGTATCGTGCCGTCATGGCAACGACGCGTTCCGATGAGTCGCCGGCAAGCCGTCGCCCTGCAGCCACCGTCGCTTCCCGTCACCGTGTCACCCAGTTCGATCCGACGCACGTCGACCTCACCGATTTCGACCTGGTGCGGGTGATCCGGGGATCCGTCGGCGTCGGCGGCACCGTGGCGTCCCGAGCGGTCGAACTCGCCAAGGACGCGACCTACGTCACGGTCGGGTTGGGGCTGCTCAGCTACCAGCGGGCTCAGGTTCGCCGACGAGAGTTCGAGCGCAGCCGTCGGCGTTGACCGCCAGTCACCGCTCGTTGGTCGCTAGGCTCTTTCACTCGTGTCGTCAGCAGAGATCCCCACGCAAGCGCGCACGCCACTGCCCGAGGGGACCATTCCCGTCGGCGTTGCGCTGCTGATCGCCGGTGTCGCCACCTACGCGTTCTTCAAAGTCGGTACCGTGGCCGTCGGCGGCGCCGAGGAGTTCGCTCCGATCGCGTCGATGTGGTTCGCCGTGTTCGCCCTGGCTCCCGGCTTCTTCTTGCCGCTCGAGCAGGAACTCGGACGTGCGCTCTCTCATCGACGGGCGACCAACGAAGGCGGGCGACCCGTCGTGCGCAAAGTGGTCGGACTCGGCGCCGTGCTGATGGGCGTCGTCACGTTGGCGATCTTGGCGGTCAGCCCGCTGATCGCCTCGTCGCTGTTCGACGGCGACTGGTTCATGGTGATCGCGCTCGTCGCAGCGTTCGCCGCCTACGCCCCCGCCCACATGGCCAGGGGCGTGTGCTCGGGCAGCGGACGGTTCCGGGACTACGCGATCGTGCTCGGCTCCGACGGGGTGGTACGAATCGTGCTGTGCGTCGCACTGGCGGTCGTCGGGATCACTGCAGCAGGCGCCTACGGGTTGGCGATCGCCATCTCCCCACTCTTCGCTGTTGCATACGTGTACCGGCGTGGCGCGTTGAAGACCGAGATCGGTCCCCCAGCCGAGTGGAGCGAGGTCACACCCAACCTCGGCTGGTTGCTGGTCGGGTCGGTGTGCGCCGCTGCACTGTTGAATGCCGGGCCCATCGCTGCTCGGCTGCTCTCGCCTGACACAGACGACGCCTTCGTCACGGAGTTCTCCTACGGAGTGCTCCTCGCACGAATCCCGCTGTTCCTGTTCCAGGCCGTGCAGGCGGCGCTGCTCCCCCGCCTGAGTCGCTTGGCAGCACGCGGCGAGTTCGTCGAATTTCGCTCCGGCCTGAAGCGGCTCATGTTCGTGGTGCTGGCCGTCGGGGTGGTCGGCACGACTGGCGCATTCATCCTGGGCCCGTGGGCACTTCGCATCGTGTACGACGCAGACCTCAACGGGCGGACACTCGCCATGTTGTCGCTCAGCAGCGCCGTCTACATGCTCGCCCTCGCCACCGCTCAAGCCGTGATCGCGCTGCAGGGCCACGCGCTCGTCGCCGCAGGATGGGCGGTCGGTGTGATCGGCTTCCTGCTCGGCACGTGGTTGTCGAGCGACGAAGTGTTCGCCCGTATCGAGATCGGCTTGGTCGTGTCGTCGGTGGCGGCCCTCGTCACGTTCGCGTTCGCGCTGCGCAGCCGTCTGCGCAGCGGCGCGACGCCGAACAGCGGCTCGGTGATGGAGGCGATCACCGACATGCCGTTCGAGACGTAACAATCTTTCGACGCCTCGCCGAACGGCGTCTCAGCCCGGGAGTGTGATGCCGGCCTTGGTGGCTTCTCGTTGCAGGTCGTGGGCGACCATCATCTTCACCAGCGCGGGGAAGTCGACTTCGGGCTCCCAACCCAACTCGGTGCGAGCCTTCGAGGCGTCACCGATCAACAGATCGACCTCGGCCGGACGCAGGAACTTCGGGTCCTGGCGCACATAGTCGGCCCAGTTGTCGATACCGACCTCGGCAAACGCACGCCGCACCAGATCCTCGATCGAATGCGTCTCACCCGTCGCCAACACATAATCATCGGGCTGATCCTGCTGCAGCATCAACCACATCCCCTTCACATAATCACCCGCATAACCCCAATCACGCTTCGAATCCAGATTGCCCAACACCACCTCGTCCTGCAAGCCCAACTTGATCCGGGCGGCCGCGTTGGTGACCTTGCGAGTCACGAACTCCAACCCGCGCCGCGGGCCCTCATGATTGAACAGGATCCCCGACGACGCATGCAGCCCGTACGACTCGCGATAGTTCACCACGATGTCATGGCCGAACACCTTCGCACACCCATACGGCGACCGGGGATGGAACGGCGTCAACTCGGTCTGCGGAGTCTCACGAACCTGACCGAACATCTCCGACGACGACGCCTGATAGAACCGGATCGGATTGTTCTGGGTTCC
>JBBQEU010000119.1:0-9176 GCA_038321235.1 Acidimicrobiales bacterium | reverse complement strand
GTCGAGCGATCGGGTGTTGGAACCATTGAGTGCCACAGGAATCAGCAGCACGTTCCACGACCAGTCGTCGTCGCTGATCTTCTGACCGGTCGGAATGATGTCGACCGGATGTGCGAACCCGTCCCCGTCCAGGATCGACATGCGGAAGGGCAGAGGAAGAGCGATCGCTTCTTCGGACTCGCCCGCGTTTTCGATGAAGTACAACGCCAGTTCTTCCGCTTCGTCCGGCGGAACATGCTCGAAGACGTTCGTCCCGCGCAGCGACGACACCTCGGCGCCGAGAAATCCTCCGAAACCTCCGCGAGCTTGGTCGATCGTTCCGTCCCTGAGCACCACGAGCAGCAGACCGCGCATCGAGTCGAGCAGCCCATCAGCATCCATCTCGGCGTTCATCGGTCATCGGCCACACGACCTTGACGATTTTCCACCACCTCAGCAACGATCAAGCACATGGCTCGGTTCGGCGACGGATGGGTCAGCCCGGTGTCGGGCACTGGACTCGGGCCGTGCCGGTCGCAGTTCCGACGTTGCCAGCGCTGTCGGTGGCGGTGACGACGTAGCCCCAGACACCGTCGACGTAGTCCACGCCGAGGGGGCCGGACCAGTCGCCCGAATCGCTCATCGACACGCTGCCGGGAGCGCCGGGCCCCGTCCAGCTCAGCACGACCGACACCGGCGAGTTGTCGTCCACTCGCGCGATGATCGTCGGAACTGCGATGGGTGGACACGTCAGGTCGGGTGCACCCTGGATGATGGACACCCTTGGCGAACGGTCGACGACGGCTCGGAGTGCGAGGTTGGTTCCTCCCGACGCGCTGCTGACAACGAGGACGTCGGCGGAGAACGTCCCCTCGGGCGCGGCCGCACGATCGACTACGACGTCGACGGCACTCGACGCGCCGGGCCCGAGCGTGCCGGCGGACGACGACACACCGAATGGTGAGATCGCTCCCGAGATCGACCGGTCCAGCGGCTGGCCGCCGGTGTTCATCAGCGTCACGTTGACGCTGGTCACACCGGCGCCGAAGTCGACCAGTCCGGTCGACACCACCAGATTGCCCGGAACCGGAGCAGGCGTGGTCGCCACGGGGACCGCTGGTGGAGGCGCCGCAGGTGTCGGTGACGCGGTCGACACGACGGGCAGCGTCGATGGCATCGCGGCCGAGCCGGTCTCCTCTGTTGACGGAATCGTCGCCGGCGCGATCGTGGTCGGCGCGATCGTGGTGGGTACTGCTGGGGTCTCGACGATCGTTCCGTCGTCGGCGGTCGCTGGCAGATCCGCGCCCTCGTCGGTTCCGTCGCCAGCGACCACCACCAGCCCGATCAGCAACACCACCATCGCCACCAGGCCAGCAGCGACGAGTCCGACGATCATCCGCGGGCGCCGCCGGGGCACGTCGGGGAAGCCGCCAGGAGCCGCGAAGCCGTACGGCACCAACGGGGTCGATGCTCGCTGCGCCGCTCGTTCGAGCACCTTGCGACGAAGTTCCACGGGCGCCGCGAATGCCGGCGCGGCGCTGATCATCGGGAGCACCGCGAGGCGCCGCTTGGCTTCCTCGCAGACGACACATCCCTCGATGTGGCGGGCGACGCGTTTGCGGACGAGCACGCTGAACTGGCCGTCCCATCCGGCGAGCACCTCGGCGAGGCCGGCACAGTCTTGGCGGCCCATGCGGGCCACCGTGAGGGCACCGAGTGCCCGCTCCACCAGTTCGCGCATCCGGTGGATCACGACATAGCTCTGCTCCAGCGACACACCGAGCGCGTCAGCAAGATCAACTCCACTCAGTTCTTGGCGCACCGAGTACTCGAGCGCCAATTGGTCGCGTTCGTCGAGGCCGCATGCTGCGCTGCGTACGAGTTCTGCGAGTTCCGCGTACGCGGCGGAGCCGGCTTCGGCGCGGTGATCGATTGGCGCAGCCATTTCAGGTGTCTCCGGCGCCGTGAAGTCCACCGAGCGGGTCCGGTTGCGTTGTTTGGTGCGGGCGTACACCTGGTTGCGCAGGATCGCGAACAGCCACGGTTTCAGACGCGAGCGGTCGCGTAGTTGGGTGAGGCGCTCCGACGCGATCATGAACACGTCCTGCATCACGTCCGCCGCGTCGTCGCGATCGTTCAGCATCGCTGCGGCCGCGTCGTAGATCTTGTCCGCATACCGGTCGTAGATCGCAGCGAGGGCGGACGCATCGCCGGCAATGTGATCGGTGACGACCTGTTGGTCGCTGCGGCTGTCGTTCATCGGGCATGGTCCTTCGTCGCTTCTCTTCGAGGGGAGCCCACGACCAGGTGTGCGGACCGACTCGCGGTCCGCACGCATTCGGGTCCGTGAACCCGAGGGCTTCGCATACTCTTGACGCGCCGATGGAGCGCATCTCGCGATGCGCTCCACCGGGGCCGAGGCGATGCGGCCGTGAGACACCGCACGTTGTCGTCGATCAAGCGGAACGACGACGGGTTGTGAACGTGGCGGCGGCCCCGAGGGCGGTCAGTGCAGCCGCGAGGGCAGCGATCACCCCGGTGGCGGTGCCAGTGCTGGGCAGGTTCGTTCCAGCGGTCTCGCCGCTGCTCGGCACCGGACCTCCGGTATCCACGGTCGGGTCGGTCTCGCCCGGCGTCGGCTGGGCGATCGGGAAGTCCGGGGTCGGGTCCGGCTGCGGCAGGGGCTGTGTGAGCGGCAGGTCACGATTCGGCTGCGGCTGCGGCTCGGGCTGCGCGATGGGCAGATCGATGTGGACCGTGGCGGTCGGCACGGGGCCGATATCGAATCCGCCGGCTTGGGCAGTGGTTGCGTTGGTCCCGGCGAAGGCGCCCACACCGACAACGGTGAGGAGTGCGAGGCAGGCTCTCCTCGAGGTGAAGGCGCCGCGGTCGACGTGGAGGCTGTTCGAGCGGGAGGTGCTGGGCTTGTTCGTCATCGTGATTCTCCTTGTAGATGAGCGACGCCCCGTTGGCGTGCTCAGGTGACAAGACGACGGACAGACGGCGACCTTGCAGAAAGGTGGAAGAGAATTCGGAAGATCGTCAGCCCCAACGACCGGCTCGGATGGCAGGCACAGATGAGAGCGTGCCGGGCGAGTCGGATGAGCCGCCGCGACCGTCAGGGATGCGACTACGACGCGCACCTATCGCATGTCGGCTTTGAACGGCTGGCACGGTTCTTGCTGCGCGCCGAGTCGGTCGCCTCCTCGAAGATCGAAGGCTTGGAGTCCGGGCCGCGCCGGCTGCTCGATGCCGAGGTCGTGCTCGGCCAGCGCAACGTCGGACGCCAGCGCGCGTCGGGTCGAGCCCACCGGAGACGGGACCTGGCTGATCCCACTCGATTCCTCATCGTCCGCCACGGTGCGGCGGAACTCAGGGTCGAACTCCCAACCGGCTGGTTGAGACAACCGAGGAGGAACCGTCAGATCGCGCTGACCGAGCGAACCACCCGGCTCACGCGACACTATGAGCATGCTGCTCTCCCAGCGTCACATGCGCAATCGCGTTGGGCTGGCATGCGTCGTCATGGTGTCTACCGCAGGGTGTGGGGCATCGATCGATGACGCGACCGCCCCAACCGCTGTGGTGGCCGAGAGCACGGCGACGACGGATCTCACACTACCGACTCCTGCGAGCCCCAACGAGACATCACCGATGACCGAACCCACCCGACCAACTTCTCCCACGAATCCACCGGGTGCCGATCCAGTGGAAAATTCGGGCACCGACTTCGCTGTCGCCGATCTCGCCAACCGGCTGGACCTCCACCCGTCAGCGATCGAGGTGGTGAGCATCGCCGACGTCACCTGGTCCGACGGCAGCATCGGATGTCCGCAGCCGGGTATGGCGTATACGCAGGCGCTCGTCCCCGGCAGTCTGATCATCCTCGCATTCGAAGGCACCACATACGAGTACCACGGTGCCGGCGATCAGCCACCCTTCTTCTGTCCGCCCGAACGGGTGCGACCACCAACGGGTCTCGCCGATCCAGACACCTGATGCCGCCCACCCGTTGACTCGGTGCGATAGACCAAATCAACGGGTGAACGGTCAGGTCAGTCGGTGTCGACCCGAACGATCGTCTGGCCGACCGGCGTAACGCCGACCACATAGTTGACCGCCCCGATGTACTTCTCGTCGGCGGCGAGCAGACCGATCTCGAGATCAATCGTCCCGGTACCGCCGACGACCGCAACCACCGGCGCAGCAACGGCCATGTTGCCGGAAGCGGTCGGCGGGAGACCCCATGCGAACAGGGTGTAGTTGGCATCAGCGCCGTCGGTCTGCCAGCCGTGCACGAGCACGTGGAATGTCGTTGCACCGATCGGCGATACTTCAATGTCGATGTCGACCTGCTCGGCCGACGTTCCCGAACCGCTTCCGCCGACCGGATTGAAGCCGGCGTCGAAGATGTACAGGTCGAGGTCGTCGTTACCGTCGGTGTAGTCGTCGAACAACGAAAAACGGGCCATCGTGCTCCCGGCAGGGATGACGACGGTGTGCAGGGTGTATCCCACCCCGCTCCCGATTGCTGTGGCGATGTCGTTGGCGGGGTCATCGACCACATTGCCCTCGATCTGCTCGGCAGGGACGAGACCAACAGGGGTTGCGCTGAACGCTCCGCCGGTGCCGAAGCCGACCTCGTAGGTGATGTTGCCACCGGTCGAGCTCACCTCGCTGGGTGCGGCGATTGCCACGGGCCGGACGACGATCGGGCTGCGCACACTGTGCGAACCGTCGCTCCACTCGAGCGAACCCTCGGCGTACACGTCGAGTGGCGCACCATTCGTCGTGAACGTCACCGTGTAGCTCGCCGTCTGGCCAGGGGCGAGCGTCAGCACATCCGGCGACACCGAGACGCTGACACCGTCCAGCCCGTCGACCGACACCGCGTAGGTGCCAGTGGCACCGACGTTGGTCACTCGTCGGGTAATTGTCTGGACGCCTGCGAGTGCACCGATCGCGATCGAGGGCTGGTTCAGGTCGCTCGGGTCGATTCCGATCGTGGCGCAATACGGCGCCTCGAGTTCACCCGTTCCGCAGAGGAAACCGAGCCAATCGGTCCACCCGGCGTCGTAGACGAGACCCGGATCGAGGGCGTTCGGCGGATTGACGTGACCGGCACCGAAGTCGAACGCGTCGGCCGGCGCGCCGGCGTCCGTGACCGCTTGGTAGGCGGTCGTCATCAGCGCCGACTTGATCATCATCGGAGTCCAGTTCGGGTGCGCATCGGTCATCAGTGCGCCGATACCGGCCATGTGGGGACTGGACATCGACGTACCGCTCAGGAAGTCGAAGTCACGACCCGAGCTGTATGGCGAGACCGCGGCGAGGACGTCGACACCGGGGGCCGTGATGTCCGGCTTGAGGACGTCGAAGTCACCACCCGAGATCGGGCCGCGAGACGAGAAGGCTGCCATTTCGGGCTCACCGTCGAAGGTGATCATCGCTGCGTTGATCGTGCCGGTCGGCGTCCCTTCGCCGGCGACGTAGGTGAGGATCGTCGCACGGGCGAGCTCATCGACATGCAAGGTCGGCACCAAGTGGTTGTCGGCGTTGAGCGTGCTCGGGCTGACGTTCATCAGGAACATGCCGACACCGCCTGCCTGGAGGACCGCGGCGCTCTTGTCGACTCGGGCGATGGCGCCACGGTCACACGCAACGATCTTGCCAGCTGCAAGATCTTCGTCGAGTGATCCTTCGTAACACAGGGCTGCGGTATCGCCATCCACACCGTCGGCGGGGATGTCGCCCGCATAGACCAGACCGCTGCTCACCGTCGTGTCCGCCACACCAACACCGGAAAGCGTGGTGCCGTCACCGAGTGACCCGCTGGCGATCGCCACCCGGCTGTGGGTGCTCGCGGCAACTGTCGTGAGCCACGGGCTCGGGTGGTTCAAGGTCTCAGCGTCAGGTCCGTCGTTTCCGGCTGACGCGGCAACAAACACGCCGGCATCGGCTGCGAACAGGAAGGCCACCTCGACTGGATCGAGGAATACGTTCTGGCTACCGCTGATCGAGTAGTTGATGACGTCAACGCCGTCGGCGACGGCCTGATCGATGGCGGCCACGGTGTCGACCGTGGTGCATCCACCGTCGGGAGAGATGCCCCAGCACGCCTTGTAGGCGGCGATGCGGGCGCGCGGTGCCATTCCGCTGATCGGGCCGAGCATCGTCCCGGCGAGAACGGTGTTGGTTTCGACGCCATAGTTGCCACCGGCGGTGCTCGCCGTGTGGGTGCCATGGCCGTCAGCGTCACGTACCGAGTTGAACTCGTACGCGTCAGGGAAGCTCGCATCGACACCGGCGCTACCACCGAAGCCCTCGTTGAAGTACTGGGCACCGATCAGTTTCTGGTTGCACATCGAGGCGGCGAAGGCCTCGCCCGGAACGCACTTGCCATGCCACCCAGCGATCTGCTGATAGACGCGCTTGCCCTTCGCGTTGCGATCGGAGAAGCTCGCGCTCTCGGGCCAGACACCCGAGTCGACGACGCCGATGATGACCCCTTCACCGGCACCATCGATGCTCTTGCCGCCGATCGGACCGCCCAGCTGATCCCACACGCCGCCCTCGCCGGACAGGCCGAGGAAGTCAGGGGTGTCAGCCGTATCGAGCGACAACATTTCGTTCTTGGATACCGCGACGACCCCAGGCATGCCCTGAAGCTTCATAGCTGCGGTCGCTGTCAGTTCCGCTGCGAAACCGTTGAACGAGTAGCGGTAGTCGTAGATCTTGCGCCCGCCCACCTTGGACAACGCAGCCGAGTGCGACTGGTCGAGGAAGGCGGCGTACTTGGTGACCTTGGCGCTTGTCGGGTCGACCTTCTGACCAGCCTTGGGCTTGGTTGCAGCGAGGCCCTTGACCGAGCCGTCGTACGCAACGACAGGCATGTCGAGCATTTGGACGACGTACATCGCCTTGTCGTTGCCGACCGAAAGTCCTGCTGGCTCCGCTCGAGCGGTCGGCGAGGCAACGGGTGCAGTGGCGGTTGCCGCCGCAACGGCGGCAATCAGGGCAATGCCCCGTCGTTTCCACGATGGCTTCATGTGTGGTCCCTCCAAAGGTTCGGCGACGTGACCGTGCCGGAACATTTTTTCACCACCCGCTGAACGTGAAGTTAGATGTTTCATGGGTCGTTGGCAATGGGCACTACGCAAAGCTTCCGCGAAGTTCGCGAACAGTGCGTTCCATGTCTCGGAGTCGTGCGCGACCGCTCAGTGTCCCGTTCGCAGGTAGGTGAGTTGGCGCCCATCGCCAGAGCTGCTGCCATCTGGAAGTTGGCTCCTCAGGTGTGCGAGGAACCGCGAGACCGTCGTCGCCGAGCGCCGAGGCGTACCGAACCGGATCGACGGCGAAGAAGTCCTGATCGTCGAAGCCGAAGCGGACCATCCACCTGGCCAGCCGAACCGGATCAGCGACACCCGCATCGCAGACCTGTTCGTGGATCTCGAGCAACCGTCGAGCGAGATCACCGATGGTGCCGGAGGAGTCGTCGGCCTTCAGGATCACCTTGACCACATGGCCGATCGCCCGCTCGACGAGTGCGAGCAGATCACGAGACGGCGCAACGACGGCCTTATTCGCGAGCTCATCGACCACCGGCGCGGCATCCTGTGCCCACTCGATCGACTCGCGGTAGCCCAAGAACCGGCGGGTACGCAGCGCGCCGTCCACCTCGGACTTCAACGATGCGATCCGATCCGCCGGCGCCGCGCCCGCCAACCGCACCGCCCGCGCCACGTCGTCATGGTCCGCAGCTGCCTTCAGGAGCAGCGCACGAATTTCGTGATCGCCGAGCCGACCCAACGAGTCGGCGAGCTGATCGTCTCCCCTATTCACCGCTCGTGCCACCGGAACGAAGGTAGCCGGACGGGCGGTCAGCTCAGGCCAACGACCATCGGCTCAATCGCGCGAACCAACATTGCTGGTGCGGGCCGCTGCGAGTGTCGTCGCCGTCAGACGCGCTGCGACGCGTTCGTCAACCGCTGCTCGGTGACAGGACCGGGAAGCGGCCGGACGTGCACCAATCCATCAGCGGCGACGTCGATGACTTCCGCGATCGCGAGCGCGGAACCAGATCCGACGACGATGAGCCGACCGGGCACCACCACGGACGGGTCAGCCGCCTGATCGAGGTACGTCCAGGGAAAGCCAGTCTCGTCCTCGGTGTTCAAGTCGACGAACAGATCGATCTTCATGCTTCCTCCTGTCCAAATGCCGGGTTGCTGACGGTGCGGTGCGACACCGCCAGGAGGCGGGCCACACCGGTATCGACATCATCGTAGAACGTGATCGTCACGTGCGGGCTCCGGTATGTCGGCACGACCTCGAACCCGGCATCGATTACGTCGGCCAGTTGGTACACGAACAGGGTCGCGAACGCGTCGAGTCGGTCTTCGCCCAGATCGAGCACCTCATCGTCTGACCGTGCGTAGAACGCCGACAAACCAAAGCGGCCCCATCCTTCGAACCGGCGCCGGAACAACTCAGCCTGGCGCCGAGACGTCTCCGGCTCGATCGACGCGACACCGCGCACGACCAGCCATGCGTCCTCGGGGATGGCGGCATGCCGAATCCGCGGACGATCGATCGAACGCTCACCGGGCATGCCCGAACGATACCGGCCGTCAGAATGGGCGCCCCGATCGCCGCCGCGGTCGAGATGACACGCCCAGAGGTCGTGCTCCACGGCCACTGGCATCACACCCACGACTCCGAGCTCTCGTGGATCGATCGGGCGACAACCGAAGAGTCCGGCGCGCTCACGTGGCGGTCGACTCGTGGTCGGGCTCGGCTGTGACAGCGACACATCAGGTGGCCGGTTGGTTCTTGATCTTCCGACGCTCGGCGTTCGCTGGCCGTCGCCCGTGAACGCTGGCTCGTAGTCCTCCAGGCGGACGACTCGAGATCGATCTGCGTCCTGTGGGTTGGATGCGGACCACAGTTGAAGTCGACTCGTGATTAGCGTTGCGACCACTCAGGATCCGCCTTCGGCAAGCCGATAGATCGTGCATGACCAACCTCGTGCCGATCGCTTCGAGGGTCCCCGCTTCGTGCTCGTGAGCGGTTCACCCACACTCGTCGACTCGGTGCGCCGTCGGCGTCGCGCCGCGCACCTCGCCAGCACGGATCGCGCTGGGGTTCATTCGCGGCGGCTGATTCGACAACGACAGCACAGGATTATCCGAGACCGG
>JBBQEU010000118.1:0-9177 GCA_038321235.1 Acidimicrobiales bacterium | reverse complement strand
CTTCACCATGACATCGAGGGCGTACACCTCGGGGCTGACCCCGGCACGCGCCGCGTGGGCGGCGATCGAGTCGTCCAAGGTCGGCTCGTAATCGGGCTCGTCCTGCATCTCGAACAGCAGGTCGAAGCGGGCGATCAGGTTGCCGCCGAGCTTGGCCTTCGATCGTGCGCCGGCCTCGGCGAGCAGGCGGTCGCGGAATTCGGGTTCCCGGAGCAATGCGACCTTGTTGGCGTGTGGCAGGTCGGCGATCTCGCCGTACACCGGGTTGGTGAGGAACGGATTGAGCGTGCACTCCAAGCCCAGGATCAGCCCGACGGCACGGACTGCGACCTGCCCGGTCATCACCAGGCCGTCAGCGTTCGCCGCAGTGATGTGATCGAGCCAACCGCGGAAGGCGTCGGGGAGTTGCGGGTTGCGGGCGATCGAGATCGACATCGGTCGACCCGACCGCTCGACCATCGCCCGCAGTGTGGCGAACTCGGCGTCGGCGTCGACGAAGTCGGACACGACCTGCAGCACGCCGGTCCCCGCTGCGCCGACTCCTTCGGCGATGCCGATCAGTTCGTCGGGCGCTGCGGTGAGGGTCGGTGTGTAGGCGCCGGTGGAGGTCTTGTGGTTGCGTGTCCGGCTCGTGCTGAAACCGAGGGCGCCGGCCTCGATGCCCTGACGCGCCAGTTCGGCCATCGCCGCGATGTCGTCAGGAGTGGCGTCTTCGTGGTTTGCTCCGCGCTCACCCATCACGTGCAACCGGAGTGCACCGTGCGGGACCTGGGCGGCGATGTCGATGTCGTGCGGACGACTCTCGACGGCGTCGAGAAATTCGCCGAACGAGTTCCAGTTCCAGCTGAGGCCTTCGTGGAGTGCTACGCCCGGGATGTCCTCGACACCCTCCATCAACTCGATCAGCTTGTCGTGTGCGTCGTCGTGGACCGGCGCGAACCCGACTCCGCAGTTGCCCATGACCGCAGTGGTGACGCCGTGCCACGACGACGGCTGCAGCCGAGAGTCCCAGGTGGCCTGCCCGTCGTAGTGCGCATGGATGTCGACGATGCCCGGAATCACGAGCTTGCCGGTCGCGTCGATCGTGCGGGTAGCCGTGCCGGTCACCGTGCCAGACGGACCGACATCGACGATGACGCCGTCGCGCACTGCGACGTCGGCGAGACGGGCATCGGCGCCGGTCCCGTCGATGACGGAACCACCGGTGATCAACAGATCGAAATCAGCCATGCCCCTACTCTCGCGGCCCCGAGGCTCTCGGAGGGAGTCGAGCGACGCGACGTGTCACGAACGCATCGTGGTGAATCAGCGAACGGTGACGGCGACCTTGCCGTTGGCATCACCGGAGCGGGCGTGATCGTAGGCGGCGGCGACTTCGGCAAGCGGATAGGTGCTGTCCAGGACCGGACGAACGGTGCCGGCGGTGATCAACGCAGCGATCTCGGCGAGTTGATCGCCGTCCGGCTCCATGAAGAACTGGTGGAAGGTGACACCGCGCTCTTCGGCCAGCCCCTCGGGTGCATCGCCCTTGATGGACACGATCGTGCCACCCGGCTCGACCACGTCGAACGACCGCTTCAGGGTGTCGCCGCCGAGCATGTCGAACACGAGGTCACAGGCTTCCACGACGTCCTCGAACTGCTCCTTCGAATAGTCGACGAACTGGTCCGCGCCCATGTCGTCGACGAGCGACTCGTTCTCGCCACTCGCCGTGGAGGCGACCCAGGCGCCGGCCTGCTTGGCCAGCTGGATCGCGAGGGTGCCGACGCCACCTGATCCGGCATGGATCAGCACTCGCTGACCGGCCTGGAGGCCACCGTGGTCGAACAACGCTTGCCACGCGGTGAGGCCGGCGAGCGGGATGCCAGCTGCTTCGGCGTGAGAGATGTTGGCCGGCTTGATCGCCAGATCGCTCGCTTTGACCGCAGCGAACTCGGCCATGGTGCCGGCCTGCATGCCGTCGGCACGGGCGAACACTTCGTCGCCGACCGAGAAGCCGTCGACGTCGGATCCGACGTCGGCCACGACGCCTGACACGTCATAGCCGACGGTCCAGGGGAGCTCGTACGGGAGCATCTCCTGCATGTGGCCGTCCATGATGATCCAGTCGACGGGGTTGATGGCAGCAGCGTGGACTTCGATCATCACGCTGTCGGTCGGAAGTTCGGGTCGGTCGATGTCGGCGACCTCCGGGCTGTTTCCGTACTCGGTGAGAATGGCGGCTTTCATGATGTTTGTCTCCTGCTGTCGTTGGCTCATGAGTCGGTCACCTGGATCGACTTGACGTTCACGAATTCCTTGATGCCGAACCCGCCGTGTTCTCGACCGTAGCCAGAGTCCTTGACGCCACCGAACGGGAGGTGCGGGTTGGCGAGGTTGTAGCCGTTGATGTTGATCATGCCGGTGTCGAACTCGTCGGTGGCCATCGCGATCGCCTTCTCGACGTTCTTCGAGATGATGCCGCCGCCGAGTCCGAATCGCGAGTCGTTGGCGACCCTCATGGCTTCGGCGTCGTCCGCGACCCGGATGATCGAGGCCACGGGACCGAAGAGTTCGTCGTCATATGCCGCCATACCCGGCACGACGTCTTCGAGAACCGTGACGGGATAGAAGAAGCCCTGTCGGTCAGGGATCTCGCCGCCCATGGTCAGCTTCGCCCCAGCGTCGACCGACGATCGGACCTGTTCGTGGAGGTCGTCTCGAAGGTCCTTGCGGGCCATCGGGCCGAGTCCAGTGGCCTCGTCGTTCGGGTCACCCATCTGGACCGCTTTCAACTGCTCGACGAACGCATCGACGAACGCGTCATAGACGGCGTCGACGACCACGAAGCGCTTGGCGGCGACGCACGTCTCACCGTTGTTGAAGATGCGTCCCGTCGTGCACACTTCGACCGCAGTCGGGATGTCGGCGTCTCCGAGAACGAGATAGGCGTCGTTGCTGCCCAACTCCATGACCGTCTTCTTCAGATGCTTGCCTGCTTCGGCTGCGACGACGCTGCCGGCTTGACCGCTTCCAGTGAGCGTGACACCGCGAACCAGCGGGTGAGCGATCAGTGCGTTGCTCTGCTCATTCGAGATCTTCACGACCCGGAACAAGTCGTCGGGGACGCCAGCGTCGTGGTACAGCTGCTCGAGGGCAAGAGCAGAACCCCACACGCTGTGGGCGTGCTTCAGCAACACAGCATTGCCGGCAATGAGGTTTGGAATGCTGAAGCGAATCGCCTGGTACGCCGGGAAATTGAACGGCTGGATTCCGAAAATGAGCCCGACGGGCTGATACGAAACGATCGCCCGGCCACCGTCGAGCGGTCGCTCTTCGTCGGCGAGTTCCTCAGCGGCGTTTTCTGCAGTCCAATCGCAGATCTGCGCGCACAGCTGCACTTCGCGTTCGCCATGAGCGATCACCTTGCCCATCTCGTCGGTCATGATCTTGGCGAGCTCGCCCGACCGTTCGCGGAGCAAGGACCCGATCTTTCGAACGATGTCTGAACGCTCGTTCAGCGGACGACGTCGCCACTCTCCGAACGCCGCGTGGGCGGCGTCGACGATCCCGTCGACCTCGGCGTCCGTGTGGTCCTGGTACGTCACGAGATCGTCACCAGTGGTGGGGTTGATGGTCGTTGTCGTCGTCATCTCATCTCCTTGCGTAGCGGGACTGCTGGAGTCCGCCCACGGGTGCCGGGCGCGACCGGAATCCCGGCATCGATCATCGTGGGCACGGCGTTACCCCCGACGTCGAACGCCGAAACACCGCAGCGCAAGGACACGCTCGATCGAAGTGCTGATCCCATCGTGTCCGGAGTTGTTCCTGGCGGTGCCTACTGGACGACGACCGAGCCGGCCATGTTGGGATGGATCGAACAGACATAGGCGAACGTCCCGGGCGAGTCGAAGGTGTGCTCGAACGTGTCGCCTGTCGCCAGGTCGCCTGAATCGAATGATCCGTCGTCGGCAGTGACCGTATGGGCGAAATCCTGCTCATTCGTCCAGGTGATGGTCGTGCCGACAGCGACCGTGGCGGTGTCGGGGCTGAACGCGAAGTCGTCGATGCCAACCGTCGTCCCGGTGGCGGCGGGTGGGTTCGATGCCGTCGATGTCGAGTCTGCCGTCGATGTCGGTTCTGGTGACGATGTCGATTCTGCAGGTGGTGTCGCCGAGCCGGCGCTGGGTTCGTCGGCCGAGCTGCCGCATGCCGCGAGGAGGAGCGTCGCGGACAACAGCGTGCCCGCAAGTACCTGGGGTGTGGTTTTCATGGAGACCTACATTCTGTTCGGATCGGCGGATCCCGGTTCGACTGGGCGCGTCCTCGATGTGCAGTGGCTGCCCTTCGGCCGGGACGTTCGTCACCCACATACCCCGCATCGATCACAACCAATCGCGTACGCAGGCGGTGGTCGAAGCTGTCGCGCACGGGGCTTCGGTACGCCCATCCCAGGCTGTCGAACCAGATGTCTGCGGACAAGTTGTTTACGCAATCGAGCGCGTGGGTACCTACCTGGATCAATCAGCCGTCGCTCCGGACCCCGGTGATGCGCCGAATGGTGATGCCGACCCTCGGTGTCGCTGATTGAGACCCCCGAACCAACCAAGGAGCCACAATGAGCCAACTGGCCAGACCAGATCGAATCGACGAGCGCGCACTCGGGGAGCTGATCGAGGAATCGCAGGACCTGCACACCGACGCGATGGCCGTCGGCCGCGCCACACTGCCCGACCTCGCGGACCACGCGTCCGATCGCCGTCGAGCCGGGTACCGAGCGGACTCCAAGACCGTGGCCGAATTCGAACGGGACCGACAGCAATTGATCCACCGAGTGGCGATGGCCGTCGGTGGCGTCTTCGGTGTCGGCGCGGTCAGCTACGCGTTCTCCAGCACTGCTTCGGCGGCTGATGGGGACATCGATGTGATGCAGCTACAAACTGCGGTTTCGCTCGAACTCCTCGCAGTTGCCACGTACGAGGCTGCGTTGACGCTGCCGTTCATCAAGGACGGCAACCCGGTGATCGTCAAGTTCGCGGAGACCACGATGAGCCAGCATGACGAGCATCGTCAGGCGTTCTCAGCGCAGACCAAGGTTCTCGGCGGGACGGATCAGACCGCCACGAACCCGAAATACACCCCGATCGTCGAAGCTGCGAAGGCGAAGCTGGCGGCACCAATCGATGTGGTCAAACTTGCCGCAACGTTGGAGGAGGCAGCGACCGACACATACCTCGCCGACTTGAGCCGATACACCGATGTCACGTCGAGAATGTTGATGGCGAGCGTTATGGGCGTCGAATGCCAGCACCTGGCCACCCTGCTTGCCGTTGGAGCATTGCTCGAAGGCGGCGCACCCGAATTGATCGCGATCCCGATCGGGGCCGACATCGCCAAACTTCCAGCCGCTGCCGGAAGCGTCGCCTTCCCAGACGCGTTCGCAGACGTCAGTCTTGCCAGCCCACCAGAAGAAGGAGCCGTCTGATGAACGAGCCAACCACCACCCTCAGTCCCTCATTCACCCGCCGCCGAGTTCTCGGCGGTGCCGCCGTGATCGGCGCCAGTCTCGTTGCCGCCGCATGCGGCAGCGACAGCAACGACGTGACCTCACCGGTCAACTCCACGGGTTCAACCGCCGGATCGCAGGCGCCGGATCCGACGTCGATGGACAGCACCCCGCAGGGCACCGCGACCGACACCACCGTGGCCGGTGAGGAGAACATCAATCTCCAGGTCGCGGCCTTGGCCGCCGGCCTCGAAGTACTCGCCGTCGACACATACCAAGCGGCGCTCGACGCTGCTGGCGCTGGAAGCCTCGGAGAGGTCCCACCGGCGGTCGGCGAGTTCGTGACCACGGCGTTGGCCCAACATCAAGAGCATCTCGACGCATGGAACACGGTGCTGTCGGGCGCCGGCGCTGCCGAGGTCACCGAGCCGAATGCGACGTTGAAGCCGACCGTCGACGCTGCATTCGCAGAGGTCACCGACGTCGTTGGCGCAGCCGAGTTGGCGTTGATGTTGGAGGAGATCGCAGCGGCCACCTACCTCAGCGCGCAGAACGTGCTGACCGACGCTGACGCGATCATGTTGGCCGGATCAATTCAGATCATCGACGCTCAACACGCCGCGATCTTGTATTACGTGCTCGGCGAGTACCCAGTGCCGGATGTCTTCGCCAAGACCGACCTTGCTGTGTCCTGAGCACCCTCCGATGCGATCGTGAACGTGCACGGGGTGGCCGTCAACGCTGACGGTCACCCCGTTCGCGTGCCGCGAGCCCGCTCGGGGTGCGTTCTCGTGGATCAACGGCAGTTTCAGCTGCAGGTGGTCGTCGGGTTCCACGCGCTGAGTTCGCCGACGGGGTGGGCGACGACCACGACAAGTCGCTCGCCACGCTCGGCGATCGGCGGCACGTCCACGACGCCGCGAAGCATCTGGAAGGCCCTCGCAACGTTGGTGCCGGTGATGGTCGGGCTGAGGCACGAAGCAATCGTGGTGATCCCCATCGAGGTCAGTCGCTCCACGGCCGACCGGTAGATCGTCGGGTCGACCGTCGACGGCCAAGGGGCTGAGCTGTTGGGGGTTGGCGTAGCAGGCCCCGGTCCAGCCGTCGGTCGCCATCTCCCCGGACACGTCGGTCCATCCCATATGGCACGGTGGTGGCGAAGCAGTCGCTGGCCCAGTACACGCCGGTGGCGGTGTCGAGGAGGCCGCGGGTGGTCGGCGAGTCGTACAGCGGCGGGCGCACAGTCGCGTAGGTGCGACCGTTGGCTTCGAAGGTGTCGTTCGGCTCGAGTAAGCGCATCCGGTTCGGTGCGATGTCGGGCAGGTTGCCGAGGCGCTCCCACTGGAACCACGAGGTCAGCAGGGCGGCGTTCGAACTCTTCGGAGTGAGGCTCCGGCCGGTTCCGCTATCGTTGGGCAGGCATCACGCGGGTGAAGTGTTGTGGTGGCACCTCTGCCTTCCAAGCAGATAGGGCGAGTTCGATTCTCGTCACCCGCTCCACAGTCGGTGGCTCGACAATCGGTCGCAGCGGCGTCACGGTATTTCCGTGTGCTGCTCGACTCGATGCGGCGCCGGTTCGCCGAACGTCAGGTGAGTATGGCGGCGAGCGAAGCAACCCACGCAGCGCGCATTCGCTTGGCATCGCTGTGCAGCAGGCGCAGGTGGATCGTGAACGAGTCGTAGCTGGTCAGCACCAGGATCCCGTCGACGAGCAGGGACCGCTGATCGTCGGCGAGGTCGGCGAGTTCAGCCTTGAAGTGTTGGGCGATCTGCACCCGGAACAGCTCGGCGATTCCGGCGATGCCGTCGTCGATCGATGGGATCGAAGGGGCGCGCATCCGGGCGAGCTGCATCGTTCCGTCGACGTGCTCGAAGAGCGCGATGCGGGCGTCGACGAAGGCGGCGATCCGCTCGGCAAGCGGACCGGTGCCGATATCGGGGATCTCCGCGAGTGGGCGGGCCTCGGCGAATGCGTGATCGATGGCAGTGCGCACGAGGTCGTCGAGGTCGTCGAAGTACCGGAAGATCGATCGATGCGACACGCCGGCCCGGTCGGCGATCTCGGATGCGCCGGGATGGAGGTTCCCTTCGCGGATGATGTCGATCAGCGCGACGATCACCGACGTCCGGTTTCTCATTCGGCGTAGTGTGCGACCGTCGATGCGATCGTCGTCGAGGGGGAGGGTCGTCTCAGCTGTCACGGTCATAACTCCTACGATCACCATCTCATGTCGAAGTCAAACGATAAAATGTCGTCGCCGGTGAAAGGTGATCACGGTAACTCAGAGGACGTCGATCGTGGTCTCGTGGATCGAGTCCGCAAGCTGATGGACAAGGCCGCCGCAACGGCCAACAGCCACGAGGCCGACGCGTTCTCCCGCAAGGCGGCCGAGCTGATCGCCCGACACCGCATCGACCCCGCATCGCTGGCGGAGCGGCGCAACGACAGCCTGGCCGTGCGGGAAATTCCCCTCGGTCGAGGCGCGTATGTGCGTGCTCGTCTGGCCTTGTTGATGGCGGTGGCCGAGGCCCACGATGCTCGCGTCGTGTTCGCCGCCACGCCGACCGGCACGATCGCCTACCTCGCTGGGTACGGCTCCGATCTCGATTTGGTGGAGGTGATCTACACCTCGTTGCACGCGCAGGCAGCCTTGCGCATGTCGGCGGAGCGGAGGGCCACGTCGGCGGCGACGCAGCGGTATCGGCGTTCGTTCCTCTTCGGCTACGCCGATCGCGTGGCGAAGTCGCTCGACGACGTACGCCGGGTCGCCGAAGCTACGTCGCCGACCGAGGTCGCCATCGACGACGCCGGTCGTTCGCTCGTGCGGCTCGAGCGTGGGCGCCGGGTCGAAGAGTTCCTCCAGCAGCGGTTCGGACGGGTGCGCACTGCACGGGGCACCGCCGGCGCGGAAGTCAGCGGCTGGAGCGCCGGGAGCGCCGCTGCGGAGCGGTCCGACCTCGGGCGCCACCGGTTACAGGGTCGACGATCATTGGGGCCGGGGTGAACGTGGACTCCGGGCGCGCGGAGGTCTATGCCGCGGAAGCTGCGGCGTTCGATGGAACCGATCTCGAATCGGTACGTCCGTTCACAGAGGTCGCGTCGGCGATTTCCGCCGTTGTCGGGGGAGCCTGGTGGCCCGGATTCCCCGTGAGCGTGGTCGCGGCCCGTCGCGACGCTGGATCTTCGAGCGCCCGTCGTGTCGAAGGGGAGACCACGGTGATCCGCCTCGCCGCGGACCAGACGACGATTGCCACGGTCGCTCACGAACTCGCTCACGCCCTCGCCGGGCCGGGGGCCGGGCACTCTGGCGTGTTCCTGGCCGCCTATCTCGATGTCGTCGCGGTGATCACCAACCTCGACTCGCGCGATCGCCGACACCACCTGCACGTCGACCAACTCCGAGAAGCGTTCGATGTCGCTGGTCTCTCGGTCGGACCCCGGCAGTGGCCGGCACCACCGGAGCGGATCGACACCGCCATCGTGCTCTGATGTCGAGATCGGTCAGTAGCATCATCGAACAGATCCGGGATGTAGCGCAGCTTGGTTAGCGCGCCTGCTTTGGGAGCAGGAGGCCGGGAGTTCGAATCTCCCCATCCCGACCATATCTACCAGGTGCGATACACTCACCTCGGTCCGACCGAAGTGTCGATGTATCACCGATGTATCAGACTTCGGCTCGGTTCTCACCGAG
>JBBQEU010000117.1:0-9186 GCA_038321235.1 Acidimicrobiales bacterium | reverse complement strand
GACGGCCTCGGCGAACTGGGTCAGCCGTGCGCCTTGATCTCGCCCCAGAGCCCATCGAGGGTGGGGAGGTCCGCGGCTCTCAGGTCGATCGAACGCTCGAGCGCCAGGCGTTCGACGCCCTCGAAGCGACTACGGAACTTGTCGGTCGCGGCGCGGAGTGCCAGTTCGGGATCGATGTGCAGATGGCGTGCAACGTTGACGATTGCGAACAGTAGGTCACCGAGTTCCTCGGTCGTGGCCGTGTCCGTCGTGGCCGTTTCGATGGACCGCGGATCGTTGATCGCCTCGCGTAGTTCGGCGGTCTCTTCGGCGATCTTGGGGAACGCGCCGTCGACGTCGGGCCAGTCGAAGCCGACCTTCGACGCCTTGGTGCCGACCTTCGCCGCATACGCGAGCGCCGGCATCGAACGGGGGATGCCCTGGAAGATCGAGGTGCGTGCCTTCTCCTCACGCTTGATGTCGTCCCAGTTCGACAGCACCTCGGCGGTGTCGAGGTCGGCGCCGACGAGATCGCCGAACACGTGCGGGTGGCGCCGAACCAGCTTGTCGTGGATGCCGTTCGCCACGTCGGCGATCGTGAACCGCCCTTCCTGCTCGGCGATCGTGGCGTGGAACTCGACCTGGTAGAGCAGGTCGCCGAGTTCCTCGATCAGATCGGCATCCGTGTCGGTATCGGCATCGAGGTCCGCGCCGAGGCGTTCGTCGTTCACGTCGAGCGCGCGGATGGCGTCGACCACCTCGTAGGTCTCTTCCAGCAGATGTGGAATCAGCGACTGATGGGTCTGCTCGATGTCCCACGGGCACTGCTCGCGAAGGGTTCGCGTCAACTGGTGGAATCGTACGTAGGCGGCTCCGACGGGGGCGGCGAGGTGGGGAATCCACAGCGAGGTGAGATGATCGGCGTCGATCGTGCGGTCGAGGTCGGCCCATGTGGTCTCGACGATGCGTTCGTCGGACGTGCCGAGCGCGTGCAGGATCGTGACCTGCTCGTCGCCCGTCGCCTCGTCGAGCGCCAGCTTGATGTCCGACAGCACCCAGTTGGCATGCGTGTGGGCGACGAGCAGCGGTCCGTGCTCGCCGGCTGCGGCGGCGGCGAACTCGTGGCCGTCGACCAACCGGACGCCGGCCTCGACCGGGTCGACGCCCAGACGCGCCCACGCCACGTCGAGGAACGACATCGCTGGTCGGATGTCGCACTCGACGTCGTCGCGAGCGAGCAGGTAGCGCACCGTGCGTTCGAGCACCAGCGGCGACCCGGGCACCGCGTACAGGATTTCGCCGTGCTCGGTCGCGGCGACGGCGAGGGTGTCGGCAATCTGGTGGTACACCTCGTCGAACGTGTCGACGGTGTCGTAGAGGTGGTCGAACGTGATCGCGTGGGGCACCAGGTCGGCCGACGGGTGGATCGACGTGCGCAGGTAGCGATGGGTGGCGCGGTCGATCGCTCGGCGGGTCTCGACGGTGACGTGGTCGTGACCGCCAGGACCGAGACCGACGACGACGATGCGAGGTCGTTCGGCCAGGTTCTGCTCGACCTCGTGCACGGTCAGCCCAGCGCGACGACTTGACCGGTCGCCGCGTCGAACGTGCCGTAGCGGGGGTCGACGAACACGTCGGCGGTGGCGAGTCGTGCGGTGTTGTCGATCGCCGTCGTGACGGTGTCGACGTCGGTGGGGGAGAGCCCGGCGAATGGGCGGAATGCCAGGATCACCCAGGCGAACTCGGCTCCGGTGGTATCGCGCAACAGTGACACGTCGATCGGATTGTCCGCCGACAAGGTGGCGATGGACTGGACGAACTCGACGTCGGTGGCCCCGGCGACTTGGTCGCTGGTGATGCAGCCGATGTCGCCACCCGCTTCGCCGAGGCTCGGGTCGAGGTTCTCCGTTGTCAGCAGCTCGCCGAAGTCGGCGCCGTCTCGGAGCTCGCCGGCAACGCGGACGGCGGTCGTTTCGTCCTCGACGACGATGCCGTTGATGCAGGCGGAGCCACTCGATTCGATTCCATCGTCGTAGAGGGCGGCTGCGTCCTCGGCGCTGACGCCGGGCGTGTCGGCGTCGGCGAGCTGCTCACCGATCCAGGTGCCGATCTGGGCGCGCACCGCATCGGCGGGGAGCAGTTGATCGCTCGTCGCGCCGAGGTCGGTGAGCTGTGCCTGGAAGTCGTCGTTGGTGAGTGTGGCATCGCCGACTCGGGCGACGTTGCTGCTGTCGGAGAACGTGGCACACCCGGTGGTGAGTGCAGCGATCGCAGCGACGGGCAGCACGAGCGAGAAACGTCGGTTCACTCGCCGCACGCTACCGCCCTCGGTCCCCCGAGCCCAGGCCACCGCGACCACGCTCAGGTGTCGGCGGGAACGAGGTCGCGGAGGAACCCGGCGAGGAACGTGCTGGCGTCGGTGCCGCGGGGGAGCGGGACGACGAGTTGGCCGAGGTCCTCTTTGTACTTGGCGCCCTTGGAGATGCGGCGCAGGCGCATCGTCTCGCTCAGTTTCAGCTCCAGCGGGGCGAGCTTGGCGGTGCCGCCGGTCGACGACAACCCGGAGATCTGGATGTCGTTGATCGCGAGGCGATGACACTCGGCGCGCAGGTAGCCCACCTGCAGCAGCGCAGTGGCCGGCTCCGGAAGCGGGCCATAACGGTCCTCCCACTCGGTGCGGATGTCGTCGACCTCGGCCTGCGTCGTGACCCCGGCCAGGCGGCGGTAGGCCTCGAGCCGAAGCTCTTCCTTCTCGACGTAGTCGGTCGGCAGGAACGCGTCGGTCGGCACGTCGAGCTTGATCTCGCTCTTCGCATCGGGTTGCGGCTCGCCCTTCATCTCGCTGACCGCCTCCGTCACCATCTGGCAGTAGAGGTCGTAGCCGACCGCCGCGATGTGGCCGCTCTGCGACTCGCCGAGCAGGTTGCCGGCCCCGCGGATCTCGAGGTCGCGCATGGCGATCTTGAAGCCCGAGCCCAGTTCGGTCGATTCGCCGATCGTGCGGAGTCGCTCGTAGGCCTCTTCGCTCAGGATCTTGTCGCGGGGATGGAACAGGTAGGCGTAGGCCCGCGACCCCGAGCGTCCGACGCGGCCGCGCAACTGGTGCATCTGGCCGAGGCCCAGCAGGTCGGAACGTTCGACGACGAGAGTGTTCACCGTCGGCATGTCGATACCCGACTCGATGATGGTGGTGCACACGAGCACGTCGTACTGGCCGTCCCAGAAGTCCTGGACCACCGTCTCGAGCCGGGCTTCGTCCATCTGGCCGTGAGCGATGGCGATGCGCGCCTCGGGCACCAACTCGCGTAGCCGGCTCGCAGCGGTGTCGATCGACTGCACCCGGTTGTGCACCCAGAACACCTGACCTTCACGCAGCAGCTCGCGACGGATCGCTTCGATCGCGACTCGCTCGTCGTACTCGCCGACGTAGGTGAGGATCGGCATGCGATCGGCCGGCGGCGTCTGCAGCAGTGACAGGTCGCGGATGCCGACGAGCGACATCTCGAGCGTCCGCGGGATCGGTGTGGCGGAGAGCGTGAGGACGTCGACGTTCGTCTTCATCTTCTTCATCGTCTCCTTGTGCTGCACCCCGAAGCGCTGCTCCTCGTCGACGATCAACAGGCCGAGATCCTTGAACTTCACGTCGTTCGCGAGCAGGCGATGCGTGCCGATCACACAGTCGACCTCGCCGCTCTTGACGCCCTCGATCACCTTCTTCGCCTGGCCGGCGGTGAGGAACCTGCTGAGTGTTTCCACGCGGATCGGGAAGCCGGCGTACCGGTCGGCGAACGTGTTGCCATGTTGAGTTGCGAGCAGCGTGGTGGGCGCGAGGACCGCCACTTGCTTGCCATCCTGGATGGCCTTGAACGCGGCGCGAATCGCCACCTCGGTCTTGCCGAAGCCGACGTCGCCGCACAGCAGGCGATCCATCGGATGGGCCAGTTCCATGTCGCGCTTGATGTCGTCGATCGCGGTGCGCTGGTCGGGCGTCTCGACGTACGGGAAGGCATCTTCCATCTCGGCCTGCCACGGCGTGTCCTGGGGGAACGAATGCCCTTCGGCGTTGACGCGCTTCTGGTAGAGCACCACGAGTTCCTGCGCGATCTCGCGCACCGCCGAGCGGACCTTGCTCTTGGTCTTCGCGAAGTCGGAACCGCCGAGCTTGTGCAGCTTCGGGGCCTCGCCGCCGACGTACTGGCGCAGGGTGTCGATCTGGTCCGACGGCACATACAGCTTGTCGCCGCCCTTGTACGAGATCAGCAGATAGTCGCGCTCGACGCCACCGATCGCCCGCTTGACCATGCCCTCGTACTTGCCGACGCCGTGCTGATGGTGCACGACGTAGTTGCCGGCCTTCAGGTCCTCGAACGTGCTGGCGCTCTCGCGCTTCTGCTTGCGGACGGTGCGGTGGGCGCGGCGACGGCCGGTGAGATCGCTCTCGGCGACGATGGCGACCTTTGCGTTCGGCAGGGTGCAGCCGCGATGCAACTGGGCCACGGTGACGCTGCCGCCGGGCTTGAGTGGAGCGCCGGGAGCGACGACCGGGAAGTCGAGTCCGTTGTTCAACAGCAGGTCGCGGAGGCGTTGAGCCGAGCCGGTGCCGTCGGCGGCCACGACCACTCGGTAACCGCGGCCGATCAACTCGATCAGGCGGTCGGTGAGGCCGGAGCCGTCGCCGGCGACCGGGCCCCAGCCGGACGCCTCCACGAGGGGAGTGTCGGGCGATTCTGGAGTGGAGTCGATCGACCAGAACGAACCGGCACCGTCGAGGAGCGTGTCGGGGTCGGCGTGGAGGCGGGGGAACGACTTGTCGGGATCGCGCGCCCACGTCGAGGCGAGGGTGCGGGCGAGGTCGTCCTCTTCCGCTATCAGGTCGAGGGCGCGGTCGCGCATCCGACGTGGTTCGACGAGGAGCACCTTTGCGCGTTCGGGGAGGACGTCGGTGAGCAACTGGTCGTCGTCGACCAGCCACGGCAGCCAGCTCTCCATGCCGTCGAAGTGCACGCCCTCGGCGAGGCGTTCCCATTGCTCACGGCCCCACGGCTCGCTCGCGACGAGTCGCTCGGCGCGGGCGCGCACGTCTGCGGTCGGCATCAGCTCGCGCGCCGGGAAGATCATCACCTCGTCGAGGTCGTCGGTCGAGCGCTGGTCGTTGACGCCGAAACGTGTGAGACGGTCGACCTCGTCGCCCCAGAGGTCGATGCGGATCGGCGCGTCGGCAGTCGAAGGGAACACGTCGACGATCGCTCCGCGCCGGGCGAACTCGCCGCGGTGCTCGACGAGTTCCTCACGTCGATAGCCGAACCCGACCAGGCGTCGACCCAGCGCGTCAGGATCGACGTCGTTACCTGGGCGCACGATGATCGGCTCGGTGCTGGTCGCGCCCGGACCGAGCTTCTGCATCAGCGCCCGCACGCCGGCGACGATGATCGCAGGACACCGCTCGGGATCGCGCAGACGCCAGAGGATGTCGAGGCGCTGGCCCATCGTCTCCACGCTGGGGCTGACCCGCTCGAACGGCAGCGTCTCCCAGCCGGGGAAGTGCACGACTTCGCCGGGCGGGAGGAACTGCGAGAGATCGTCGGCGAGTTGACCCGCCATCGTGCCCGTCGGGCAGCTGACCACGAGTGGCCGCCGCGACGACAGCACCGAGAGCGCCGCGATCGAGATCGGCCGCGCCACCTCCACCACCGCAAGCCGCGCCTCGGGATCGCCGAGCGCCCGCGTCAACCCCGGCTCGTCGCGCAGCAATGCGGGCAACTCGCCCAGCGGCGCCATCTGCGACACAACGGCCGTCACACCGCTCACCGCCGCACCCCCACCAACCCGAAATCCGGCACGATTCGTTCGCTCAGCGATCGGATTCCACCGGATTCCGGTTGGGAATGTCGATCGAGGCGGCAATCGGACAGGTCGGCGGTCATCATTTGCCGTTGTACCGCTGCATCGCGGCGTCCACACCTCGAGCGACGATCAACTCGACGGCGTCGGCGGCATTCGCGATCTCGATGTCGAGCAGTTCCCGTTCGAGCTTGGGAACTTTCGACAGCACGTGGCCCTTGCCGACGTCCTTGTGGTCGGGCTTTCCAACGCCGATCCGCACCCGGAGGTAGTCCTGGCTCTTGAGGTGCTGGGTGATCGACCGGAGGCCGTTGTGGCCGGCGAGCCCACCTCCGACCTTGACTTTCAGCTCACCTGGCGACAGGTCGAGCTCGTCCTGGACGACGATGATCTGCTCTGGCGTGTCGATCTGGAACCGGCGCACGAGGGCGCTGACGGCCCGGCCGGAATCGTTCATGAACGTGATCGGGAACGCCAAGACGACGCGCTCGTCGCCGTCGGGTCCCGGGAGGCGTGTTTCCGCGACGAGCGCGTTGTCTCGCCCGCCCTTCAACGTCACGCCACGTCGCTCGGCGATCAGCCGGATCGCTTCTTCGCCGACGTTGTGGCGGGTGCGGGCGTACTTCTCGCCCGGATTGCCGAGCCCGACGACCAACCAGTCGTATGGCTCACCCTTCCCGATACGCCCGAACAGCCCCATCAGCGCGTTCCAGCCCGAAAAGTCCCGCGATTGTGCAGCTCAGCGCAACGCCGGCGCGCCATTTCAGGTTTTCGCGGTGCACGATGAGTCGTGGTCGGAGCGACCACCACGTGGCAACCGGTCATCGGGCCGGTGCCGGGGTCGTCACTCGCCGTCGGAGTCAGCAGCAGCGTCGGCGCTCTCGCCCTCGCCAGCTTCGCCGGCGGCGTCGGCAGCGGCTGCTTCTGCAGCAGCCTCTTCCTCGTCGAGGATCGGGGTGCGCATGGTGAGCACGGTGACGACGGGCGCGTCCGGGTCGGCCTCGGCGGTGACGCCCGACGGCAGGGGAAGGTCTTCGACGCGGATGACCGTGTCCATGGTCATCTCGCTGATGTCGATGGTGACGCCGTCGGGGATGTTGCGCGGCGTCGTGCGGACCTGCAGCTCCTGCATGGTGAGGTCGACGAGTCCGTTTTGGGCCGACACGTCCTTGGCTTCACCCTCGAGGTGGATCGGGATCGCGACCACGATCTCCTCGTTGAGGTTGACCTGGATGAAGTCGATGTGTGTCACTGAGCGCTTCACGGGGTGGCGCTGGATGTCCTTGATCAACGTCGGGTACACGGCGCCGTCGACGGTGAGGTCGAGGATCGTGTTCATGCCGGCCGTACCGGAGAGGGCCTGGCGCAGCTCGCGGCGATCGACCGACACGCTGATCGGATCCATCCCGTGGCCGTACACGACGGCGGGGATCTTGCCCTCGGAGCGCAGGCGGCGTGCATCGGAGCTCCCGGCGCGGCGGCCGACTTCGGCGGTGAGAACGGTCTCAGACATGGTGATCGGCTTCCATCGAATCTCGTGACGGCGCCCACACAACAGACGCCAGGTCGTTACAGCAGCCCCCTAATCTACCGCCCCGTATCGCCATCCCCTCCCGTTCCCCAAGTGCCGAAAAGTCGCGCTGTGGTCGCGTTGAGCGCAACACTCACGCGCCAGTTCGGAGTTGGGGCTGTCGAGACGTGTAGATGCGACGGATCTGGCGTGAGGCCGAGACGAAGTCGGAGCGGATCGATTCGTCGAATCGGATGACCTGCCAACCCAGTTCCACGCACGCACGATCTCTCGCTTGGTCGCGACGGACGGCAAGGCTTCCGCTGTGGTACCAGGCATCCCCTGGTTCGACCGCCAGCTTCACGTCAGGCCACGCAATGTCGAAGTGGATGAGTTCGCCGTTGGCGAGCGTCAGCGGGTATTGACGTTCAGGCGAAGGAAGTCCGGCCGCTTCGAGGGCCTCGATCAAGCGGCGCTCGAGGTTGCTCTGGCTGGGGCGTGAGCGACCAAGTGTCCGCTCCAACCACATCTCGAGGCGAGCCACGCCGTCCTTGCCGCGACACCGGTGCTTCTCGAGGTAATCGGCTGCGCCGGTCGGATCGATGAGGCCCAGATTCCAGGCGTCTTCGGCAGCCCGCTCGAACCGGAACTGGTTGAACATCGCGGCGAGACTCCAGAGCATCCTCATCGGCGTGGCGATCAGGAGCCCGTCCGGGAGCAGTTGTCGGTCGGTGGTCTCGTCGTACCACCGAGTGATGTGCAGGTCGGCCCACGGGGGAAGTGTCCGGCGGAAAGAGCGCGGTGCGGTGTAGTGGATCGGCGACTCGGGCATCGCGCGCAGCCCGAGAATTCGTGCCGCACTGGTTCCTCCGATGAAGCCCGCTGAACCAGCTTGGAGCTGGACCGTCATGCAACGTTGACGGAAGGTCTCTGGTGATGATGCGACCCGGACCACACCGGTTGCGGCATCGACCAGCACACCTCGGCTCCGTGCGCGGCTGATGGCCGAGCGGCTTCGTCCCATCTCGACGAGCTGGCCGACCGCGACCACTCCGTATTGACGGGCTGCGAGCATGAGTAATTCATCGTCGAGCACGCCTCATCAGTGGGCGGTCGCACTGCGGAGTAGGAAAGTTCACCGAAATGGCGCGTCAGCGTTGCGGTCAGCGCAACGTCAGTGTGATTTTTCGGATTTCGGGGATCGGATTTCGGGGATCGGATTTCGGTGAGGGGTGGCGGGGTGGGAGTGTCAGGCGAGATTTTCGCCGTCGAAGATTTCGCTGACGCTGGTGTCGTCGAACACGGCGCCCAAGGCTTCGGCGATCAGTGGGGCGACCGACAGCACCTCGATCTTGTCGAGCTGCTTCTCCGACGGGAGCGGGAGCGTGTTGGTGAGCACGACGCGCGTGATCGGAGCGTTCTTCAGCCGGTCGATCGCCGGGCCCGACAGCACGCCGTGCGTGGCCATCGCCCACACCTCGCTCGCCCCGCGCTGCACGAGCAACTCGGCGGCTGCACAGATGGTGCCAGCGGTGTCGATCATGTCGTCGGTGATCACGCACAGACGGCCTGCGACGTCGCCCATCACCTCGGTGGCCTCGGCGACGTTGGTGGTGCCTTTGGGCCGTCGCTTGTAGATGAAGGCCAGGTCGGCGCCGATGTCGCCGAGATGCTGCGCCATCCGCTCGGCAACCTTGATGCGTCCCGCATCCGGTGACACGATCACCGGCGCCTTGGCGTGCGTGCGCACGTACTGTTCGAGCACGGGCATCGCGGTGAGATGATCGACCGGCCCTTCGAAGAACCCCTGGATCTGACCAGAGTGGAGGTCGATCGAGATCATCCGCTTGGCGCCG
>JBBQEU010000116.1:0-9381 GCA_038321235.1 Acidimicrobiales bacterium | reverse complement strand
TGCGGCCAACACCTTCGGCCAGTGACGGTCGGCCTCGAGACAGATCAGCCAGAAAACCCGATCGTCACCGGCGCGGTAACTGTTGACCAGCGGAGCCCGGCTGCGATCACGAGCCTTGGTCGACTCGCGTCGGTCGAAGCGCAGCTGGATCCCGAAATCCCAGGCGATCGAGTACATGCCGGTGCGCAACAGGCTGGTCGCCACGAGACCGCCCCGGCCGGTGCGTTCGCGCTCGAACAGCTTGGCCATATCACCCCGGCAACCAAGGTCATCCCGGTCTGGTGGTCGCCCATGCCCGAGCGCAACCCTGGCGGCATCTCGCCGGGCGGCACCATCGTGTGTGCCAGCCCCGAGCGTGCCCAGAACGCTCCGATGTCGTACCCGGCGCGATCACGATCATCCCCATCGAGGCCGTACCCCGAGATCGCCCCATAGACCAGCCTTGGGTGACGAGCACACACCCGATCGGGTCCGAGTTCCAGCCGCTCCAGCGCCCCGGGCCGCATATTGGTGACCAACACGTCCGCCGTCGACAGCAAACGATCGAAGATGGCGTGATCGTCGAAGTCGCGCAGGTCGAGCACCATCGAACGCTTGCCGCGATTGTCGACCTCGAACGGCGGCACCGGCATCGATCCGTCGAGCCCGACCGAACCGAACACCGCCCGCTGCGGGTCGCCGCCCACCGGTTCGACCTTGATCACGTCGGCACCCCAGTCGGCCATGATCCCTCCGGCCGCCGGGCCCGCGACCCACACGCCGAGTTCGACCACCCGCATCCCCGCCACTGGGCCTGCGCCGGGCGCATCGGTCAGAGAACTCGACGAGTCGTCCATCAGCCCAGTGCTGCGATCACGTCGGGCGGCGCCTGCACCAGTTCGATCAGCACGCCCTCGCCACTACGGGGAGTGTCGTCGTTGCCCTTCGGGTGAATGAAGCACACGTCATGGCCCGCCGCACCCTTGCGGATGCCACCTGGCGTGAAGCGCACCCCCTGCCCGGTGAGCCAGTCGACACAGGCGGCAAGATCGTCGATCCACACCCCGACGTGGTTGAGCGTCGGCACGTGCACCTTGGGCGACCGCTCGGGGTCGAGCGGCTGCATCAGGTCGATCTCCACTGCGTGCGGACCGTCGCCGAGGCGCAAGATGTCTTCGTCGACGTTCTCGGTTGCGCTGACGTAATCGCTCACCTTCTCCACACCGAGCAGCCCGGTCCACAAACCGGTGAGTGCCCCCTTGTCGAGGCCGCCGATTGCGATCTGTTGGAGCCCGAGAACGCGAAAGGGACGATCAGTCATGACGCGATGTTGCCTCGCGGCGACGAATCTTCGAGAATCCGGCATCATGTCTGGGTGATTGCCGTACCCGCCGAGACCCATCGCCCCTCGGATCTCGCGTGGGGATCCTTCACCGACGAGGCCCCATGGGAACTCGACCGTGGCGAGATCCGGTGGTCGCACATGGCCGCACGGCTGCGTCGCCAGGCCCAGGCGGAGGTTCCCGGGCTGACCAAACCATCGAAGCTGCCGCCCGGATACCGGGTACTCACCGTCGTCGGCCACCTCGGCAGTGCGATCGCTCCATGGATGCTCAAGAAGCGCCGCAAGAAGTTCGACACGCCGGAAGCCAGCCGTGCCGACGTTTCGCGCCGCCTCCGACTGGCGGCCGAGGCGCTCGGGCCGACCTACATCAAGCTCGGCCAGATCATCTCCTCCGGTGAGGGGCTGTTCCCCGCTGAACTGGTCAGCGAGTTCAAGAAGTGCCGCGATCAGGTGCCCGCAGAGTCCTTCGACGAGGTGCGACTCACCGTCGAGCAGGACCTGGGCGCCCGGTTGGAAGACGTCTTCTCCCGGTTCGACGAGACGCCGCTCGCAGCCGCCTCGATCGCCCAGGTGCACGCTGCCACGCTGTTGACCGGCGAGAACGTCGTGGTCAAGGTGCAGCGCACCACGGTGGCCCGCCTCGTCCGCAAGGACCTGCGCGTGATGGCATGGCTCGCCCCCTACCTGGTCGGTCGCATCCCGGTGGCTGCGCTCGCCAATCCGCCGGCGCTGGTGGAGTTGTTCGCCGAGACGATCGTGGAGGAGCTCGACTTCCGCATGGAGGCCGCCAACATGCTCGACGTTGCCACGATGCTGCACGACCTCGACCAGCACCAGTACATCGTCCCGCGGCCGCACCCCCGCCTGGTCACGAAGCGGGTCCTCGTGATGGAGCGGGTGTACGGATTCAACTTCGACGACGTGGTCGGCATGAAAGACGCCGGCATCGACACCGAAGAGGTCGTGCGCACGGCGATGGTCGCCTTCATGGAAGGCGCGATCGTCGAGGGGATCTTCCACGGCGACCTCCACGGTGGCAACCTCTTCGTGCTCGCCGACGGCCGCACGGCACTGCTCGACTACGGCATCGTCGGTCGCCTCAGCGGGCCGCGGCGAAATGCCTTCCTGCGCCTGATGCTCGGCGCCACCACCAACGACGTGCGCACCCAGATGGCAGCGTTGCGTGACCTCGGCGCACTGCCGATGGACACCGACCTCGAAGCGGTCATCAAAGACCTCCGCCTCGAGGACGAGGTCATTGATCCGACCACCCTCACCGGTGAGGAGATGGTCCAGGAGGTCCAGCGTGTGGTCAAGGCGCTGCTCGGCTACGGCGCCAAGCTCCCCAAGGAGCTGATGCTCTACGTGAAGAACATGGTGTTCCTCGACGGTGCGATCGCCCGCCTCGCACCGGATCTCGATCTGCTCGCCGAGGTCGCCAACATCTCGATGATGTTCGCCCAGAAACACGGCGAGCGCCTCGGGCGTGAACTGGGCGTCGACCCGAACGCGGTCGAGTTCGACATGGACGGGGTTCGCGCCAGTATCGGCCTCGACTCGTCGGTGAACTCGCTCACCTATCGCGAACTGCAGGAGCGGCGCGGGCTCATCCAGAAGCGGATGCGCGAGCACGTCGAAGCAGAGCGCCCGCGGCTCAACAAGTAGCGTCGCCGTCCGTGCGCCTGGTGATCGCCCGCTGTTCCGTCGACTACTCCGGTCGGCTCGACGCTCATCTCCCCGAGGCCACCCGGCTGATCATGGTGAAGGCCGACGGCTGCGTCGCCATCCACGCCGACGGCGGCGCCTACAAGCCCCTCAACTGGATGAACGCTCCGAACTCCCTGGTCGACAACGGCGACCACTGGGTGGTCACCAATCCGAAGCAGGAGTTGCTGACGATCACGCTCCACGAGGTGCTCAGCGATGTGTCGGCCGAACTCGGAGAGGATCCGGGTCTGCAGAAAGATGGCGTCGAGGCGCACTTGCAAGAACTCCTCGCGGCGAGTCCACATGCGATCGAAGCGGGGCTCACCCTGGTGCGCCGCGAGTACCCGACGGCGATCGGGCCGATCGACCTGGTCTGCCGAGATGATTCGAACAGGGTGGTCGCCGTCGAGGTGAAGCGACGCGGTGACATCGACGGCGTCGAGCAGCTGGCGCGGTACATCGAACGACTCCACCTCGATTCGTCGCTCGGGGCCGTGCGCGGTGTCTTCGTCGCCCAGGTGGTCAAGCCGCAAGCCAAGGTGCTCGCCGAGGCCCGGGGCTTCCGCTGGGTCGAGGTCGACTACGACACGCTGCGCGGCATGAAGCCCGACGACCTCCGCCTCTTCTGAGCGAATTACAACAGGGGTCAGACCCGCGATGTAATCTGCTGGACGATTACATCGCGGGTCTGACCCCTGATGTAATCGTCAGGCGCAGGCGGTGCCGGGGAGGATGGGCTTGACGAGGACCTGGTACGTGACGTCGGCGTCGGTGAAGAAGGTCAGCTGGTTGGCTGCACCGAATGTCTCGCCGACCTCGGCTGCGGGGACCACGGTGCATGTCGACGCTTCGGCGAGGCGGACGCTTGCGGTGGTCGGCCACCCGACCAGGGTGGGCTCGATGCCGTCGGTGCCGTACACCGACAGGTCCTCGACGACGATCGCTTCGATGCCGTACTCCGACGGCTCGAAGATCGACTGCTCGCGGAGCTGGTCGGCTCCGACGAGGCCCGCCAGATCGTTCAACTGAGCGATGAAGTCGGCCAGCGCCTGCCGTTCGGGAGTCGTCTCTTCACTGCCTTCACCCGGAAAGGCAAGCCCGAGCGCGTATGCCTCGTGCACGTAGGTTTCGCCGCTCACGTTGATCGTGACGCGGGCCGTCGAGGCGTCGGCGATATTGGTCGGTTGTTCGTAGTCGACCTGCTGGAACAGCCCGGCCTCGTCAGCCGCCGCCAGGATCGCCTGGATGCCTTCCTCGGTGATCGGCTGCACTTGCACCGCCGGCAGCAGCGGTCCCGGATAGATCGTGATCTGGGCACCCGGGCCGAAGACTCGACCGTCTCCCGACACGAGCACGTTCGGGGTCTGCTGGAACGCGAACTCGCGGGGAACGAACCCGCCGACTTCGGCGTACTCGATGACCACGTCGTCTGCGCCGCTCGGGTGCTGGTAGCCGGCGCCGACGGGGGGCAGCGAGTCGTCTGCGGCAGGCGAGTCGGAATCGCCACCACAGGCGGCAAGACCCAGAGCGGCGACGAGCAGAACGGGGATGATGCGCTGGTCCATATTGTTTCGACGCTCCCCGATCGGTTTTGGTTCCACACTCAGCTCCCGACCTGTTACCCATGGTGTCTGACACCATGGGTAACGGCGCTACGTTCGCAGGCATGAGTCAGGAAGTTCGAGGCATCATCGCTCGCGCGAAGGGCGAACCCGTCACGATGGAGACCATCGTCATCCCCGATCCGGGCCCTGGTGAGGCGGTGGTGGCGATCCAGGCCTGCGGCGTGTGCCACACCGACCTGCACTATCGAGAAGGCGGCATCAACGACGAGTTCCCGTTCCTGCTGGGCCACGAGGCTGCCGGCATCGTCGAGTCGGTCGGCGAGGGCGTCACCGACGTCGCTCCTGGCGACTTCGTGATCCTCAACTGGCGTGCAGTGTGCGGCGACTGTCGGGCCTGCCGACGTGGGGAGGCGCAGTACTGCTTCAACACCCACAATGCCACGCAGAAGATGACGCTCACCGACGGCACCGAGCTGTCGCCTGCGCTCGGCATCGGGGCCTTCTGCGACAAGACGCTCGTCGCCGCCGGCCAGTGCACGAAGGTCGACCCTGCAGCCTCGCCAGCGGCAGCCGGCTTGCTCGGCTGTGGCGTGATGGCCGGCCTCGGCGCCGTGTTGAACACCGCCGGCGTCACCCGCGGCCAGTCGGTCGCCGTGTTCGGGTGCGGCGGCGTCGGCGACGCCGCGATCGCCGGAGCACGCCTCGCCGGTGCGTCCACGATCATCGGGATCGACATCGACGACCGCAAGCTCGAGTGGGCCAAGGGCTTCGGGGCCACGCACGTCTGCAACTCGAAAGAGACCGACCCGGTCGAATTCATCCGCTCGGTCACCGGCGGGTTCGGCGCCGATGTGTGCATCGAGGCAATCGGCCATCCAGAGGTGTACAAGCAGGCGTTCCAGGCCCGCGACCTCGCCGGCACGGTGGTACTCGTCGGCGTACCGAACCCCGAGATGACACTGGAGCTGCCGTTCATCGACGTGTTCGGGCGAGGCGGTGCCCTCAAGTCCTCCTGGTATGGCGATTGCCTGCCGTCGCGCGATTTTCCGATGCTGATCGACCTGTATCTGCAGGGTCGACTCGATCTCGACGGTTTCGTCTCGGAGACGATCGGGCTCGACGGCGTCGAGGAGGCGTTCCACAAGATGGAGCGCGGCGAAGTCTTGCGCAGCGTCGTGGTGTTGACCTCGGCGGAGACGGGTCCGAGCTGATGGCCATCGAACTGGTGACGACCGATGGGATCTTCGCGCTCGACGGCGGCGAGTGGGAGGTCACCAACAACATCTGGATCGTCGGCGACGACCGCGAGGTGATCGTCTTCGATGCCGCCCACGACCACCAGGCGATCGTCGGGGCGGTCAACGGGCGACGGGTCTCGGCCATCGTGCTCACCCACGGCCACAACGACCACATCAACGCAGCGGTGCCGCTGCGTGACGCGGTCGACGCGCCCATCATCCTCCACGACGCCGACCGCATGTTGTGGGACATCGTCTGGCCCGAGGCATCGCCCGACCGGGCGCTCACGCCCGGCGAGCGGTTGAACGTCGGCGGTCACGAGCTCACGGTGCTGCACACCCCCGGCCACTCCCCCGGCTGTTGCAGCTTCCACGACGCCGGCGCCGACACCGTGTTCAGCGGCGACACGCTGTTCTGCGGCGGGCCGGGCGCCACCGGACGCAGCCACAGCGACGAGCCGACCATCGTGCGATCGATCCGCGACACATTGCTGGCCCTCCCCGACCACACCATCGTGCACACCGGCCACGGCGACTCGACCACGATCGGCGCCGAGCGCGACCGCGTGCTCGCCCGCGCCGCCGAACTCGGAGTCTGAGTGGTTCCGACACCGTGAGCATCGAGCCCATCCCGATCGTGGGCGTCGTCCAGCACTACGCCTGGGGCGATCCGACGTTCATCCCCGAACTGCTCCACGTCACCGCCGACGGCCAACCATGGGCCGAACTCTGGCTCGGCACACACCCGAACGGCCCGACGGGGTTCTCGGACGGGAGACCCCTGTCGGATCGGACCGGCGAGCTGCCGTACCTGCTGAAGGTGCTCGCGGCCGCACAGCCTCTGTCGCTGCAAGTCCACCCCACCACCGAGCAAGCCCGTGACGGGTTCGCCCGCGGCATCTATCCCGACGATCGCGCCAAACCAGAGCTGCTCGTGGCGCTCACCGCGTTCGACGCCCTCTGCGGGATCCGCCCGATCGCTGCGAGCCTGACGCTGCTCGGTGCGCTGGGCGCCGAACCACTGGCCCGCATCGTGCGCAACGACGGAATCGCCGCCACGATCGAGGGGCTCTACCGCGGCCGCATCGACCCGCAACCCACGATCGTCGCCTGCGCCAGCAGCGATCGGGCCGAGGCCCGGCTCGTCACCTCGTTGTCCAGCCAGTATCCAAACGATCTGAGCGTGGTCGTGACGTTACTGCTGAACCGAGTGACGTTGCAGCCGGGTGAAGCGTTGCACCTCACGGCGGGCAACGTCCACGCGTACCTCTCAGGCGCCGGCATCGAACTGATGGGCGCCAGCGACAACGTGGTTCGCGGGGGCCTGACCGAGAAGCACGTGGACGTCGACGAACTGCTCCGGATCCTCGACCCGACCCCGCTTGCCCAGCCCGTCATGGTCGGCGCCAACGGTCGGTATCCGCTACCGGAGGCTGGCTGCACGCTCGTGCGCCTCGACCCGGGAACCACCCACACCTCGACCGGCCACGAGCTCGCTCTCAGCCTCGACGGAGCGACGCTCTACCTCGCCCCCGGCACCTCGCTCACCCCGTCAACCCCCACCTTCGTCGTCACCACCAACCGCGCCTGATCCTCACCGGTGAGAGTTGTGCGCAACAGCCCCGCTCACCTCTCACCGCAACCCCGGCCCGAATCCACCGGTGAGAGTTGTGCGCAACAGCCCCACTCACCTCTCACCGCAACCCCGGGCCCCGGGCCGTCGAGTCAGGAGCGGGTGGTCTTGCGGATTTCGACGAGCTTCTCGCCGACGTGGTTGGCGTCGTCGCCCTGATCGGCCAACAGGCGAGCGCGATCCTTCTCGGCTTCTCGGGCGGCCTTGACCAGGTCGACCCGGGCCAGTGCGGCCTCGACGCCGTGCTCCTGGATGAACTCGGCCCACTCGACGAGCTGAGCGACCATCTCGTCCTCGGGCACCACCGCCACATTCTGTCCCTTGACGAACAGGTGCCCACGCTTGTTTCCCGCCGCGATACCGAGATCGGCGTCGCGAGCCTCACCGGGACCGTTGACGACGCAGCCCATCACGGCGATCTGTAGCGGGATCTCCCGATCGGCGAACGCCTCCATCGCCTGATTTGCAACTGCGATCACGTCGACCTCGGCGCGCCCGCACGACGGACACGCGATCAGGTCCACATTCTTGCGCTCGCGCAAGCCGAGGGCTTCGAGCAGCTGACGCCCCGCCTTTGCCTCCTCGACCGGGTCGGCGGTGAGCGAGTAACGAATGGTGTCGCCAATGCCTTCCATCAGCAGCGCGGCGATGCCGGCGGTTGCCTTGATCAAGCCTGCCGGAGGCGGACCGGCCTCGGTGACCCCGAGATGCAACGGATGGTCCGTCACCTCGGACAACTGCCGATAGGCCTCGACCATCAGCGGCACGCTCGACGCCTTGACCGAGATCTTGATGTCCGTGAAGCCCACCTCGTCGAAGTAGGCGATCTCCTGCTGGGCCGACTCGACCATCGCCTCGGGCGTTGCGTGGCCGTACTTCTCGTAGAGTGCCGGATCGAGCGAACCGGCGTTGACCCCGATACGGATGGGGATGCCACGGTCGCGGGCCTCGGAGGCAACGGCCTTGATGTGCTCGGGTTTGCGAATGTTGCCCGGGTTCAAGCGGAGCCCGTGCACCCCGGCCTCCATCGCTGCGAGCGCCATCTTGTACTGGTGGTGGATGTCGGCGATGATCGGCACCGGCGAGCGCGGCACGATCTGGGCGAGACCCTCGGCGGCCTCGGTTTCGTTGCACGTGCACCGCACGATGTCGGCGCCGGCAGCGGCAAGGGCGTAGATCTGCTGCAGCGTTCCTTCGACGTCGGCGGTCTTGGTGATCGTCATCGACTGCACCGTGATCGGCGCGCCGCCACCGACCTTGACGTTGCCGACGGAGATCTGGCGAGTTGGTTTGCGAGCAACGAGTGCGCTGGAGACGTCCACGAGAAGAGTGTCAGCCGATCGGTTGGGTGATGTCGAGGTACAAGCCGGTGAACATCAGCATCGCCAGCACGACGATGACCCCCATTGCGAACGGCATCAGCCGCTCGACATCCGCGAAGTAGCGGTTGCTCATTCGCCGCCGCTTCTCCTGGATCCGTTCGTACACGGCGATCGCAGCGTGGCCGCCGTCGAGTGGCAGCAGCGGCATCATGTTGAACACCCCGACGAAGATGTTGAGGATCGCCAACATGTACAGCACACCGGCAAGACCACCGGCATCGCCGACGTCGTCGGACACCGTGGTGATGCCGTAGATCGTGGTCGGGCGGGCAGCCGGGTCGGCGTTCTCGGTGTCGGTGAGCTGGTCGACCAGGTTCACCGGATTGAGCACTTTCACGATGCCCTTCGTCGACTCCCACGACACCGGGAAGATGTCGGTGACCGAATTGACGGCCGAGCCGACGATGCCGTGCTGTTGGTAGAGCGGCGGGCTGAACGAACGCACTCCGAGCAGTGCGGAGCCGAACAGCGGATCGTTCTCGGGCACCGAGGTGTTGGCACCGAGACCGACGGGGATCGTGAGGGTGTCGCC
>JBBQEU010000115.1:0-9503 GCA_038321235.1 Acidimicrobiales bacterium | reverse complement strand
TCAAGGCGCGTTCGGCCTCGCTGACCGGTTCAGCGAGCGCAGTCTGCGCCTCACGCTCGTTGCCACCACGCACCGTTCGCGTTGCGTAACGCTTCTCGCCGGTGAGCGGATCGTGACCGAGGTACACCCTCAGTTCCCACGACGCCCCTCGTTGCCTCACGAAACCCTCCATCCAATTCTCCTTCCAGAGCGATTGGAATCAGATTGGCAACGAGTCCAAAAAACCAGGAGAGCCACCCTGTTCGAACTCGGGAGAGTGGCTCTGACCTGGTACTTTCTTGGCAGCCCCAACGGGATTCGAACCCGTGCCGCCACCTTGAGAGGGTGGTGTCCTAGGCCACTAGACGATGGGGCCAAGTAGCGATCCGCAACGATATCAGCCGGGTCGGCGATCCCACCCGCCACTCCACGGCCCCCGCCGCGAATCAGGACGCAACGCAATGAAAAATCGACGCCGGATGTCGCTGGCCGCGGTTTGCACGCACGACGCCGACCTCGAAGAACTGCGAAGCTGGCGGTCGATCAGAGCTGGGGTGCAGGGACTCGAACCCCGAATGACAGTACCAGAAACTGCTGTGTTACCAATTACACCACACCCCATGGCGTGACGGTCGACGAGGAGTCGACGACCGGTGCGGGACCGGATTGTATCGGCCTCAGTCCGTGAGGCCACTCAGCTGTTCGAACCCGATGATCCGTCCGACTGCGACGCCAGCGGCCTCGGCCAATTCGCGGCGCAGCCCGGTGCTCCCACCGACGACCGAATCGGGTGCTGGCGACACGTAGGCGGTGAATCCGACCTCTTCGGCGGTGAGCCGGCTGCGCAGGGCGTGGTACGGATCGGTGACCACCAGCACGGTGTCGACCGATTCGTCGAGGAGCGTACGCGCTCGGTCGAGTGACTCGTGGGTGGTCGAACCCGCATCTTCCTGCACGATCACGGACTCGGGCACGCCACGGTCGACGAGGTACCGCGCCGACGCCGATGCCTCCGTGAACCGATCGCCCTCCTGCTTCCCACCGGTGACCACCACCCGCGGTGCGACCCCGTCATCCCAGAGCTCGACGGCGTGATCGAGACGGGCGGCCAACTGTGGCGAGGGCCGCCCGTCGTACTGCGCTGCTCCCATCACCACGATGGCGTCGACGTTGCGAGCCTGATCCGCCCGGCCCGTCGACCACACCTGCCAGAACGACACGGCATAGTACGCGGCGCCCGCCAGCAGTAGAACCAGCACGACCTGCACGATCCTGCGGCCGACGAAATGTGGCGGCGACGCGAGCGGATACACCGGGGTCGGATCGCGAACCAATCCGGCGTTCACCGATGGACTGATCGACGGCTCACGGTGCACGGTCTGCGGCACCTCGCCGGTCCGGACGTACTTCTCTCCGACGGTCTGGTGTCGATCGAGCGCTTCTATCAACTCACGGTCTCGCGCCACTTCCCGGTCGGTGGGAAGCCGAAACTCGCTGTCAGCCATTGCGGTCAACCTCCGACGCTCGGAGCGTCACCGCCAGCGGCCGAGACGGCGTTCACGAGGCGCCGCAACGTCTCTTCGCGTCCGAGCACCTCCAACGACTCGAACAGCGGTGGGCCGACGGCGCGCCCGGTGACAGCGACACGCACAGGGGCCTGCGCCTTGCCGAGCTTGATCGAATACTGCGCCATCACAGCTTCGAGGCGGGCCTTGAGATCGTCGGCCGTCCACGACGCTTCGCCGTACGCATCGATCACGTCGGCGAGCAGGGGGGCCGCCCACTCGGGTGCGAACGCCTTGTCCCACGAGGCCTGGTCGTACTCGACAGCGGCGCCGTCGGGCCAGAAGAGGAAGTCGACCTTGTCGGGCACCTCACGCAACGTGGTGAGACGTTCCTGGATGTGCGGAGCGATTGCGGCGAAGCGATTGCGATCCCATGCGGCGGGCAGCTCCTGGCCGGCGCGCTCGACGAACTCGTCGGGAGACATCATCCGGATGTAGTCGCCGTTGAATGCGGCGAGCTTCTTCACGTCGAAGAACGCGGGCGAGTGCGTGACGTCCTCGAGCCGGAAGGCGGCCTCGATCTCTGACCACGGCACGATCTCGCTGCCGGCGGCTTCGGCACCCGGCGGCGTCCAGCCGAGCGTCATCAGGTAGTTGACCATCGCGTCGGCGAGGTAGCCGTCGGCGATGTAGAGCTCGAGCCCGGTCTTGTCGCGCCGCTTCGACAGCTTCTTGCGCTGCTCGTTGACCAGGACAGGAACGTGGGCCCAACGCGGCGGCTCGTGCCCGAGCGCCTCCCACAGCATTTGTTGCTTGGGGGTGTTCGGGAGGTGCTCCTCGGCGCGCACGACATCGGTGATGCGCATCTCGATGTCGTCGACCACGTTGGCCAGTAGGAACACCGGTGTGCCGTTGCCGCGCAGCAGCACGAAGTCCTCGATGGTGGAGTTCTCGAACGACACGTCGCCGCGCACGAGATCGTGGATGACCGTGGTTCCCTCCGGCACCCGGAACCTCAGCACGTGGCCGGTGCCGGGCCCGAGCCCACGGTCACGGGAGTGTCCGTCGTAGCCGCTCAGACCGTGCTCTTTCGCGCGTTCTTGGATCTGCTCACCCGTCAGATCGCAGTAGTACGCGTGACCGTCGGCGAAGAGCTTGTGCGCGGCTGCGATGTGCGCTTCGGCGTACTCGCTCTGGAGGTGCGGGCCCTCGAAGTGGGGGTCGCCGGCAGAGATGCCGATCCACGCCAGCGCGTCGATGATCCCCTGTGTCCACTCGGGCCGATTGCGGGCGTCGTCGGTGTCCTCGATCCGCAACACGAACGTGCCACCGAGGCGGCGGGCCAACGCCCAGTTGTGCAACGCCGTGCGAGCACCGCCCACATGGAACGAACCGGTCGGTGACGGTGCGAATCGGAAGCGTGGCCCGGTGGTCATGACAACGTCGACGCTACCCGGCCACAGCGTCCTGTCAGTCCGGCTTCGATGTCGCAGCGACGGTGGTGATCGTCAGATTCCGGAGTTGGCGAAGTGCGACCGACAGCGTGGTCAGGTCGAAGCTCTCGGCTCGCCGGATCTCGGTGTGCATGGCAAGCGCGCGCCCCACGGATCGTTCGTTGGCCTGGATCCACGACGTCGCCGAGCCGTTCGCCGACCGCATCACGGTGCGGGTGAGGTCGGCGATCACTGTCATCAGGTCGTCGCGGATCGCAGATCGCGCTTGCTGCTGCCAACGATCGGACCGCGGAAGATTGCCCACGCCGTCCCACAGCCAGCCAAGTTCGAAGGCATCGAACGTCGACCAGTACGCGGTGGCGGAGTCAGCGACGTTGCGCGACTCGGTGTGCGCGATCTCCACGATGTCGAATCCGCTGTGCAGCCACGGCCACCTCGCCGAGCAGGCCGCAAGGTCGAGCGGCACCCCCGCAGCGACACGTTCGTCGCGCACTCGTTGGACATCGATCTCCACCCGTCCACTCACGACGCGGTCGAGCGATTCGGACAGGAATGCCATCCCCGCCGAGAACGTATCGATCGCGTCGGCGATGTCGAGCGGCGGGCGGCGGTGCCGCAACAGCCAGACCGTGCCGCGCTCGGTCATCCGTCGAACTTCGAGGAACAGCGCGATCTGGGTGTCGAGGCCGATGCTGCTGCCGAGCGCGTCGATGTCATGCCAGATGTCGACGAATCCGAAAATCTCTCGCGACGCGAGGAACGCCCGAGCGACGTCGGAGACCGATGCTCCCGAGTCCTCCGTCATGCGGTGGTCGAACGAGATTCCTGCCAGGTTGACCATGTTGTTGACGACGCTCGTGGCGATGATCTCCCGGCGCAAGCGGTGCGAACGGATCGCCTCGGGGAAGCGTTCGCGCACCTCGACGGGGAAGTACTCCATCAGGTCGCGTTCGAGCGCCGGCTCGTCGGGAAGGTCCGAGTCGAGCATCTCGACCACATTTGCGTTCTTCGTATAGGCGATCATCACGGCGAACTCCGGAGCACGCAGCCCACTGCCGGCACTCTGGCGTTCGGCGATCTGCTTGTCGGACGGCAGGAATTCGAGCTCACGATCGAGGTAACCCTCGGCTTCCAACGTGTCGAGGTAGCGGGCGTGCACGTTGACCATCGAGAGCGATTGGGTCCGCGCGATCATCAGAGCCAACGTCTGGGCCCGGTTGTCGTCGAGCACCAATCGAGCGACTTCGTCGGTCATCTCGACGAGCAGGTCGTTGCGCTGCTTCACTGCCAACTCGCCGTCGCGTACGAGTTGGTCGAGCAAGATCTTGATGTTCACCTCGTGGTCGCTGCAATCGACGCCAGCAGAGTTGTCGATCGCGTCGGTGTAGATCAGCCCACCGTTGATCGCATATTCGACACGAGCCAGCTGAGTGAGGCCGAGGTTGCCGCCCTCGCCGACGATGCGGGCGCGAAGGTTTCGGCCGTCGACGCGCACTGCGTCGTTGGCCCGGTCGCCGACGTCGGCGTGACTCTCCGCCGACGACTTCACGTAGGTGCCGATCCCGCCGTTCCAGAGCAGATCGACCGGAGCGCGCAGGATCGCCGAGATCAAGTCGTCGGGTCGTAGCGCGCTCAGTGACGCGTCGAGTCCCAGGACGCGGCGCACCTCGGGCGTGATCGTGATCGCCTTGAGTTGACGCGAGTGCACCCCGCCGCCAGCGGAGATCAGGCGGCTGTCGTAGTCGGCCCAGCTCGATCGGGGCAGTTCGAACAGGCGCTGGCGTTCGCCGTATGCAGTTGCGGGGTCTGGGTCTGGGTCGAGGAACACGTGGCGGTGATCGAACGCCGCCACCAGCTCGATGTGACGCGACAGCAGCATGCCGTTGCCGAACACGTCGCCCGACATGTCGCCGACGCCGACGACGGTGAGCTCGTCGGCGTCGACGTCCTTACCGATCACCCTGGCATGGCGTCGTACGCTCTCCCAGGCGCCGCGGGCGGTGATCCCCATCGCCTTGTGGTCGTAGCCGTGGCTTCCGCCCGACGCGAACGCATCGCCCAGCCAGAAGTCGTACTCGGCGGCAATGTCGTTGGCGATGTCGCTGAACGTGGCGGTGCCCTTGTCGGCCGCGACGACGAGATAGGGATCGTCTGCGTCGTAGATGACCACGTCGGGCGGGTGCACGATGCGGTCACCGACCACGTTGTCGGTGAGGTCGAGCAGGCCTCGCACGAATCGGCGGTAGCGGTCGATGCCTTCGGCGCGCACGGCGTCGCGGTCGGCAGGGTCGGCCGACGACGCTTTGATCACGAAGCCGCCCTTCGCCCCGGTGGGAACGATGACGGCGTTCTTCACCAACTGCGCCTTGACCAACCCCAGCACCTCCGTTCGGAAATCTTCGGGACGGTCACTCCAGCGGAGTCCGCCGCGAGCGATGCGACCGCCTCGGAGGTGCACGCCCTCCACGAACGGTGAGCACACGAAGATCTCGAACTGCGGCCGAGGTTCGGGAAGGAAACCGACATCGTGGGGGCGCAGCTTGACCGCGATCTCGGACCGCCCGAGGAACGCGTTGGTCCGATCGGTCGCATCGATCAAGGTGAGAAAGGCACGACAGATCCGGTCGTCGTCGAGCGACGGGATCGCATCGAGCAGCTGGTGCAGATCGGCTCGGCAGCGCTCGACGGCCTCCAACCGATCGCCCGATGCGGTCGTATCGATTCGTCGAGGGTCGAACTTGGTATCGAACAGATGGACGAGGCCGCGGGCGATCTCGGGATGGCGCACGATCGCCTGCTCGACGTAGTGGGCGCTGAACGGGATCGAGGCCTGGCGCAGGTACCGCTTGTAGAGCCGCAGCACAGCGATCTGCCGACGATCGAGCCCGGCCGACAGGACCAAACGGCTGAGGCCGTCGGCTTCGAGCGCGCCGGTCATCAGGTCCACGAACGACAGTTGCACCTCGGCGTGCTGTTCGTCGGTGATCGTACGCGCCGACATCCGCACACCGATGTCGTTCAGATGGACCGTGGCGGATCGGCCGGCGAAGATCGACGGATGCTCGTCGAGCGGCGGCAGCCCGAGGTACTCGAGCGTCGGCACCAGCTCGGCGATCGTCGTCTGCCGGTCGCGCACGAACACCCGGAACCGCCACTCGCCGTCGACAGCGTCGACCGACCGACCGAACGACGTGGTGATCTCGTTCGACCCCGACAGCATCGCTTCGACGTTCACGAGGTCGCCGACTGCCGCCTCCGGTCGAACCCGCGCCTCGTAGTCGGCAGGGACCGTCGGCGCGACGATCGACCACACACGATGGCCCTCGACCTCGCCGAGCAGGTCGATCAACGCGTCGCTCGCCCGCTCGGCCCACGTGCGCGAGGCGCTGTCGATCGACGCCACCAATCGGCTGGTATCGGCCAGCGTCCCGGAACGCACCGTCATCGAGATACGCGCGAGCGAACTCGTCCCCACCAGTGTCTCGAGGTCGCGGATCTCGCCGCCGTAGTACTCCGCCACCAATGCCGCGACGAGTTCGGGCAGCGCCGCCGTGAATCGCAGCTGCGGTACGTACGCGAAGACGGTGGTCCACGGGCCGACCGGTTCGGTCACGTCGAAGACCCTGACGATGCGGCGCTCCTGTAACCCGCTGATCGCAGCCACGAGTTCGGTCAACTCGTCGACACCTGTCTCGAAGACCACATCGCGCGGCAACGTCTCGATCACGTTGCGCACCGCCCGCCCGGTATGGCTCTCGACGGCGGCGCCGACACGAGCCACGATCTCGTGTGCCCGCTCACCGATGACGGGAATCGCGAACACGCTCTGTCGATACGCGGCGCTGCCGAGCAGCCCGACGAAACGGAACTCGGTCGCCGACCCTGCGTCTCGGACTGCGATCGACGTCATGCGTGCCTGGCGGTGGACCGTGGCAACTGCATCGGTCCGAGCGATCACGACCGGCTCGTCACCGTCGTGGGCGGGCGGGTCGAGGCGCTCGGGATCGAGGCGGCCCGATCGGTACTCACCGAGGAGGCTGCCAGGCCGCAGGCGCAGACCATCCGGCGACGAGTCGTAGATCGCCGAGCCGAGGAACACGAAATTCTCGTCCGTGAGCCACGCCAGCAACGGATCGTCACCGGCGACATCGAGGAGACGGTCGTGCATCGGCGAGAAGTCGTGGACGACCGACTGCACGTCGTCGATCGCTGCGCGCACCTCTGCTTCGAGTTGCTCTCGTTGATCAGACGAGCACCGGTCCAACTCGATCAACGTCCATGCCTCGATCCGACCATCACGCGCGTCGACATCGGTGAGTTCGTGACGATCGTTGCGAGCGACGGTCAGCATCGGGTGCACGAGCAGATGGATGCCGAGGCGATGTCGGTCGAGGACCATGCGCACCGTGTCGACGAGGAAGGGGACGTCGTCGGTGACGGACATCAAGATCGTGCGCTCGGTTTCCCACCCGTCGCGTTCGAGATCAGGAGACAACACCTCGACGAGCGTCTCGCCGAACCGACGCACCCTGCCCAGATGCAGGTGAGCGACCGCTGCCGCGTAGGCAGCATTGAGTCGCCGGCTGTCCGCATCGTCGCTCGGTACGTCGCGGTAGTAGACGCCGAGGAACGACTGGAGCACGGCGTCCTTGGGACGACGCGCACCGGCGATCTCGCGCAGGTTGTCGATGATGTCGGCCACGTCGTTGTGAACACTCATGCGGTTGTGGACCGAGATCGGACGGCCCGCTCCTCACGGTAGCCGTACCCGCACCACGGATGGGGCACGCCTGGGCGCGCGCCGCGCCAGCACGGCTAGCGTTCGTCAGGATGACTCGCCCTGATCTCTCGCCCAAGGACCTCCCCCGGCCTGAGCTGCACGGCGGCCACCGACCGGTGTCGGGGGGAATCGCCCGAGCGGCGGTGTTCGGCATCAATGACGGCCTGGTGTCGAACGTGTCGCTGATGCTCGGGTTCGCGGGCTCGGGTGTCGACTCGTCGGTGGTGCGACTCGCCGGGCTCGCCGGAGCGATCGCCGGTGGGATCTCGATGGCGGCAGGCGAATGGATCAGCGTGTCGGCCCAGAACGAGATGGTCCAGCGCGAGGTGGCCGTCGAGCGGCGCGAACTGGCCCGCAATACGGTTGCCGAGACCGCTGAGCTCGCGGCGATGTACGAAGACCACGGCATCTCGCCCGCCACGGCACGAGCGGCGGCCGAAGACGTGATGTCCTCGCCCGAGGTGGCGCTACGAGTGCACACCCGTGAGGAACTCGGCGTCGATCCTCATGACCTGCCGTCGGCGTTCAAGGCTGCGGCGATCTCGCTCGTGTGTTTCCTGTTCGGCGCACTGTTGCCCGTGATTCCGTGGTTCACGGGCGCCTCCGGTTTTGCACCTGCGGCCATCACGGTGACGATCGGCGTGGTCGCAGCAGCGTTCGTGGGCGCTGCGATCGGGCGGTTCGCCGAACGGTCGATCCCGACATCGATCGCGCGACAAGTGGCGATCGTGCTGGTGGCGTGCGCCGTCACCTACAGCATCGGCGAACTGGTCGGCGTCAATGTCTGACGACGAGCGCCCGGCGTCGACCCAGCGCAACGTGCTGGGAACCGAGCTGCAACCGTGCTCGTACGACCCGCTGACCGGCTACTACCGCACTGGTTGCTGTGAGAACCGGGGCGACGACCCCGGCATGCACACCGTGTGCTGCCGACTCACCGCCGACTTCCTCGAGTACTCCAAGTTGCAGGGCAACGACCTGACGACCCCGATGCCCGAGTACGGATTCGCGGGGCTGTCACCCGGCGATCAGTGGTGTGTGTGCGCAGCACGTTGGAAAGAGGCCTTCGACGCCGGCCATGCGTGTGGCGTGGTCCTCGAATCCACCCACATGTCGACGCTGGAATACATCGATCTCGCCGACCTCCAGACGCACGCCATCACGAGCTGACGCCCTGACGATGGGCGTCACGACGAGCGACGGTCAGTCACCGCTGCCGGCCCCTCTGCCGACTTGGCTGGCGATCACGCTGGTCGTCGGTACGTCTGCCGCCGTGCTCGTGCTCGAGATTCTCGCCGGGCGGCTGCTCGCCCCCTATGTCGGCGTGAGCCTCGAGACCTACACCGCGATCATCGGCACGGTGCTGGCGGGTATCGCCGTGGGTGCATGGCTGGGGGGTGTTGCCGCTGATCGGGTCGATCCGCGGCGGCTGATCCCCGCGCTCCTGGTGACCGGCGGCGCGCTCGCCATCGCGACCGTGCCGATCGTGCAAGCGCTCGGAGGTGCCGGTGGATCGACGAGCATCGGCGGCACATTGATGCTCACCGCCGTCGGATTCCTGCCGTCGGCCACCGTGCTCAGCGCCGTACCTCCCGCAGTGGTCAAGTCGCAGCTGCGAGACCTCGGCGACACCGGCGCCACCGTGGGCCGTCTGTCTGCCTACGGCACCGCAGGCGCCATCGTCGCCACGTTCCTCACCGGTTTCGTGCTGGTTGCCGTCGCGGCGGTGACCACGATCATCATCTCCGTCGGGGTGGTGCTCGTCGTCAGCGGCCTCGCGCTGTG
>JBBQEU010000114.1:0-9799 GCA_038321235.1 Acidimicrobiales bacterium | reverse complement strand
GTCCGGTTCGTCAAGCTTGCGGGCACGCCGACAGCCGGCGCGTTCCACGCCATCGACCCGCAGCGCGTCTACGACTCCCGTCAGGCGGGGTACACCGTCAGGGGCGTGTTGGCGCCGAACAGCAACCGGGTGATCAGCGTGGCCGACGGTCGCAGCTCGAACGGCACCGTCACCCTGGCCAACGCCGTACCCGCTGGGGCCACCGCCGTGCAGATCAACCTCACCGCTGCCAGCATGACGGGCCCGAACTTCTTGTCGGTCACCGCCGGCGACAAGACATCGACCACGACGTCGCTGCTCAACTGGGGTACTGGTGTCACCCAGATCGCCAACTCGATCACCGTGCCCGTCGACACAACACGCCAGATCAGGGTGTACTGCGGCGATCAGACCGGCAGCAGCGAGGTCATCGTCGACGTCTTCGGCTACTACCTCTGATCACTGCCACGCTGATCACTGCCACCTGACGACACGTCGCCTCGGCGACATCGTGATGAGAAACCGGGGGTTCGCCTCCGGTTTCTCCGCGTCCCGGGGTCAGGCGGCGTCGTCGGCGATGTCGGCGAGATCGGGAGCGTCGTCGCGAGCACCCACTCCGACCGGCACGTCGACCTCGATGAAGATGCACTCGCCGGGGCAGAGTTCGGCGGCGTGGATCGCGTCGGAGATGTTCCGTTCACCCACCCAGGCCAAGCTCCCCGAACCGCCCGGATCATTGAGCACCTCGCCACCTTCGACGACATACGCGATGCCATCTTCGAGTTGGACGAACACGTCGGGGCAGTGATCGACGCACAGTCCATCACCGGTGCAGAGGTCTTGGTCGATCCACACACGCATGGTGACCGAACGGTACCGCTGACTGTCTACATTGGCTCGACCGTGACAGCACAAGACGACCAGACATCCGACACACCGAACACCCCGACACTGCCGAGTGCCCCGCGCCGCGAGCACACATGGCATCGCCCGACCGGCGACGTCCTCGACCCGTACGCGTGGATGCGTGACGTCGACGACCCGGCACTGCTCGACTACCTCCGTGCGGAGAACGAGGCGGCCGAACAGTTCTTTGCTCCGCACGCCGACACGATCGAGACGGTGTTCGGCGAGATCCGGTCGCGCGTGCAGGAGACCGACATGTCGACGCCCGTCGAGTTCGGGCCGTGGTGGTACGTGACCTCCACCACCGAGGGGATGAACTACCCGGTCCATCACCGTGGCCCAGCGATGGATCGCGCGACCGAGACGGTGTTGCTCGACGAGAACCTCGAAGCCGGCGGCCACGAGTTCTTCGACCTCGGCGCCTTCGACGTCTCGATGGACCATCGACTCCTCGCCTGGTCGAGCGACATCGCCGGCGACGAGCACTACACGTTGCGATTCCGCGATCTCACTGCTGGCGTCGATCTCGACGATCGCCTCGACGACGTCGCGAATGCCGGCGTGGCGTGGTCACGCGACGGCCAGTGGGCGTTCTACGTCACTCCCGACGAGCAGGAGCGGCCGGCCACCGTTTGGCGTCACCGGCTCGGAACTCCGCGAACCGACGATGTGTGCGTGTTCGACGAGACCGACGAACGGTTCTACGTCGGGATCGGGACGACCCGATCGGAGCAGTGGATCATCATCAACTCGGCCAGCCGAACGAGCGCCGACGCCCGGATCATTCCGACCGATCGACCAACCGACGAGCCGATCGTCGTGATGGCCCGGCGCGACGACGTCGAGTACGGCATCGATCACTGGGGCGACTCGTTCGTGATGCACACCAACGACGAGGCGGTCGATTTCCGGCTCCTCGTCGCCGACGCCGACGCCGACACCACCGACCCGTCATCGTGGACCGAACTGGTTGCGCACGAACCGGGTCGCCGCATTCTCGGCGCTGATGCGTTCGCGAGTCATCTCCTGATCCACGAGTGGGTCGATGCTCAGCCCCGTCTGCGGATCCTGTTCCGGGATCGCACCGAGCGCGTCATCGACCTCGGGGCCGAACCACACGACGTCGAGCCGACCGCCAATCCTCAGTGGTCGACCGACCTGGTGCGCTTCACGATGCAGTCGCTGACCGTTCCCACCTCGCTCCACGACGAGCACGTCGCCACCGGCGAACGGACCCTGTTGCGACGGATCCCCACCCCGAACGTCGACCTCGACGCGTACACCACCGAGCGGATCTGGGCCAGCGCCGCCGACGGCACCAGGGTGCCGATCGACATCGTGCGACGTACCGACACCGAACTCGACGGCACCGCGCCCGGGGTGCTCTACGGCTACGGCGCCTACGAGGCCTCGCTTCCACCGTGGTTCTCGGTGGCCAGGTTGTCGCTGCTCGACCGTGGCTACGTGTGGGCGCTCGCTCATCCACGGGGAGGCGGCGAACTGGGTCGCAGCTGGTATCTGGATGGCAAGCTCCTCGCCAAGGCGAACACGTTCGGCGACATGATCGCCTGCGGCGAGCACCTGTTCGCGACCGGGATCGTCGACGCTGGACATCTGGCGATCCGCGGCGGTTCCGCCGGTGGACTGCTGGTCGGAGCATGCATCACCAAGCGACCCGATCTCTTCGCGAGCGTCGTCGCCGAGGTGCCGTTCGTCGACGTGGTCAACACCATGAGCGACCCGACGCTGCCGCTCACCGTCACCGAGTGGGAGGAATGGGGCGACCCGCGCAGCGAGCCGTACGCGTCGTGCATGCTCGGATACTCCCCGTACGACAACACCGTCGCTGCGGACTATCCGGCCGTGTATGCCACCGCTGGACTGAACGATCCTCGCGTGAGCGTCCACGAGCCGGCCAAGTGGATCGCCCGACTGCGAGACGTGTCCACCGGTTCGGCCCCGATCGTGCTGCGCACCGAACTCGGGGCGGGCCACGGCGGCCCGACGGGTCGCTACGACGCGTGGCGCGACGAAGCCCGAACCCTCGCATTCATCCTCGCGACCACCTGACACGAGTCAGGCGAAGAGGGCACCGACACCGAGCACGATGAACCCCGCGTTACGTGCGACGTGACCCGCACCGAGCGGCTTCGCCGACCACGAACCGAAACACGCGCACGGAGGATGCCGACCCTGCGACAGCCGATGCACGATCAGCGCGGTGAACACCACCAGGAGCACCAGCGCGGTCGTCGCCGCAACGATCGGCGCCAACTGCAGAGCGAGGACGGCGCCGAGCACGATCTCCACCCACGGCAGCACAGGTACCACGAACGCCGGTGCGCCGATCCCACGCGCCTGCTCGGGCCACGCCGGTCCGGCGGCGATCTTCGAGCCGCCGGACACGAGGAAGACCAGTCCGAGCAGAATCGATGCCACCACTCCGACGGCGGACATGGGGTCAGATCGTGACGGTGGTGCGCTCGCGTGCTGCGAACGCGTCGACGCCGAGCTTGGCGGCACACTCGATGACCGGAGCGAGGATTGCGTCGAGTTCGTCGTCGTTGTGGGCCGGGTCGTGATGGAACAGCGCCAACCGCTTCACCCCGGCTTTCCCAGCCAACCACACGGCGTAATCGGGCGTGCAGTGTCCCCAGTCGCGCTTGTCGGCGAACTCCTCGGGCGTGTACTGCGCGTCGTGGATCAGCAGATCTGCGCCGTTGCAGAGATCGAACACACCGGGCCATGCGGAGTGTGAACCATCGGTCGGCATCTGATGATCGCTCATGTACACCACCGACCGGCCATTCCACTCGACCCGGTAACCGACCGTATGGCCGACGTGTGGGATCAGCCGCGTCGTCACGTGCAGGTCGCCGATGTCGAACTCGCTGTCGCCGACCTCGTGGATGTCGACCATGCCGGGGAACATCGAGAAGTGGATGGGGAACAACGGTGGCTTGATCGTGTCAGCGAACACGTCGGCGACGGTGGTGTCACCGGGCTGCTCGGGCGCGTAGATCGTGACGTTGGCCCCCGGCTTCAAGAACGGCTTGAAGAACGGCAGCCCCTGGATGTGATCCCAGTGGAGGTGACTCAGCAGGCAGGTGCCCTTGAACGGTTGGTCGACGGGCTGGGTGAGCCCGAAGTACCGCAGGCCGGTACCGAGATCGAACAGGATCGGGTCGTGACCGGGGACGTCGAGCGACACACACGACGTGTTGCCGCCATAGCGCGCGATCTCTTCACCGTTGCACGGAGTCGAACCACGGACACCGTGAAAGGTCAGCTCCATTCCGCCACTCGCGGTACCTGTGTCATGTGAACCCCCGATGAACGCACGATAGATCCTTTTCCCCTTGCGCATGCAACCACACCTCGGTGACATCCGTCGCTCGTCACTCTGCCTGCCGACTGAACGTCGCCACGCGTCCGATTGCTACCGTCTGGCGAATGCCCACGCCGACCGCTTCGCCCACGCTCCCCGACGGGATCGTCGTCGTCGTCAAGGAGGAATGCGCGACCTGTCACTCCGTTGGCTCGGTGCTTCGCCGACTCGACGACGCCACAACGTTGACGGTCTACACGCAGGACGATCCGAGGTTCCCCGAATCGCCGACCCCCGTCCACGACGCCGATCTCGCGGTGAGTTGGCACCACGACATCGAGACCGTGCCGACCGTGATCCGAGTCGTCGACGGTGTCGAGGTCGAACGCACGGTGGGCTGGCATCGCGACGAGTGGGAACGTGTGACCGGGGTGAATGGACTCGGGCCCGACCTCCCGTTGATGCGGCCCGGCTGCGGGTCGATGAGCGTCGATCCTGATCTGGTCGACGAACTGAACGTGCGCTTCGGCGCCTCGGTGCTGGCTTCGCGGCGAATCGACGTCGCCGATGCCGAAGACGAGATGGAGATGATGTTCACGCGGGGCTGGACCGACGGCCTCCCCGTGGTGCCACCCACCGAGGCGAGGGTGATGCGAATGCTCACCGGAACGACGCGCGCTCCTTCGGACGTGGTCGCCACCGTCCCGCCAGATCTCGCAGATGTCACGGTCGAGAAAGTCGCCGTGGCCGCCGTGATGGCCGGCTGCCTGCCCGAGTACCTGCCGTGGGTGCTCACCGCAGTCGAAGCCGCCTGCAACGACGAATTCAACATGCACGGTCTGCTGGCCACCACCATGCCAGTCGGTCCGGTCATCGTGTGCAGCGGGCCCGGCACGCGGGCGATCGGGATGAACTCCAGCGGCAATGCCCTCGGCCAGGGCAACCGAGCGAACGCCACGATCGGGAGGGCCTTGCAACTGGTGGTGCGCAACATCGGCGGCGGGCGTCCCGGCGAGGTCGATCGCGCAACACATGGCAGTCCCGGCAAGATCGGGTTCTGTTTCGCCGAGAACGATGTCGATTCGCCGTACGGCACCCTCGCTGCCGAGCACGGCATCGAGCCCGGCGTCGACGCTGTGACGTTGTTCGCCGGCGAGGGCACCAGGTGCGTCGTCGACCAGCTCTCCCGCGAACCGGATTCCCTCGCACGCTCGTTGGCGGCGAGTCTGCAGGCGATGCACCACCCCAAACTGGTCCTCGGCTTCGACGCGATCTTGGTGATGGGTCCCGAGCACGCCCGCGTGTTCGCGACCGCTGGCTGGGATCGCCGACAGATCCTGGCGGGGATCTCGGAGCACCTGAACCGACCCGGTTCGGAGCTGGTTCGTGGCGCCGACGGCATGGCCGAAGGGCTTCCCGAGGCGTTCGGTGACGTGCCATCACTGCCGAAGTTCCGCCCGGGCGGTCTGATGCTCACGTACGCCGGCAACGGCACCGGTTTGTTCTCCGAGATCATCGGCGGCTGGGCGAACGGCGACGTCGGGTCGAAGCCGGTCACCCGAGCGGTGACATACTGAGCCGATCATGACCGGCACCCGAACGATCCTCGACCCGACGAGCGAGCGCACGGTCGCCGAGCGTCAACGCCTCGACCGACCAGCATCGCTGGCGGGGCTCACCGTCGGGCTGCTCGACATCTCCAAGCCACGCGGCGACGTGTTCCTCGATCGACTCGAAGAGCGTCTCACGAGTGTCGGCGCGAACGTCAGGCGGTACAAGAAGCCGACGTTCACCAAGCCGGCGCCGGTCGACCTGCGCCACGAGATCTCGGTCGAGTGTCAGGTCGTGATCGAGGCCTTGGCCGATTGAGGCAGTTGCACGTCGTGCAGTGTGCACGACATCAGTGATCTGGAACTGCGAGGCATCCCTGGCGTCTTCGTCGCGTCTGAGGGATTCGTCGATGCCGCGATCGCCCAATCGACGTCGCTCGGGTTCCCGTCGGTGGCCCGAGTCTTCACGCCGCACCCGATCCAGGACCGCACCGATGGCGAGATGATCGCCTACGCCGACGCCGCCTTCGACGACATCCTCACCAGCATTACATCGCGGGTCTGACCCCAGTTGTAATCCGATTACATCAGGGGTCAGACCCGCGATGTAATCGTCAGTCGGCGGACTCGTAGGTGGAGTGGAGGTCGATCGGGACGTCGGACGATCCGGGCTCGATCGGAGCGATCGGCTGCATGATGCGGCGACGCTCGGGCGTCAGCCGGCCGAGGAACTCCGGTGACAGGCGGTAGCCGAACCGAGGCGTCGCCCATGGCGGCCCGTAGCGCAGGATGACGACTCGACGGTCGCCGACAGTGGTCCGCGTGCTGCCGCCGTGCATGCAGGCGTCGACGAAGATCAGCGCATCGCCGGCACGGCAGTACATCGGCACTGCGTGCGGGAGATCGTCCATCCGGTCGCCACGTGCGTAGTCACCCGAGAGCGGGTGGACGAAGTTCGACTTGTGGCTGCCCGGCACGACCATCGTCGGGCCATCACCTGGACCGATGTCGGTCAGGGCCACGAGCACGTTCAGTTGGCCGCAGCGGAATCGGCCATTGCGGTACGAGTACTGCGTGCGCACTGACGCGTCTTGCCCGCCGGAGTGAACAGGATGGTGGCCTCCTGCGCCACGGATGGTGGCGATGTGCTCGTCGATCGTCACTCCTTCCACGTACGTTCCCGATTCGCCGGCGTACCGGCGGGCATGGTCGATCCAGCCCGGGTGGTCGATCAGGACGTCGAATGCCGGGTTCCCGCAGTCGAGCACGTTGTGCAGTTCGAAGCCGGTGTCCGCGGTGTAGTCCCGGCGCTGGGCGTTGCCGTACCAGTCGCCATGACCGAGCGAAGGAAAGCGTTCGTAGGCACCGTTGAGTCCCGCCACCTCGTCGGCAGACAACGCCGCCGGAATCACGAGGTACCCGCGCAGGTCGAACTCGTAGTCGTCGAGGGCCGTGGGAAGAACCATCTTCGAAACGTAGCGCCTGAGAGAACTTGCCATGCGTTTGCTTTCACTTGTTGACACCGAACGAAAGCTGGTGAAAGATATCGAAAGTGATGGGGAGCACCGAGGTCGAAGAGAACCTGCCTGCGGAGGTCCGCCAACAACGAACGCACGAGTACCTGAGCGAGCGGGGATTCGTCCGAGTACGCGAGCTCTCCGACCGTTTCGGCGTGAGCACGGTCACCGCACGCAACGACCTCGACGCACTCGAACAGCGGCGACTGGTGCAGCGGGTCCATGGTGGAGCGATGCCCGTGAACCGCTCCCGGGGCGAGCAGTCGTTCGAGGAGGTCTCCACGCAGCGCGCCGACGAGAAGTTGCGAATCGCCCGCGCTGCTGCCGAACTGGTCTCGACGGGTGAGTCGATCCTGGTCGACGTCGGCACCACCGCCGCCGCGTTCGCCTCGCAACTCGTTGGTCGTCACGACCTCGGGGAACTCAACGTCATCACCAATGGCCTCAGCATCGCGCTCGCCCTTGAAGCGGCCCATCCCCGCTTCTCGATCGTCGTCACCGGTGGCACGCTGCGACCCAAGCAGCATTCGCTCGTCGACCCGCTCGCCGGGTCGTTCCTGAAAACGCTCAGCGTCGACACCGTGTTCCTGGGCTGTAACGGCATCCATCCCAGCGCCGGGATCACCAACATCAACCTGCCGGAAGCAAACGTGAAGCGAGCGATGATCGAGGCGTCGCAGCGATGCGTCGTGATGGCCGACAGCTCCAAGATCGGCACCAAGACGTTGGCCAGCGTCTGCACGATCGACGACGTCGACGTGGTCGTCACCGACAGCGACGTACGCGACACCGACGTCGATTGGCTGAAAGAACGAGGTGTCGACGTCATCGTCGAATGACGTCGACACGAGAACGTCCGGAACCATCCGGATGACAGACCGGTCGCCCATGCGGCCGGATTGATGGAGCGCACCCCGTGCGCTTCGAGAGGGAGGGAACAACGTGAGGAAGCTACGAAGGGTGGCCGCAGCTGCGGTCGCACTCTCGCTGGTCGCGGCTGCCTGTGGCAGCGACGACGACGGCGGGACCACCGAGGGCACCGATGCCTCGGGCACGACCGGAGAAACAGAGACCACCGACGGAGGCGGCGACGACGGCAGTGGTGCAGAAATCCGCTGGCGTACCCGCCCGGACAACGACGCAGAGGCCGCCGTGTACGCGGGCATCAGCGACGAGATAGACGCCGCCAACGAGGCGTTCTCGCTGAGCTACGAGCCCGGCACCAACGAAGGCTCGCCGTACCAGGACCAGCTCGTCACCGAGATCGCCAATGGCACAGCACCCGATGTGTTCTGGATCCCGGGTACCGACATCGCCCGATTCCAGAAGGAAGGCCTGATCCTGGATCTGGGACCGCTCGCTGCTGAGGGCGGCTTCGACACCGGGGCGTTCTACCCGGAGCCGATGTACCACTTGACCTTCGACCCGGAAACGGGCGCGCCTGGCGACAAGCTCTGGGGCCTGCCGCGTGACGTCTCGACGTTCGCGTTGTACCTCAACAACGACCTGATCGCCGAAGCCGGAGCCGACGATCCGCGTGCGCTGGCAGCTGCCGGCGAGTGGGACTGGGAAGCGTTCCAGGACGTCGCGCAGAAGGTCACCGACCTCGGCGGCGCCAACAAGGGCTTCGCGATGAACGGCTGGTGGGCCAACTACGGAGCGTTCATGAACGCTGCCGGTGGTGGCTTCTTCAACGAGGACCGCACCGAGTGCGCCCTCGACACACCGGAGTCGATCGCCGGCATCACCCAGGTTCGCGACATCTATGACGCCAGCCTGGCCGTGCCGTTCGGCGAAGACGGTGAGCCGCCGTGGAAGGCCGGCACCGTCGGCATGTTCACCAACGGTCGCTGGGCAACCCCAGGCGCACGTGCGGACGCCAACTTCAACTGGGACGTCGTCGAACTGCCGACGGGCCCGGGTGGCACGCAGGGCAACTGGTTGTTCTGGGGCGCCTACGTCGTCAACGCCAACACCGAACATCCCGAAGAGGCATGGGCACTCGTCCAGGCGCTGACGGATGCGTCCACGCAGGGGCAGATCAGCGAACTCGGAGCGAACATCCCGAGCCGCACCAGCGACGAGGCGATCAACGCCTTCTTGGGCTTCACACCGCCCGAGAACAGCCAGGCGTTCATCAATGCGCTGCAGGACTCGCCCACCGCCGAAGGCCCCCTGTGGGCTGGCGACTGGCCGGCGTTCGACACCGCGATGAACGACGCTGTCACCGCCGTGATCAACGGCACCCGCACCATCGAGGACTACGAAGCGAAGGTCTGCTCGGACACCGCAGGCGCCTTCGACAGCTGACCAGACACGGTTGACCAGACACGGTTGACCAGACACGGTCGACCAGACACGGTCGACCAGGATCGGGTGGTCGTCTCCTCTTCGGAGATGACCGCCCGATCGATTCGCTGTCTCACACGGTGTGGGGGGGGCGGCCGCGCCCCCCCCCCCAGTGAGGTAAAAACCGGGGGGGGGGAGGGGGCGGCGGCCGCCACCCACAAAAAAGGCCC
>JBBQEU010000113.1:0-9804 GCA_038321235.1 Acidimicrobiales bacterium | reverse complement strand
TCCGCCGCCTTCACCCGGATGTTGGATGTTGACGAACGTCGCAGTGCCGTCGGGGGTCTGCGTGATGCCGGTCACCTCGCAACCGACAGGTCCGACCAGGAAGCGCTTGACCTCTCCGGTAGCGGTATCGGCGCACAGCATCTGGTTGTTGCAGGCCACGGGTTGTGTACCGTCGGTCTGGATCCACAGCGAGCCGGCGCCGTCGAACCAGAGCCCGTCGGGCGCTCCGAACGCCGGAATTCCCGGTGTCACCGGTGCCGGGTTGCCCGGCGCACCGGCCATGGCGGGATCACCGGCGAAGATGAAGATGTCCCACAGGAACGACGTCGCCTTCGGGTCGCCACCCTCCTCATCCCAACGGATGATGTGCCCGAACGGATTACCGATGCGCGGGTTGGCCTCGTCGACCGGGAACGTAGAGCCGCGACGGCTGTTGTTGGTGAGCGTGCAATAGACGGTGCCGCGGTTCTTCGGGTCGGGGTCGGCGGCGATCCACTCGGGACGGTCCATGCGTGTGCCGCGAACCGCATCGGCAGCACCGCGGGTATCGACCAGGATCTCGGCCATCGTCGCGAATCCGGTGGTCTCGGGGGTCAGTGCGACCCACGAACCGACGCCCTTGGCGTCACCGGGTGTCAGATCGTCGCTGAACACTGCGACGTAGAGCGTGCCGCTGTCGAGCACGGTGTCGGGGTCGTCCTGCCACCGGTTGGCGCTGACGAACTTGTAGATCCGCTCACCGCGCTCGTCGTCACCCATGTACACGACCACGTGGCCGTCAGCGCACTCGACGAGTTCGGCGTTCTCGTGCTTGATTCTGCCGAGCGCAGTGCGCTTCTTGGGGGTCGAGGTGGGATCGAACGGATCGATCTCGACGACCCAACCGAAGCGGTTCGATTCGTTGGGCTCCGCGACGATGTCGAAACGGCTCTCGCTCCGATACAGCGGGGGACCGAACCCGGAGGTTCCCACGCCGTATCTGCGCTGCAGGCCGTTGGGGGTGGCTGCAACCGTCCTCGTACCGAAGTAGGCGTTGAAGTTCTCCTCGCAGGTGAGGTAGGTCCCCCACGGTGTCTTGCCGTTCGCACAGTTGTTGGCCGTACCCAGGACCGCAGTGCCGGTTGGATCGGCGCTGGTCTTCAGCAGCGCGTCGCCCGCCGCCGGGCCGGTGAGTTCCATCGGGGTCATCGTGGTGATGCGGCGCGCATAGCCCGAAGGCATCACCTTCCACTTGTTGCCGGTGCGCTTGATTTCGATGACCGAACAACCCTGCGCAGCCATCGCCAGTGCCGACTTCTCGGCGGTCCAGTTGTCGGTACCGTCCTCGAACAGGAACTCGGACTCGGTGATCTCGTGGTTGAGCACGAGGAGACCGCGCTGGTTCGGCCCGCGGCTGACGAGCGGGAAGTAATGCATGCCGTCATGGCTCTGGCCGGCGGCGGCGAGTTGCTCGGCCAGGGTGATGTCGGCGCCGGCGAACCCGCCACCGGTGCCCGAGATCGAGTCACCCCAACTGAAGAGCGGCTCCGCGATGTAGCCCTTCGGGACGACCACGTCATCGATCGTGGAAATCGGGAGACCCTCGAAGTCCTTCACGCCCCCGACGACTCCGGAGGGTTGGCCGGCGAGAGCGGAGTTACCAGCGCCCTTCTTGGCCGAGACCGAACTGGAGAGCTGCGGTGCGAAGAAGGTCGCCGCGGCGGTGGCGAAGCCGCCGACGAGGACCTTGCGGCGGCTGAGAGCGGACTGGAGGACGTCTTCGAAGGTGGCGGAGGTATCGGTCATTGGTCGTGCCTTTCGGTGGGGGACGGTCGGGGACCACCCTCGCCGACCAAGGTGAAGCCCATCCGTCGCGAAGCCATCGCGACGGTGAACTCCGAACGAAGTGGCGATGAACCATGCCCCAGCGCTCCGAGACGTCGGAATTGTGCCGGGTGCTCCTACTTCAACTCACCGGAGCCGGTCACCAGCCACCGAGGATCCGCATCGTCACCACCACTCCTGCGGCAATCCCGAGCGCACGTCGGAATGGGTTGACGCCGCTCCACATCTCCGCCGATGCCCACCAGCCCAGCGCCAGCGTTGCCACCAGCCGCGACCCGTGCCCGATCACGGAGTCCGAATCCACGAGCCAACCGAACGCCGTCGCTGCGAGGAACACCCAGAGTACGACGTTCGGGAACTGGCCGATCACGTAGCGACCGGATGTCCGGTCGAGAAACCACCAGTCGATCGCCCGCGTCACCCCGCGACCACGGCGTTGTCGCACGGTTCACCGGCGAGGACCGTGACCACGTTGGCAATCGTGGTCTCGGCAATGGCCGCCAGCGCCTCGTGGGTCAGGAACGCCTGGTGCGCGGTGATCAACACGTTGGGATAGGTGAGCAGCCGTGCGAAGTTGTCGTCGTCGAGGATCTCGTCGCTGCGATCCTCGAAGAACAGGTCGCCTTCCTCCTCGTACACGTCGAGCGCCAGCGACCCGAGGTGTTCCGACTTGAGCGCGTCGAGCACCGCGGCAGTATCGATCAGCGCTCCCCTGCCGGTGTTCACCAGCATCGCACCGCGCTTCATCTTCGCGATCGTCGTCGCGTTCACGAGATGGTGGGTGTGTTCGTTGAGGGGACAGTTCAGGGTGACGATGTCGCCGACTGCCAACGCGTCATCGAGGCTGACGTAGCGAACACCCAGATCGACGAGACCCTCGTTGACGTTCGGGTCGAACGCGACGACATTGCAGCGCAGATGCCACAGCAAGCGGGCGACGATCGCCCCGATCTGGCCGGTGCCGATGACGGCTGCGGTCTTGCCGGCCATGTCGAACCCGACGAGACCGTCGAGCGAGAAGTTTCGGTCGCGCACCCGATTGTGGGCCCGGTGGATCTTGCGGTTCAGCGTGAGCATCAACGCCAAAGTGTGTTCGGCCACCGCGTTCGGCGAGTAGGACGGCACCCGCACGACGCTGAGTTCCAGTCGCTCGGCCGCGTCGAGATCGACGTTGTTGAATCCGGCACAGCGCAATGCGATACACCGCGTCCCTGACGCTGCGAGTACCTCGAGGACATCCGCCGAGAGATCGTCGTTCACGAACGCGCACACCACGTCGGCATCGACCGCGTATGCCGCGGTCGCTCGGTCGAGTCGCGACTCGTGGTATCGGATGTCGAGAACCGAGCCGTTCGAGCCGTCCCCGTTCGTTGCGTCGAAGGACCGCCGGTCGTACGGCTTGGCCGAGAACATCGCCATTGTCGTCATGGGCCGATCCTTACCCCGCCGCCGATCAGAAGCAATCCGCTCCACACGGTCCACCGGTGTTCATCGAAGCGAAACGCAGCCGGAACACAGCCTCCGTACGTTCGGTCTGATGACGTTCCACACCACCATCGCAGCCGACCGACCCCCGATGAAGCCAACCCCGGCGAAGGCGACACCGACCAAGCTCACCCCGCCACGCCAGACCCCGGTGAAGCCCATGCGCACCTGACATCGCCCCGCAGAGTCCAACGCTCGCCTCCGGCGCTCCGAGGCTCGCCGCCCGCGCATCGTGCGCGAGGATCGCAGCCACGATCCGAGGAGGGATTCATGAGCATCAACGTCACGCCACCGGGAACGGTCGGAATGAGCAGCATCCGGCTGGAGCGCATCGCGCCGGTGATGGAGTCCTACGTCGCCGAGCGTGGCGTGGCGGGAATCAGCACGATGATCAGTCGGCGCGGCGAAATCGTCCACGCCGAACAGTTCGGCTTTCAGAACACCGAAGCCGGCACGCCGATGGCGCCCGACACGATCTTCCGGATCTACTCGATGACCAAGCCCATCGTGTCGACGGCGCTGATGCTGTTGCACGAGGAGGGTGCGTTCCAACTGGAGCACCCGGTTTCGCAGTACTTGCCGGCGTTCGGGGCGACGAAGGTGTTGGCCGACGACGGCACACTCGTGGATCAGGCGCGACCGATGCAGATCCGCGATGTCCTGAGCCACACCAGCGGCCTCACATACGACTTCATGGCCGACAACCCGGTTGCCCAGATGTACCGCGACGCTCGGATCATGAACGACGCCACCCGCCCCCTCGATGCGCTGATCGACGAACTCGCCACGCTCCCCCTCGCATTCCAGCCCGGCACGCGCTGGCACTACAGCGTCGGGATCGACGTCGCCGCCCGCTTGATCGAGGTGCTGTCCGGGCAAGCGCTCGGCGACTTCCTCCGGGCGCGACTGTTCGATCCGCTGGGCATGGGTGACACCGGCTTCGGGGTGCCCGACGAACAACTCGAACGGGTCTCGGCCATGTACGGACTTCCCGACCTCGTCGGCGAGAACTACTCGGCGATCCAGTTGGTCGAGGCGGCTCTCAGCGGTTTCAACGAGCGGATCGACGTGTCGGCCACCTACCCGACGAGCACGCCGAATGTCTTCCAACGAGGCGGGCTCGGACTCTTCTCGACGACGGGTGACTACATGCGTTTCGCCCAGATGCTCGCGAACAACGGAACTCTCGACGGCGAACGCATCATCGGCCGCAAGACACTCGAGTTGATGCACACCAACCACCTCCCAGGCGAACTGCTGCCCTACGAGCTGCTGGGTCTGCCGGTACCCGGCATGGGCTTCGGTCTCGGATCGCGGGTGATGCTCGACGTTGCCGAGACAGCTGGTCCGGGCTCCGTCGGCGAGTACGGCTGGGCAGGCGCGGCGAAGACCTACTACTGGGTCGACCCCGCCGAGGAACTGGTCGGATTGTTCATGTCGCAGTACATGACCGGCATGCTGTTGCCAGACCGCGACTTCCGTTCCCTCGTCTATCAGGCCATCGACGACTGATGTCGTCAACTGCCACCGGTGGTCTTGGTCGCTGAGCGATACGAGGCCGGGGACGTGCCGACCGTGGTCCGGAAGTGTCGACTGAAGGCGCTCTGATCGTAGTAGCCGCAGCGTGATGCGATCTCGGCGATCGGGAGGTCGGTCGTCGCCATCAACCCCAGGGCGGCCTCCAGCCGGAACCGCATGATCAGCTGTTTCGGGCTGAGCCCGAGCAGGCGGCGCGAGGTGCGCTCGAGTTGACTCACACTCATCGTCCCGACCTCGGCGAGCGACGAGACCGTGATCGGATCGGCGAAGTGGACCCGCGCGTACTCGACCGCCCGGGCGAGCTGAGCGTGGCGAGCTGCGGCATCGGCCGGGGTTTGCAGATCGACCGACACGCTGACCATGCCGGCTGGGGCACCGGCGTCGTCCGTCCAGCGTGACTTCGACGTGAGGAACCAGCCGTACGAACCATCGGGTCGCGTGATCATCTCCAACTCGTTCGAAAGCGATCGCCCCGTGTGCATCACGACCTCGTCCTGCGCCGCGTACCGATCGGCGAGCTCCGCCGGGAAGAGATCGTGGGCGGAGCGTCCGACCACCTGTCCGGCCCCGGCGACTCCGGCCCGATCGGCAAACGCCTGATTCGCGGCGACGTAGGTTCCGTCGACGGCCTTCACGCAGAACATGACGTGAGGCGTGGTCGCGAGCACGTCGGTGACAGCGGACAACGAGCGATCGATCACCGACCCATCATGGCTGCGCCGTCGTGCTCTCGGATCACGGCAGGATCGCCGGGTACGAATTCGCCGCGCCTGGTGTCGAATACGTCCAAGACGGAGCGCCGTGGATGCGCTTCGATGGTCGGATGCGTTCCGACGACGAGTTGGCCGACGAGACCGTCGAGCTTGCACGCCAACTCCTGGTGGCCGGGCTGGCCGAGGAGACTCGACGTGAACGGCGTCGCCGGGTCCGTCTCGGAACGTTGCTCGAAGACCCTGAGGGTCGAGAACTCATCTTGGCGCTGACCGACGAGGTGATGCGCGTCGACGATCCCCACACGGCCGCCGAGAGGTTCGCTGCCACCGTCAGGCGCCACCCGACCGGGGCGATGGGCGCTCTCGATGGGCTCATGTTGAGCGTCGGCGCCCGACTCGCCCGTCTCCTCCCACGGTTGGTGATGCCCCTGGTGGTTCGACGCATCAGATCCGAGACCCGAGGGATCGTGTTGCCAGCCGACGACCCCGCACTCGCCGACCACATCTCACGCCGCGCCAGCGACGGATTCGGGCTCAACATCAATCCCCTCGGTGAAGCAATCCTGTCGGATGCCGAAGCCGACGCCCGCTTGGACACGCTCGTTCACACGATCGGCCGCAGCGACGTCGACTACGTGTCGGTGAAGATCTCCTCGATCGTCGCCAATCTCGACGTGCTGGCATTCGACGCGACGGTCGAACGGGTCGATGAGCGACTTCGCGTGCTGTACCGGGCCGGTGCTGCCTCGTCGCCCGCCACCTTCGTCAATCTCGACATGGAGGAATACCGCGACCTCGAACTCACGCTCGCGGCGTTCATGGAGGTGCTGTCGGAACCAGAGTTCCTGTCCATCGATGCCGGCATCGTCCTGCAGGCGTATCTCCCAGAATCGCACGCCGCCGCCCGCCGACTCGGGGCGTGGGCCGGCGAGCGCCGTCTGGCGGGCGGCGGGACAATCAAGGTGCGCGTCGTCAAGGGAGCGAACCTGGCGATGGAACTCGTCGAGGCCGAACTCCACGGATGGCGGCCAGCCCCCTACGGATCGAAATCCGAGGTCGACGCGAGCTACAAGGCGCTGCTCGAATCACTCCTTCGTCCCCAGTGGGCAGACTCGGTTCGAGTCGGTGTTGCGAGCCACAACCTGTTCGACGTGGCGTTCGCACTACTCCTCGGCCGCGAGCTGAAGGCCAGTGCACGCATGGACATCGAGATGCTCGAAGGGATGGCACCAGCGCAAGCGCGAGCCGTACGCGAACTCACCGGCTCGGTGAGGATGTACTCGCCAGTGGTGTCCGACACGGACTTCGACGCCAGCATTGCGTACCTCGCCCGCCGACTCGACGAGAACACACAACCCGACAACTTCCTTCGGGCACTGTTCACGCTGGAACCCGACAGCGCCGAGTTCGACCAGCAGGCGGCCGGCTGCCGGAGAGCGATCGCCGATCGTCATGGAATCGGTGAAGAACATCAACGTCAACCGAGCCGCGCACCCCTCGGTGCAGGCGCCACCACGTTCGAGAACGAAGCCGACACAGACTTCACCGATCCTGCCGCCCGTCGCCTGGCGATCGACGCGCTCTCCGCCACGACGCCGATGCCTCCGGAGCGCGTCCGCACGGTCGAGGCAATCGACGCAACGGTGGCGTCGGCCGCTGGTGCCGCCGCAAGACCGTCTCCTGTCACCGAGAGACAGCGATGGTTGCGGGTGGCGGCAGAGGTGATGCGCAGCGAGCGGTTCGAGACGTTGGCCCTGATGGCGCACGAGACCGGCAAGACCATCGCAGAGGGCGACCCCGAGGTGTCGGAGGCGATTGACTTCTGCTCGTACTACGCCCTGCGGGCCGGCGAGTTCGAGTTGCTCAGCCAGGCCGGATTCGACGTGTCCGGTCGGGGCGTGGCGGCCGTCATCGCCCCGTGGAACTTCCCGTATGCCATCCCCGTGGGCGGCGTCGCAGCGGCACTCGCTGCGGGCAATGCCGTGGTCCTCAAACCAGCGCCGGAGGCCGAGGCGGTGGCCGCTCATCTCGCCCGGCAGTTCTGGGCGGCGGGGGTGCCACACGATCTGCTCCACCTCGTGGTGTGCGACGACGGACCGATCGGCCAACGGCTGGTCATGCATCCATCGGTCGACACGGTCGTGCTCACCGGGTCGCTGGCGACGGCCAAGATGTTCCTCGGCTGGCGTCCCGCGCTTCGCCTGCTCGCCGAGACCAGCGGCAAGAACTCGCTGGTGATCACGGCGTCGGCCGACCTCGACGACGCGCTTCGCGACCTCGTGCGCTCGGCGTTCGGCCACGCCGGCCAGAAATGCTCGGCGGCGAGCCTGGCGATCGTGGAGGCGTCGGTCTACGACGGCGACCACTTCCTGCCACGACTGCGCGACGCCGTACGCAGCCTTCGCGTCGGACCGGCGACCGACCTGGACACCATGGTCGGCCCGGTCATCGCCGAGCCGACCGGTCCGTTGCGTCGGGCGCTGGCCGACCTCGACGACGGCGAAGCATGGCTGGTCGAACCGAGTCTGCTTCCGGCTGACGGCCAACTTGCCGGGCGGCTCTGGTCGCCAGGCGTCAGGACAGGGGTACGACCCGGTTCGTGGTTTCACCGCACCGAGTGTTTCGGCCCCGTGTTGGGGCTCATGCGAGCGGACGACCTCGGCCATGCGATCCGCCTGCAGAACGGCACCGACTACGGGCTCACCGGCGGCCTGCACTCGCTCGATCCCGACGAGATCGCAACTTGGACCCGCACGGTCGAAGTCGGCAACGCGTACGTGAACCGTGGCACCACGGGCGCCATCGTCCAGCGTCAGCCGTTCGGTGGCTGGCGCCGATCGTCGGTCGGCGGCGGAGCGAAGGCCGGAGGGCCCGGCTACGTCACCCAGTTCGCACACATCGCCGATCGTGAGGGCAACGACTGCATCGAGCGCGCTCGAGTCTCCTTCGACGAGGCATGGCGCACGACATTCGCAGTCGATCACGACCCGTCGGGTCTGCGAGCAGAACGCAACGTGTTGCGTTATCACCCGCTCGACACCGTCGCTGTTCGCCACGATGGCGGGCAGTCCATGTCACTCGAACTGCTGCGGATGGCGGCGGTGACGGTGGGCGTGGAGCTCGTCGAGTCGGACAACCGCGCCGAGACTGACGAGTCGTTCGCCATACGCTGCAGCGTCGTCGACCGGGTGCGGCTGCTCGTGGCACTCTCGTCGCCCGCTCGTGCTGTCCTGCACGATCACAATGTGCCGATCGACGACTCACCGCCGGTCGCGGCCGGATCGGTCGAGCTCCACCGATGGGTGCGCGAGCAGGCCATCTCCCAGACGATGCACCGCCACGGGCGCCTCGCCGCCGTCGAACGCCCGCCCGATGCCGCATAGTCTCGCCGGCATGCCGAAGAACCTCGCAGTCGACACCTACGTGGAGCAATCGGAGCACTGGCCCGACGAGCTCGCCGCGCTGCGACCGATCCTGCGCAACTGCGGACTCGTCGAGGAACTGAAGTGGCGAAAGCCCTGCTACAGCCACGGCGGCAGCAACATCGTGATCCTCCAGGAGATGAAGGACTTCCTCGCGTTGATGTTCTTCAAGGGTGCACTGCTGTCCGATCCGGACGGTGTCCTCGAAGCGCAAGGGCCGAACTCGCGATCGGCCCGCCGCATGTGCTTCACGTCCGTGGACGACGTCGCCCGGCTCGCCGACACGGTGGCGGCCTACGTCAGGGAGGCCATCGTCGTGGAAGACGCCGGGTTGGAGGTACCACCGGCGCCGGAACTCGTGCTCGTCGACGAACTGCAAGTACGCCTCGACGGCGATGCTGCGCTGCGCGAGGCGTTCGACGCGCTCACCCCGGGCCGGCAGCGTGAATACAACCTGCATTTCTCCGAAGCCAAGCAGTCGAGCACCCGCGCACGTCGGGTGGAGAAGTACGCACCGACGATCCTGGCCGGCAAGGGCTTCCGCGACCGCTGATCCCATCCTCATCGCACCGATGGATCGCCAGCGACAACGTGCGCAGCCGAGAAAACATTTGTTCGTTTTCTTTGTGTTTCGAGAACGTGTGTGCTATACTCTTTCCATGTCGAAGGGGATCGACGAACTGGCAGCGGCAATCGACTCGCTCCTCGCTGTCGACACGAACGAACTCACCGACGCCGAACTCCACGAACTCGTCACCACGACCCAACGACAGCGCCACCGCATCGCCGCAGCCGCAGCGGCGGCGATCTCGGCATGGGAC
>JBBQEU010000112.1:0-9975 GCA_038321235.1 Acidimicrobiales bacterium | reverse complement strand
GGAGTCCGACGAGTAGTGGCGCCAGGTCGGCACCCTTTGCCATGGTGAAGTACTCGGCGCCCATGACGCCGAAGGCGGCGCCGAAGTCGGTCTGTTGCCGGGCAATCGCGCCGGGAGCGTCGATCTTGACCGGAACGTCGTTCTTGGTGATGTGCATGGTGATCTCCTTGTGATCCGTGTTCCGTCCCCCAGTGGTTCGGACACGAAGTGGGCGTGACAATCGGTGTCACAATGGGACATGGCCACTGACGCACTCAGGGAGCGTGTCGAGGCCGCACGCAACGCAACCCGACTCGGTGAGTGGAAGCAGGCGCTCGAACTGTTGGACGTCGACGGGGCGAGCGACTCGACTGAGTGCCTCGAGGTGCGCGCCGAAGCCTCCTACGGGGCGGGCGACTTCGAGGGTTGCGTGGGGTCGTGGGAGGACCTGCATTCGATGCTCGTGCAGCGTGGCGAACATGCTGAAGCCGGTCGGGTCGCAGCGATGATCGCGTTGTATCTCATGATGGACACCGGGCTGATGGCTCCGGTGCGGGGATGGCTGCGGGCCGCCGAGCGCCATCTCGAGGGAACCGGCGATACCCCGGTGCGGGCGATCATCGCAATGGTGCGGGCATACGAACGCTTCATGTGCGGGTCGATGAGCGACGCACGTGTCCACGCCACAGCGGCGGTGGAACTGGGGGAACGCTTCGGAGTGGTGCCTGCGGTCGTGATCGGGAGAACATGCCTTGCCCGATTGACGATCTTCGACGGCGACGTCGAACTCGGCCTCGGACTGCTCGACGAGGTTGGCGCACTGCTGATGTCGGGGGCAGCCGACCCACTCACGACCGGCATGATGTACTGCGAGATCATCTGTGCCGCCCAAGGCTTACTGATGCCCGATCTCGCTGCGCAGTGGACCGACGTGATGGAGCACTGGCGCCACGGCGCGGCCTTCGGGGGTATCAACGGACGATGCAGGGTGCATCGTGCCGAGGTGCTGCGGGTCAGCGGGACCTGCGACCTCGCCGAGGCCGAGGCGATCGCTGCCTGCGAGGAACTACGACCGTGGATGAGGCGCGAGTTCGGTTGGCCGCTCGTGGAACTCGGCAACATCCGTCTCCGCGCCGGCGACCTCGACGGCGCCGAGCAGGCGTACTCCGAGGCGAGCGCGCTTGCATGGTCACCTCAGCCGGGCCTGGCTCTCGTGTACCTCGCCCGCGGTGAAGCAGACCAGGCTGCGGCGATGGTCGCTCACGCGATCGAGCATCCGATCGACATCCCGTCCAAGGAGCGACCTCCGTTCGGTCCGCTCCGCTTGACGCCGCTCCTCGACGCGCAAGCGGAGATCGCATACGCCCGAGGTGACCGCACCACGCTCGAACGAGCATCCGAGGCGTTGGCCGAGACCTCGGCGCAGTACCCGTCGCCGATGCTGCGCGCCCAAGCGCTCCTCGCACGCGGCCGACTCTCGGCCCTCGACAATGAGCCAGAGCGCGCGATCGGCGAAGCGAGCCGGTCGGTCGCTGAGCTGAACGGCATCGGTGCGCCGTTCGAGGCGGCACTCGCACGGCTGGTGGTTGCCGATGGTTGCGCCTTGGCCGGGCGTCGAGACGAGGCGTCCTTCGAGCGCCGGACAGCGCGTGACGCATTGGCGTCGTTCGGTGCGGAGTGGTGGGCCGAGCGCGTCGACGAACTGATCGAATCGTCGCCAGACGGGGCCATCCATGCGCCGCCGACGATCCCGCACGCTTCGTTTCGCGCCAGCGGAGACATGCGGACGATCGCGTGGGGTTCGTCGTCCGTGGTCGTGCGGGACCTGAAGGGCTATCGCTACATCGGGCGACTGCTCGCCGAACCCGGTCGGGAGTTCCACGCCGCCGATCTCGCGCGATTGGAGGCAGGGTCGGATCCCGGGCTGCACATCGATCGGGGCATTCCCGTGCTCGACGACCGCGCCAAGGCCGCATACCGGAGGCGCCTCGACGAGATCGACGACGACATCGCCGACGCGCACGCCGACAACGACGTCGGCCGCGCCGAGTTGGCCGAGCGGGATCGGGACTACCTCATCGCAGAGCTGAAGCGTGCGACCGGGCTCGGGGGCCGGGACCGAGTCGCGCTCGACGACGCCGAACGGGCCCGCGTCAGCGTCACCCGGTCGATCCGCTACTCGCTCGCCCGGCTCGCCGAGTCGAGTCCGGCCGTTGCGCAACACCTCCGGCAACACATTCAGACGGGCACGTTCTGCCGCTACGAGTGCGATCCGCTCCATCCGGTCGACTGGACGGTGTGAGCGCCCGACATCGACCTGCTTCAGGCGACACCGGTCAAGGAATTGAAGCGTTGCTCGTCGATGTTGCCGCCCGACAGGATGATCCCGACTCGTCGGCCGGCGAAACGGTCGGGACCGTCGAGCACTGCAGCCAGACCCGCCGCACCGCTCGGTTCCAGGCGCCGATCCAGCAGATCGAGCGCCATGCGCATTGCGTCGACCAGTTGGTCGTCGCTGACCGTGACGATGTCGCTCACCAACTGGCGGTTGATGGTGAAGGTCGTGATGCCCGGAGCCGTGACCGCCAGGCCATCGGCGATCGTGTCGGGCTGCGCGATCCGAACGACCTCTCCGGCCTCGAACGAACGTCGGGTGTCGTCGGCGGTCTCCGGCTCGACGCCGATCAGCTCGCAGCTCGGGTCGAGCTGGCGCATCGCGGAAGCGCAGCCAGCCATAAGCCCGCCTCCGGACATGGGGACCAGCAACACGTCGAGCGGGCCGACCTGCTCATGGAGCTCCAGTGCTGCGGTCCCCTGGCCGCGCATCACGAGGGCATCCTCGAACGGGTGCACGAGGGTCGCGCCCGTCTCTGCGACCTGCTGGCGAGCACCCGCCTCGCGGTCGGGCGTCGAGCGCTCGAACGTGACGATCCGGGCGCCGAACTGCTCGATCAACGCCCGCTTCGCTGCAGCGACGTCGGCCGGGACGTGCACGGTGGCCTCGATCCCGAGGATCTGAGCGGCGCAGGCGACCGCGGCACCGTGATTGCCGGACGAGACAGCGACCACCCCGAGGCGCCGTTCGCCGAGCGGGATGGCCGACAAGCAGTTGAAGGCCCCGCGGAACTTGAACGACCCGGCGCGTTGCTGCGACTCGTCCTTGCCGTAGACGGTGGCGCCGACCAGTTCGTCCAGCCCGCCGGACGTGACGACCGGGGTTCGAACTGCTTCAGGGGCTATCGCTCTCGCCGCTGCCCGGATCTCATCGAGGGGAATCACGCAGGTACGCCCCGGCGCACGGTGAACACACGGAAGCCGGCCTTCGAACCCACACGATCGCAGTCGTATCCGAGCCCGATCAGCCAGCGCTGGAGCGAGTCGGCGCCAAGGTGTTTCTGGACGACCAGCGACGCACTGGCGTCGCTGTCGAGCCGGGCGAGCCAGAGCTGCAGGAGTTCGTGGAGTGCTGTCTTTCCGATGCGGATCGGTGGGTTCGACCAGATCGTGGCGAACTGCATGTCGGACGGCACGTCGTCGGGGGCAGCCACCCGGATGTTCGTGAGGCCATTTCGTTCGGCGTTGCTGACGCACAGCTGGCGAGCGCGGGCGTTCACGTCGACCGCCCACACAGTGGCGGCGGGGGAGCGGCGGGCCATCGTGAGTGCTATCGGGCCGGCGCCGCAGCCGAGATCGAGGAGATTGCCCGACGATGCGATCGGGAGGTCGGCACGCAGCAGCATCGACGTGGCGGTGTCGAGATGGCCGCGAGAGAACACGCCGCGATCGGTCTCCATCACGAAGGCGGTGTCGGGCAGCGTGACGTCGACCATCACGGGGTCCGACGCCGCGTCGGGCTGATCATCGAAGTAGTGGCCTAGGTTGGGCTCGCGGGTGGACCCGTCACGGTCGGCGGACACTCCCGTAGCCTGGCAGAGATGTCGTACACAATCCGCACATACGGCGATCCTGTGCTGAAGACCCGAGCGTCCTCCGTCGACGACGTCGACGGCAAGATCATTCGCCTGGTCGACAGCATGTTCGACACGCTCGTCGATTCCGGCAACGGCATCGCCCTCGCGGCACCGCAGATCGGCGTGCAGAAGCAGGTCGTCGTCTGGGACATCGACGAGAATCCGCTCGCGATCATCAACCCCGAGGTCGTCGAGTCCGACGGCGAATGGGTCTACGACGAGGGCTGCTTGTCGATTCCCGGGTTGTACGTCGAGATGCTGCGCCCGAAGACGGTCCTCGTCCGTGGCGTCGACCTGAACGGCGAGATCATCGAGATCGAAGCAGACGAACTCGAAGCACGGATGTTCCAACACGAGATCGATCATCTCAACGGCGTGCTGATGTTCGACCGGCTCGAGGGCGACCAGCGCAAGGACGCGATCAAGGAATATCGTCGGATCGAGGGAGAGGCCAGCCGCGAGGTCACAAGGAATCCGATCCGCCGACGTCTCGGCCTGGGCTGACTCGGTCGCGTGAAGCTCGTCTATCTCGGCACTCCAGACATGGCCGTCGTGCCGTTGCGGGCGCTCGTTGATGCCGGCCACGAGATCGTGCTGGTGGTCACCCGTGTCGACAAACGTCGTGGTCGTGGCGGATCGTTGACGCCGAGTCCGGTGAAGGCGGCGGCGCTCGAACTGGGGCTGGCGGTTTCGCACTCGGTCGACGACGTACTGGAAACAGTTCATGAGCAGGGTGCGGAGTTGGGTGTCGTCGTCGCCTTCGGACAGATCATCAAGCCGCGCGTGCTCGACGAGATTCCGATGGTGAATCTCCACTTCTCGCTGCTGCCCCGATGGCGCGGTGCTGCACCGGTCGAGCGGGCGCTCCTCGCCGGCGATGCCGTCACTGGTGTCTGCGTGATGGCGTTGGAGGAGGGCCTCGACACGGGTGGCGTGTACGCGCGCCGCGAGGTACCCATCGGTGACGAGACAACCGCAGCCGAGCTGCGATCGGAACTGGTCGAGGTGGGGACCGCGATGCTCGTCGACACGCTGGCTCGACCGTTGGAGGAGTGGATCGGTGGACCCGAACCTCAGACCGGTGAGGTCACGCACGCGGCGAAGTTCGCCTCGGCCGACTTCGAGATCGACTGGTCGCTGTCGGCGCCCGAGGTGCATCGCCTCATCCGCATCGGCGGGGCCTGGACCACGTTCCGAGGCAAGCGTCTGAAGATCAACGAGGCCCGACTCATCGACGACGAGGTCGTCCCGGTGGTCGTGCAGCCGGAGGGCAAGCCAGCAATGACGTTCGATGCCTGGCGAAACGGCGCCCGTCCCGCTTCAGACGAGCTGTTCGGCGAGTTGTGAGCGCCGAATCTGTGTCCGCCCCGAGGACGGCGCGTCGCGTCGCCCTCGACGCGTTGCGCCGGATCGAAGCCGATGGCGCGTATGCGAACCTCGTGCTCGGCCCGATGCTGTCGTCGTCGGGCCTCGGCGACATGGATCGCCGTTTCGTCACGGAACTGGTCTACGGCGCCACACGTATGCGCCGGGCGTGCGACGCGGTCATCGATCGCTTCGTTACATCACCGCCCGACGACGCGACCCGGACGGTGCTCCGGCTCGGGGCCTACCAGTTGATTTTCGCGGGCGTCGCCCCACACGCGGCGGTCAGCGAAACGGTCGGTCTCGCACCCAAACGCACCCGCGGATTCGTCAATGCGGTGCTGCGAAAGGTGGCCCGGCTGTCGATTGGCGAAATGTCGTGGCCATCAGATGGCGCCCGACTGAGCTACCCCGACTGGATGATCGAGTTGTTCCGAGCGGAACTCGGCGCGGATGCAGTACCTGCACTCGAGCGGATGAACCAGGCGCCGCCGGTCACCGAGCGCGCCGACGGCTACGTCCAGGACGAGTCGTCGCAGTGGGTTGCCGCTGCGGTCGAAGCAGCGGCCGGGGAGCGGGTGCTCGACGTGTGCGCAGCTCCGGGAGGCAAGGCGACAGCGATGGCCGTTCCGGGCGTGCGTGTGGTTGCCGCCGATCAACGGTTCGGCCGGGCCCGGATGGTGCAGGAGAACGTCCAGAAGCTCGATCTCGATCTTCCGGTGGTCGCCGCCGACGGCATCGCTCCACCGTTCCGACCGAACATCTTCGATGCGGTGTTGCTCGACGCTCCCTGTTCGGGGCTGGGCGCGTTGCGCCGGCGGGCAGACGCTCGCTGGCGGATCCAGCCGAACGACATCACCGAACTCGCTGCGCTGCAAGCCGAGCTGCTCGCGTCGTCCGCGGCGCTCGTGGCACCGGGTGGGCGGCTCGTCTACAGCGTGTGCACGATCACCGCTGCCGAGTCGGTCGACCACATCACGCCCAGCGGCTTCGAGGTCGACTCCGCACCGCCGCCCGCCGGAAGCTGGCGCCCGTTCGAGCAGGGATGGCGGGTACTGCCGCACGACGCCGACACCGACGGCATGGTCATGATTCGGTACCGTCGAAGCTCGTGAGCGACACCGGATCTCCTGCCGAAATGAAACCGAAGGGGTCAGACCCCTCCGGTTTCATTTCGCTCGCCAAGGTACTGACCGTCAGCGACGGGGTGGTGCACGGCACGCGCGACGACATCAGCGGACGGGCGCTGGTCGAGCATCTGACCGCCCACGGCTTCGACGTCGTCGACCATCAGGTGACGGCCGACGGCGCCGACCTGGTCTCCTCGGTGTTGGCCGAGATGTGTGACGGCTACGCCGGGCTGGTGGTGTCGACCGGTGGCACCGGGTTCGCTCCGCGCGACCAGACGCCGGAGGGCACACGACAGGTCATCGAGCGCGATGCCCCGGGCATCGCCGAGGCGATGCGGCTGTGCAATCCGCTCGGACGGTTGTCTCGTGGGGTGGCCGGAATCCGCGGTCAGGCCATCATCGTCAACACGCCCGGGAGCACGAAGGGCTGCATCGAGCAACTCGACGCCGTCATCGATGTGCTCCCGCACGCCCTGCGTCTCCTCGCCGACACCGACACCTCCCACTGAGCGCGCGCACCAATTCACGTTCGTGTTGCGTTCCGGGTGGGGCGTGTCACCCACATCTGCTCGCAATCGTCTGGGGATGGGGGAGAAGGTGGCCGGTAGCCTCGGCGGTCATGCTGCGATTGGTCCTCCCGAAAGGTTCGCTCGAGAAGGCGACGCTCGATCTGTTCGAGCAGGCGGACCTCCCGGTGCATCGATCGTCTGCGGTCGACTACCAGGCCACGATCGACGATCCCCGCATCGACTCGGTACGAATTCTGCGCCCGCAGGAGATCCCGTTGTACGTGGCCGAAGGGCTCTTCGACGTCGGCATCACCGGCCGCGACTGGGTGGAAGAGACCGGCAGCGTCGTCGAGAGCCTTGGCGAGCTGAAGTATTCCAAGGCGACGAGCAACCCGATCAAGCTCGTGGTTGCCGTAGCCGGCGACAGCCCGGCCAACAAGGTCGAGGACCTTCCGAGCGGCGTGCGCGTGCAGTCCGAGTATCCCGAGATCACCAAGCGGTTCTTCGCCGATCACGGTGTCGATGCCCAGGTTCGGCTCTCCTACGGTGCCACCGAGGCGAAGATCCCCGACATTGCGGACTGCGTGGTCGAGATCACCGAAACCGGCCGGGCCCTTCGTGCTGCCGGGCTGAAGGTGATCGACACGATCATGCTCAGCTACACCGAGGTGATCGCCAACCCCGAGTCGGTGAAAGATCTCGCAAAGGCGAAGGCGATGGAGCAGATCATGACCCTGCTCAACGGTGTGCTCGACGCACGCGGCCGGGTCATGCTCAAGCTCAACGTGACCGAGGAGCATCGTGACGCCGTGCTCGCCGTGCTGCCGTCGATGAAGTCTCCGACGATGTCGCCGCTCGCCGGCGGTGGCTATGCGGTCGAGTCAGTGGTCGAGAAGAAGATGATCAACCTGGTGATCCCCGCCCTGCGCGACGCCGGCGCCACCGATCTGGTCGAGATGCCGATCGCCAAGATCGTCCCGTGACCGAACTCGATCGAGGCAACGGCCGACGCGGCGTCGTGGCCGCCTTCGACGAGTCGGCCGGCCTCGGGACGATCTCGGGCGCCGATGGCACCGTGCACGCGTTCCACTGCATCGAGATCGCCGATGGCTCTCGAACGATCGATCCCGGCACCGAGGTGAGCTTCGATCTGCTCGCCAAGTTCGGTCGCTGGGAAGCCGCGAACATCCGCCGGTGAGCACCGATCCGCGACTCGAACGCGAGCGCCGGATCGTCGCCGTGCTGATGGCCCTTCGAGATGGCGAGGTCACCACCTACGGCGATGTCGCCGACGTCGCCGGGTATCCCAGGCAATCGCGGCTGGTCGGCCGCATCCTCGCGAGCACCGAGCTCGAGGTGCCGTGGTGGCGAGTCGTCAACGCCAGCGGCCGAATCGTGACCGGACACCCCGACGAACAACGTGACCTCCTCCGATCCGAGGACGTCATTGTCGTCGACGGCCGAATCCGCAACGCCCCGATCGGCCGCTTCCACCGTTCCGACTGACCATCACCCGTCACGTTCAATCCGAAATCCGGCACGATTCGATCGGTCAGCGAACGTTTCGTGCCAGATTTCAGTCAGTGCTAAGCGGGGTCGCGGTGACCTGGCCCTTGATCTGGACGAAGGCGAGTCGGATGTTGTTGAGCGCGTCCTGCATCGTGGCGTAATCGTCTCCGAGGCGTTCGCCGAGACCGTCGACCAGACAGGCCACGGCATCGATTGCGAGCACCGACTGGTGGAGATCCGGGGGAGACGCGGACAGATGGATGGCGGCCAGTTCGTACAATCCCATCACGTGGTTCGTGATCACGATCTCGGCAGGCACCTCGACCAGGCGCTCGCGGGCCTCCTGCATCGCCCGTTCGGCGTCGGCGAGCGTGTCTGCCGTCTCGGGATCCAGGTCGAAGTCGTCGGCACCGAACTCGGCGTCGAAATCGCGGTCGAAGTCGGGGTCAGAGGTTTCATCACTCACGTGCGCTACCCTAGCGAGCACAATTGAGGCGAAGCGGGGGAAACCCCCACCCGGCCAGTTCTGCTGCGCCCGGGTCACAAGGCTGAGACCAGCCCCCGGTCGACGGATCCGACGAGGATGCCGGCGGCCAGTGTCAGGTCGCTCCGCGTGCGGTTCGCGTCGAGCGCCAACATATTCAGACACTGGGGAGGCCCATTGCACAGGAGTGATCAGCCATAGCACCGCGACCAGAACAACGGGGCGACCAGCACCGCGTGAACGACCGCATCCGATCTCGTGAAGTCCGACTCATCGGACCGACCGGGGACCAACTCGGAATCAAGGCCGTTCCCGATGCGCTGAGAATGGCCCGAGGTCTCGAACTCGACTTGGTCGAGGTGGCCCCGAACGCCAACCCTCCGGTTTGTCGGATCATGGATTACGGAAAGTTCAAGTACGAAGAGGGACAGAAGGCAAAGGAAGCGCGCAAGAAGTCGACCAACGTGTCGGTGAAAGAGGTGAAGTACCGGCCGAAAATCGGCAAGGGCGACTTCGACACCAAGACACGCAACGTGATCCGCTTCATCGAAGAGGGTCACAAGGTCAAGATCACCTTGCAGTTCCGCGGTCGCGAGATGGCACACCCCGAGCTCGGGTCGAAGATTCTCGACGACGTGCTCGAAATGGTGGGTCCGGCAGCGAAAGTCGATACGCAGGCTCGCCTCGAGGGGCGCAGCATGTCGATGACGCTGTCGCCCGACAAGCAGGCCCAAGAGGCGATCAAGAAGGCAGCGGTCGAAGCCGAACGCCAAGCCAAGGCAGACGCTGATGCAGCGGCACAGGTAGCCGAGGCAGACGTCGAGGTCGAGGCACAGGCGCCGGAGGCGGCAGCAGCCAGCGAACAATCAGAAGGAGTATCCGATGCCGAAGATGAAAACGTCGAAGACGGCAGCTAAGCGATTCAAGAAGACCGGCACCGGTCGTCTGCGTCACGAGCAGCAGAACAACCAGCACAAGTTCGAGTACAAGACGTCCTCGCGCAAGCACCGTCTCGATCGCGATGCCGA
>JBBQEU010000111.1:0-10301 GCA_038321235.1 Acidimicrobiales bacterium | reverse complement strand
CGGGGAAGTCGGCGAGCAGCCGGTCGATGATCTGGTTGGCCTTGGTCGTCACGACGTCCTCGACCGCCGTGATCTGCTTCGGCGTGAAGCCCTTCGAGACGATCGAACGCAGCCGGAAGTGCTTCGGATCGTCCATGTTGATCATCGAGCCGAAGAACTCGTTCATCTCCTGGGGCAGGTCGCCGATGTTCGATCCCTGGCCGGAGCAGAACAACTTCGGGTTGCGGCTCACGTGCCAGATGTCGTCGTGGCGCGCCACCGCCCAGTAGCCGGGCCCGGGCGGGAACGGGAGTTCGGGGATCTCGCGTTCGGCGAAATGGACCAGTCCCGGTGTGTCGCGCAGCGCCTTGAACGCGCCCTCGCGGAACGGCCGAGGAGCGAGCCAGAACTCGGGGTCGGAGAGGTCGAAGTCGTCGAGGCTGACCTCGTCGTGCGGCGCGATCGTCGTCATGGGTGCGACTGTACGAGAGCCCGTCTCTCGTGAGAGCACCCGACGGATCATCGTCTCGGGTTGAGAAGCGCGCGGATCCGCCGTTGACTGGGGCGATGCTGCAGTTCACCGAGATCGAACGGGTCCTCGTCGTCACCGCCCATCCCGACGACGTCGACTTCGGTGCTGCTGGCACGGTCGCAGCGCTCACCGATGCCGGCGTGGAGGTCACCTACTGCCTTGTCACCGACGGCCAGGCCGGTGGGTTCGACCACTCGATCCCGCGAAAGGAGATGGCGTCGATCCGCCGCGAAGAGCAGACCAAGGCGGCCGCCGAGGTCGGCGTCACCGATCTGCGGTTCCTTGGGTTCATGGACGGCACCGTCGAGGTGACGCTGGAGCTGCGCCACGACATCAGCCTGATCATCCGCCAGGTGCGCCCGCAGGTGGTCATCACCCAGTCGCCGCTGCGCAATTTGGCGTCGACGTTCGGGTCGCATCCCGATCACACCGCGACGGGTGAGGCCACGATGTGCGCCGTGTACCCCGATGCCCGCAACCCGTTCGCGTTCGTCGGAATGCCGTGCGCCGAGGTTGACGATTGGAAGGTGCAGGAGGTGTGGATCCAGGCGGGGCCGATGGGCGGTGACCCCGATCTGGCAGTCGTCGACATCAGCGCGCAGGTCGAGCGCAAGTTCCGGGCGCTGCGCTGCCACGTCAGCCAGCATGTCGACGCCGATGCGATGATGGAGCGAGTCGGCGGGCGCTTCCGCCAGCTCGCCGTCGAGCACGGCCTCCCCGAAGGCAGTAGCGCCGAGCTCTTCCGCGTCTGCGACACCCGCTGACCCCGTCACGATCCCGTCCGCCCGACCTCCAGCGGTGAGAGGTGAGCGCAGCCCCCGCTCACAGATCTCACCGGAGCGGGCGGAACTGTCGTTGCGGTGAGAGTCGTGTGCACCACTGGCGCTCACCTCTCACCGGAGCAGCTCGAGCGTCAGGGGCGGAACGTGAGGTGGGCGGCGCCGAGGAGTGGGCCGGCAGGGCCGAGCGCAGCGGGGCGGACGGGCACTGCGCCGAGAGCGGACTGGAGAGCAGGCCCGAACCGATCGAACGATCCGGAGAAGCCGCCGCCGATCACCACGAGGTGAGCGTCGAACTCTGCGACCACGGGGGAGAGGAACGTTCCCAGCCGGGCGCCGTGATCGCTCACGATGTCTGCGTTGGCTGGATCTTCCACGGCCGCTCGTAGGTCGCTCATCGCGACGCCCAGTCGCTCGGCGAGGCCGTGCGCGGAGAGCACGTCGTCGGCCCGGCCGCCCGATGGTGTGTCACGCATCGCGAGGTGTTCGACGCCGAAGCCGTCGACGAACTCGACCGGACGGGCGTGGTCTGTGAGGCACGAACCGAGCCCGGTACCGACGGTGACCGTCAACACTCGGTCGACCCCGGCGCCCGCCCCCGCCAGTGCTTCGCCGGTGCCGGCCGACTCGGCGTCGCGGGCGAATCGGATCGGGAGGCCCGACACGGTCGAGCGCTGGCGCAGCGCCATCCGGAGGTCGATGCCGAAGATGTCTTCGAACTTGTGCACCCCGTGCATCCTCGAGATCCCGGCGTCGACGTCGAACGGCCCGCAGATGGCGATCGCCAGCCCAGACACATCGCGGCCAGCCAGGTCGAGGGCAGCGTCGACGCCGGCAGCGAGCGAGTCGAGGACGACGTCGGCTGGTTCGTTGGAGTTGGTGGGGAGTCCGGACCCGACCTCGATCCGCGGGTCGGCGTCGCCGTCGTCGAACCGGACTGCCCCGGTCTTGATCGACGTCCCACCGACGTCCATCACTGCGATCACCTGCCCCATCGCCGATCGAACCTACCCTTCCGGTGAGAGTTGTGTGCACGGGCGCCGTTCACCGCTCACCGAAGCGGCGATTCCGTCAGCTCCGGTGAGAGTTGTGTGTAACTGCCCCGCTCATCGCTCACCGCAGGACGTGTGACGTTGGGAGCAGCGGAGAGCACGTCGGTACGATCGTCGCATGACAGAAGCAGTGATCGTTGCCACCGCCCGCAGCCCGATCGGGCGTGCCGTCAAGGGGTCGCTCGCCGACTTGCGGCCCGATGACATGGCTGCCCAGATCGTCCGCGCGCTGATGGCCAAGGTGCCGTCGGTGTCGGCGAGCGATGTCGAGGACCTCATCATGGGATGCGGTCAGCCCGCCGGCGAGGCCGGGTTCAACATCGGTCGAATGGTTGCCGGGCTCGCCGGACTCGACGACGTCCCCGGCGTCACCGTGAACCGTTACTGCTCGTCCAGCCTGCAAACCATTCGGATGGCAGCTCACGCCATCAAGGCCGGCGAAGGCGACTGCTTCATCGCCGCCGGTGTCGAGGCGGTCAGTCGCTACGGCAACGGAGCGAGCGACACCGCGCCCAACCCGATCTTCGCCGGCCCCGCCGAGCGGACGGCACTGCGTGCTCAGGGTGGCCAGCCCACGTGGACACCACCGGAGGGGCTGCCCGACTTCTACATCGCGATGGGCCAGACCGCCGAGAACGTGCGCGAGATCGAAGGCGTCACCCGCGAGGAGATGGACGAGTTCGGCGCTCGCAGCCAGCAGCTTGCGGTTGCTGCGGTCGAACGCGGCCACTTCGAGAACGAGATCACGCCGCTCACCTTGCCCGATGGCACGATCGTGTCGGCCGATGACGGCCCGCGCGATGGCACCACGGCCGAGAAGCTCGCGCAGTTGAAGCCGGTGTTCCGCCCCGACGGCGAAATCACCGCCGGCAACGCGTGTCCGCTCAACGACGGTGCTGCTGCGGTGATGGTGATGAGCGCCACGAAAGCCGCACAGCTCGGCCTCACTCCGCTTGCTCGCATCGTGTCGTCCGGGGTCACCGGCCTGAACCCGGAGATCATGGGGCTGGGCCCGATCGGCGCCAGCCGACAGGCGATGGAGCGCGCCGGGATGAGCGCCGACGACATCGATCTCGTCGAGATCAACGAGGCGTTCGCTGCCCAGGTCATCCCCTCGGCCAAGCACCTCGGCTTCGAGCTCGACAAGGTGAACATCAATGGTGGCGCGATCGCTCTCGGTCACCCGTTCGGCATGACAGGCGCCCGCATCATGACCACCCTGATCAACAACCTGAAGGATCAGGACAAGACCGTCGGCCTCGAGACGATGTGTGTCGGTGGCGGCCAGGGCATGGCCATGATCATCGAACGCCTCAGCTGAACTGTTCTCGTGAACTCGTGCGGGGATCATTCCGACGCGAGTTCACGAGAACCGGCGCAACCAGAGTCGGATCGAGGCGCACGGGTCGCCCTGAGCGGTCAGAGGACTTCCCAGCGGTTGGGGCGGTCGGCGTGGACGACGATGGCGTCGTACTGCTTGATGCAGAGGGTGGCACGCAGCACGTACTGTTCACCGCCGCTGGAGAGTTCGGCAAGCGCGTAGCCCTCGCTGGAGTCGCGCACGCCGGTACCGATGCTGTGCAACGCAGCGAGCTGTAGCCCGGCGCTCTCGGCTTCGGCGGCCCACAGGTTGACGAGACCCTGGCGCAGCGATGGATCGTCGAGCAGATCAGACCCGCCGAGGGTGAGGGTGACATTGCAGATGTGGACCGGCTGGACGTGCTCGGCCTCGACGACGTCGCCGCCGAGTTCGCCGTCGAGCATCACCACGATCGGTCCGTCGGGGCCACTGACCCCGCCGATGAAGCCGTAACGCACCCACGGCAGGCCGTCCTCGCCGATGGTGGCGTAGCGGATCCGGTCACCGTGGTTGAAGACGGTCACAGCAGCACTCCTGGACGACCGCCGTACTCGGCGATCACGGCGTCGGACAGCTCCGGCCAGGCTTCCATCGCCGCAGGTGCCCACTCGTCGAAATCGAGATCCGCGAGGGCGACGACACCGAGGTCGCGATCGGGGTCGACCCAGAACATCGTGCCCGACCCGCCGAAGTGGCCGAACGTACGCGGCGAGTTCGTCGTCCCGGTCCAATGCGGCTCCTTCGTGCCACGCACTTCGAAACCCAGCCCCCAAGGGCACTGCTCGTAGCGACCCACGCCCGGAACGATACCCGGGAGCGTGGGGTAGTGGATGCGACGGGCTTCCTCGGCGGTGCTCGAATGGATCAAGGTGGGTCGCATCACCTCGGCGACGAACCGGCACGTGTCGGCCAGGCTCGCCCAGACCTGGTGTGCGGGTGATCCGCGCAGCGCGCTCGACGTCATGGCGAGCGGATCGAAGACCGCCTCACGGAGATAGGTGGCGAAGTCGATACCGGCCTCGGCCGCGATGGTCTGTGCTGCGAGTTCGATGCCGCTGTTGGAGTAGATCCGGGTCGTCTCGGGCCGAGTGATCGGCTTGGGCCCGTCGAACGGATACCCCCCGGCGTGCGAGAGGAGATGGCGCATGGTGCAGCCGGGCTGGCCCACCAGACCGTCCAGTTCGACGAGCCCTTCCTCGACCGCCACGAGCGCCGCCCATGCGGCCATGGGTTTGGAGACCGACGCCAGCCGCTGGACCCGACCGATGTCGCCGATGGTGGCGACCACTTCGCCAGCCCGAAGCACGGCCGCCGATACCGAAGGGACCGGCCACCCGCTCGTGAGATCGAGGGCCGACATCCCGATCTGCTCAGGTGAACTGGCGGAGGAGTTCAGCGACCCGGAAGGAGAGGTCGACGCTCTGGCGGGCGTTCAGCCTCGGGTCGCACATCGTTTCGTACCGATGATCGAGGTCGGTGTCGGACAGTTCGTCGCCGCCCCCCAGGCACTCGGTGACGTTCTCGCCCGTGAGCTCGATGTGGATGCCACCCGGCCAGGTCCCTTCGGCGCGATGGGCCCGGACGAACCCGCCGATCTCGGCGATGACATCGTCGAAGTGCCGGGTCTTGAGGCCGTTGGGGGCGGTGTAGGTGTTGGCGTGCATCGGATCGCACGCCCACACCACGGGATGCCCGGCATCGGTGACTGCCCGTAGCAACGGCCGCAGCGCACTCTCGACGTTGTCGGCGCCCATTCGGACGATCAGCGTGAGCCGGCCCGGGATGCGTGACGGGTTCAGTACCTCGCACAGCTCGAGGACGTAGTCGGCGGTGGTGGTGGGGCCGACCTTGCACCCGATCGGGTTGCCGACACCGCGCAGGAACTCGACGTGGGCGCCATCGAGTTCACGCGTACGCTCGCCGATCCACAACATGTGCGCCGAACAGTCGAACCAGCCGCCGGTGAGTGAGTCCTGGCGGGTGAGGGCTTCTTCGTAGCCGAGGATCAGGGCCTCGTGTGAGGTGAACACGTCGACCTGGGCGAGATTCGGATTCGACTCGGTGTCGATGCCGCAGGCCCGCATGAACGACAGCGCCCGCTCGATCTCCGCCGCGACGCTCTCGTAGCGCTGCCCGGCGGGGCTGGACGCCACGAACTCCTGGGTCCAGGCATGCACCCGTGACAGATCGGCGAAGCCACCTTTGGTGAATGCCCGCAGCAGGTTCAGCGTTGACGCCGACTGGTGATAGGCCTGAACGAGCCGTTCGGGGTTCGGCACTCGTGCCGCCTCGGACGGGTTGGCGTCGTTGACGATGTGGCCTCGGAACGACGGCAATTCGAGGCCGTCGATGGTTTCGGTGGGGGAGGACCGTGGCTTGGCGAACTGTCCGGCGATACGGCCGACCTTCACGATCGGTACACCGACGGAGTAGGTGAGCACGACGGCCATCTGCAAGATGACGCGCAGCTTCTCGCGGATGTTGTCGGCGGAGAACTCTTCGAAGCTCTCGGCACAATCGCCTGCCTGGAGCAGGAAGGCTCGACCGGCGGCGACACGCGCGAGCTCGGACTGCAGCGATCGGGCTTCACCGGCAAATACCAGCGGCGGCATCGACGAGATCTGCTTGAGGGCCCGATCGAGTGCCGCGGTGTCGGGCCAGTCGGGCTGCTGACCGACGGGACGGTCGTGCCAGGAGGAGGGCGACCAGGTTGCACGAGCGTCGGGCATCGGATCAGGCTACCTGCACCGAAAACGACAAGAGCGACCCGTTTCCACGGGCCGCTCTCGGCAGGGTGTTCGGTTCGTCTGTCCTCAGACGGCGAGGATGCGCTCCGCATCGTCGCGCAGGCCAGCCACTGCCCGGCTGACCAGGCGACGGGCGGCTTCGGCGGTGACGCCGAGCTGCTCGCCAACTTCGCGGAAGCTCTTGCGCTCACCGTCGACGAGCCCGAAGCGGGACTCGACCGCGAAGCGGGCCCGAGAGTCGAGCGTGCCGAGCAGCTCGTCGAGCAGCTCGCTGTCGACCATCGTCATCACGTGATCTTCGGGCGTGCCGTCGCCGTTGGCCATCAGGTCGCCGAGTGTGGCGTCGCCGTCGTCGCCGACCGTCTTGTCGAGGCTGACCGGAGTGGTGAGTCGGTGCAGTTCGGCATTGGTCTGGTCGAGGGTCTCGCCGTCGCCGGACGCCTGACGCAGCGCAGCGCGGAGGCTGGCGGAGCGGTCGCCGGGAATGCGGATGAGGCTGGCCTTCTGGTCGAGGGCACGGCCGATGGCCTGACGGATCCAGAAGGTGGCGTAGGTGGAGAACTTGAAGCCACGGCGCCAGTCGAACTTGTCGACGGCGTGCTCGAGGCCCAGGTTGCCCTCCTGGATGAGGTCGAGCAGGTCCATGCCCTGCGGCAGCGGGTAGCGACGGGCAATGCTGACCACCAGGCGGAGGTTGGAGCGGATGAACCGATCCTTGGCCTTGGCGGCTTCGCGAACCTGACGCTTCAGGGCGACGCCGCGCTTGCCGTTGTCGAGCTGCTCTTTTGCTTCGCGGCCAGCCTCGATGATGCGCGACAGCTCGCGCTCGTCTTCGGCGGTCAGCAGTGCGACCTTGCCGATATCGTTGAGATAGAGACCAATTGAATCGTTCATGATGCTTCCTACAACCGTTCGTGTTCTCGTTGATTCCAGGGCCAGGATGTGCCGTGCGACACACTGCGTCGGCCGTGCGGATCGAAGCGACGCCGGTTCTGCACGTGCACGTGCGGTTCCAACGAGGTGATCGAGGTGCGGCGGGCGCCGATACGAGGGACTTCCCGAAAGAAGCTGTCGTAAACCCTGAACTCGGGGGTATATGGGGGAAGCAGTTACCGTAACAGACCTGTCAACCCTCTGTCGGGTCGGTTGCGTCCGATTTTCGTCATGATCCCATAAAATTGAGGAATCGTGCCCGGAACCGATCCATCGCTGCGTCGTGTCGGGCTCTTCGGAGGCACGTTCGACCCACCGCACGTGGGGCACCTCGTCACGGCCGTCAACGTTCGCCACGCACTCGACCTCGATCTGGTGATCCTGATGGTGGCCAACGTGCCGTGGCAGAAGGAGGGCAGCCGAGCCATCATGCCGGCGTCCGATCGTCTCGCGATGGTGGAGGCAGCGGTCCGTGACGTTCCTGGCCTGGTGCCTGGCCGCCAGGAGATCGACCACGGCGGATCCAGCTACACCGCCGACACGCTCGCCGTGCTCGCCGACGAATTCCCGAACGCCGACTTCTTCACGATCATCGGCGACGACGCCGCAGCCGGGCTGCGCACCTGGAGCCGCTGGGCCGAGGTCGTCGAGCGTTCAAGGTTGGTGGTCGTCGACCGTCCGGGTGAGCCGGTCGAAGTCGCCGACGACGTCGACTGGATCCGTGTCGAGGTACCCCGTCTCGAGGTTTCGAGCACCGATCTTCGAACCAGGTTCACCGACGGGCGGCCACTCGACTACCTGGTGACCCAACCGGTGCTCGACGTGATCCGGTCGCGTGGCCTCTACGGGGCGACGCCGTGACAGCGATCGCGCGACGTCGGACGCGTCGCACGATCGTCGGCGTGGTGACAGCGTTGCTGCTCGCGGCGTTGGCGTCGACGATGTTCGTCGTCGGCGTCGTCACGCTCTCGAACTCTCAGGAGGGCGAGGCTGTCGGTGTCGATACGCGACCCCGCGAGCAATTCCCCGCCACGCCCAATGCGGTGCTCGCGGTAACCGACGAATCGGGTCGACTGGCGTCGCTCGTGGTGATGACGCTGCTCCCGGACGGGCAGGGTGGGAGCATCGTCACCGTGCCCGTGAACGCTGACGCCAGCGCAGGTTTTGGCCTGCAGCGTCGACCGGTCGACGAGTCGTTCGACGCCGCCGACCTCGAGGGCTTGATTGCCTCGGTCGAGGCGATGCTGTCGATCACGGTGCAACGTGCGGCTGTGGTCGATGCAGCGGGTCTCGAAGCGATGCTGCCCGACGTCGACCCGATGCAGCTGGCGCTGCCGAACGATGTGGTCGACACCGAGGGCGGTGGCGGTCTGATCTCCGCGGCGGGGCCGCAGACGTTCACGCTGACCGAAATGACCGCCATCTTGACGGCGATCGACGACGACGCCGAGACCGACACCTCGCACGCGAACGACGTGGCCGTGTGGGAGTCGCTGGCGCAGTCCGTTCCCGTGACGGTGTCGCCCGAGCCCGTTCCGCTCGATGGTCTCGACCGTCCGATTCCACCCGACACCGTCGACGAATTGGTCGCTCGGCTGTGGAAGGGGGAAGTCTCGGTGCGAGATCTGTTGGTCGTGCCGGTCGACGAGGCAGAGAACCCGACGCAGACCGACGTGGTGCTGATCGACCGCCGAGATTCGACGTTGGTGTTCGCTCAGGTCTCGCCCGGACTCGTCTCGACGCCAAACACCGGTCTGAAGGCGAGGATCGTCGCGAACTTCACCGATGAGGACCTTGCGGCAGCCGACGGGCTGTACGACTCGACCTCTGACCTGGCGGTCGAGTTGATCGGCCGCCTGGTGTTCCTCTCGGGCAATGTCATCTCGGTCGACACGGCACCGACCGGCGTGCCGGCCGTGACCATCATCGAAGTCGCCGACGAGCGGCAGCTGCAGGAAACCATCGACGCCGCTGACGCCCTGCTCGGAGAAGCAGACGTGCGAGTGGCCGAGACGGTGATCGAGGGCGTCGATGTACAGGTGATCCTCGGGTTGTCGTACCTCGAACACGAGCTCGGGAGAGGCGGCACTGCGACGTTCTCGCCCGACGTCACCCCGGTTCCCGATACGGTCGAAGGTGATGGATGATCCACATGTCTGAGTCCGACACAGAAACCGATGGCAACACGAGCGAGGCGCTCGCAGTATGTGCGGCTCGGGCGGCGTCCGACTTGAAGGGCACCGACATCCTGATTCTCGACGTCGGCACACTGCTCTCGATCACCGGCTACTTCGTGATCGCCAGCGCCTCCAACCCCCGACAGGTTCGTGCGGTCGTCGACAACATCGAGGCCAAGGTGAAGGTGGAGTCCGGCCGGTCGCCGGTGCGTACCGAGGGCGTTCGTGAGCAGCAGTGGACACTCATCGACTACGGCGACGTCGTCGTGCATGTGTTCCTCGACTCGGTTCGCGAGTTCTACGAGATCGAACGGCTGTACATGGACGCGCCCCGAGTCGAGTGGGAGACCCCCACCGCCGAACTCGGTTGAAGTCACCGTCACGCGGGCGATGCCGGATCGCAACGCTCGACCGTTGTGATGGGGGAGTGACGGTTGATAGCCTACGCCGTTCCCTACGGGCACGTTGGGCACATATGGGGCTATAGCTCAGTTGGTAGAGCGCGTCCATGGCATGGAAGAGGTCAGGAGTTCGATTCTCCTTAGCTCCACGAATAGCCCCAGGTCAGAGGCCTGGGGCTCTTTCATTTTTCAGGTCGAGATGCTCAGGTGGGCTACGGGGTGGGCTACGGAATCTGAACCGTCCGGTCGGCCACGAACTGTTCGAGTTGGGCGACGGAGAACCGCACGCTCCGACCAACCGAATCGGAACCAGTTGTTCGCTCCACATGAGCTGACAGAGC
>JBBQEU010000110.1:0-10447 GCA_038321235.1 Acidimicrobiales bacterium | reverse complement strand
GCTGCCGAACGATGGGCTGCCGAACGATGGGCTGCCGTTCGACGGTCGGGTGGCTCGATCCGAGGCCGACACGCTCACTCAGGTCGCCACGGGCATGGTTCCCGACTCGCATGCCCCCGACCCGTCGGGCACCCATCTCGTCGTCCTCGCCGATGGTCCGACCGGCTATGCCCGGCTGTCGCGGACGCTGAGCACCGGGCACCTCGCTGGCGAGAAAGGGGCGCCACAGTTCGCGTTCGGCGACCTCGCCGACACCACCGCCGGGCACGTCTGGGCGCTCACCGGATGCCGCAAGGGGGCGGTCCCGGCGGCGCTGGTGAACGACGGCCCGGCAGCGGCGCGCCGCGAACTGCTCCGGCTGGTCGACGCGTTCGGCCGCGACCGGGTGCTGGTCGAGTTGTGGGATCACGGGAACCCGCTCGACTCAGCCCGCAACGACGCGCTCGCGGAGCTCGCCCATCGTGAACGTGTCGAGTGCGTGGCGACCAACAACGTCCACTACGCCACGCCAGCGCAACGTCGGTTGGCCACCGCGCTCGCTGCGGTGAGGGCGCGCCGCAGCCTCGATCAGATCGACCCGTGGCTCCCCGCTGCGGCGGGCGCCCATCTGCGTTCGGGCGCCGAGCAGGAGCGGCGGTTCCGGCGGTATCCGGGTGTCGTCGAGCGGGCCGCCGAGATCGGCCGGGCCGCGGCGTTCGACCTGTCGCTGGTGGCGCCGAAGCTCCCGCCGTTCCCGTGCCCGGACGGCACCGATGGTCAACGTCTCACCGAGATGGCATTCCTGCGCCAGGTGACCGAGGCCGGCGCCCGCCGCCGCTACGGAGAGCGTCCGGTCCATGCCGAGGACCTGTCGCTGCGGGCGCGGGCATGGAAGACGATCGACCACGAACTCGCGCTGATCGAGCAGCTCGACTTCGCCGGGTACTTCCTGATCGTGTGGGACATCGTCGAGTTCTGTCGCCGGGCGAACATCTTCTGCCAGGGCCGGGGGAGCGCCGCGAACTCGGCGGTCTGCTATGCGATCGGGGTCACCGCCGCCGACGCGGTGTCGCTCGGGTTGCTGTTCGAGCGGTTCCTGTCGCCCGAGCGCGACGGCCCGCCCGACATCGATGTCGACATAGAGAGTGGCAGAAGAGAGGAGGTGATCCAGTACGTGTACGAGCGCTACGGGCGCCACCACACCGCCCAGGTCGCGAACGTGATCACCTACCGGGCGCGGTCGGCGGTGCGTGACATGGCCAAGGCGCTCGGATTCGAGCCGGGCCAGCAGGACGCCTGGTCGAAGCAGGTCGACGGTTGGGGCGGTGTGGCGTCGACGGCGTCACAGCCCGACTGCACGATCCCCGAGCCGGTGCTGGAGTTGGCACTGGAGGTCGAGGATGCGCCGCGTCACCTCGGCATCCATTCGGGCGGCATGGTGATCTGCGATCGTCCGGTGATCGAGGTGTGCCCGGTCGAGTGGGGGCGCATGGACAAGCGGTCGGTGTTGCAGTGGGACAAGGACGACTGCGCCCGCACCGGCCTCGTCAAGTTCGACCTCCTCGGCCTCGGCATGCTCTCCGCGCTGCACTACGCCGTCGACCTGGTTCGTGAACACCGCGGGTACGAGATCGACCTCGCCACCATCCCGCAGGACGACGACGTCTACGGGATGCTGTGCCGGGCCGACACCGTCGGGGTGTTCCAGATCGAGTCGCGGGCGCAGATGGCGACGCTGCCGCGGCTCAAACCGCGCCGGTTCTACGACCTCGTCGTCGAGGTGGCACTGATCCGGCCCGGGCCGATCCAGGGCGGGTCGGTGCACCCGTACATCCGGCGCCGCAACGGGCTCGAGCCGATCACGTACCTGCACCCGCTGCTGGAGAACTCGCTCGGCAAGACGCTCGGCATCCCGCTGTTCCAGGAGCAGCTGATGCAGATGGCGATCGACGTCGCCGGGTTCAGCCCGGCCGAGTCCGACGAGCTGCGCCAGGCGATGGGATCGAAACGATCGGCGCGGCGGATGGAGCGACTGAAGGAGCGGCTGTACGCGGGGATGGCCGAGCGGGGGATCACCGGCGACATCGCGGATGAGCTGTTCATGAAGATGAAGGCGTTTGCCAACTACGGCTTCCCCGAGTCGCACTCGGTGAGCTTTGCCTACCTCGTGTATTCGTCGTCGTGGATCAAGTACCACGAGCCGGCGGCGTTCTGCGCGGCACTGCTCAACGCGCAGCCGATGGGGTTCTGGTCGCCGCACACACTGGTGCGCGATGCCCGTCGTCACGGGGTGGTGGTGCACACGCCCGATCTCAACGCGTCGTTGGCGGCGGCGACGTTGGAGCCGTGTCCCGAATCGGAGAACGGCGTGGCCGTGCGGTTGGGGATCGGGTCGGTGCGCGGCATCGGCTCGGAACTGGCCGACGAGATCGAATCGGCCCGTTTGGCCGGCGGATTGTTCACCGACACCGAAGATCTCGTGCGGCGAGTGCCGTCACTGACGCTCGTCCAGTTGGAGTCGATGGCCACCGGCGGGTTGTTCGGCGAGTGCATGGGGCTCGATCGGCGCATGGCGCTGTGGACCGTCGGCGCAACGGCACAGTCGCGTCCCGGTCGTTTGCCGGGCGTGGTCACCGGTGATGCGGCGCCGAGGTTGCCGGGGATGACGCCGGTCGAGGAGGCAGTCGCCGACCTGTGGGCGACTGGCGTGTCACCCGATGGCCATCCGACGATCTTCGTACGTGACGAACTGAGCAAGCTCGGTGTGCTGACGTCGGCACAGCTGTGGGATCCCGAGCCTGGCTCGATCGTGCAGGTCGCCGGAGTGGTCACTCACCGCCAGCGCCCGATGACCGCGCAAGGCGTCACGTTCCTCAACCTCGAAGACGAGACCGGCCTGATCAATGTCGTGATCTCGAAGGGCTGCTGGGCGAGGTTCCGTACGGTCGCCCGGGAAGCCCCGGCCATGCTCATCCGTGGCCGTCTCGAACGCAGCGAAGGAGTCGTCAACATCGTCGCCGACCACCTCGCACCCTTGCCGATTCCCGCCGCCGTCAAATCCCGCGACTTCCGCTGATTACAACAGGGGTCAGACCCGCGATGTAATCGCTGGCGATTACATCGCGGGTCTGACCCCTGTTGTAATCCTCAGCGTGCGGGGGTGTCGGTCATGCTCAGGTGCAACTCGCCGTCGGTGGGGTAGGGGTTGGCGAGGGCGACCTCCTCGTTCAACTCGACGCCGAGGCCTGGTTCGCTCGGCGGGATCACGTACCCGTCCTCCCACTGCACCGGGTGTGTCAACAAATCGGCGTGGAAGCCCGACCAGTCCTGGATGCCCTCGACGATCAACAGGTTCGCCAGTGTGGCGGCCAGCTGGATGTTCGCCGCACCGAGGATCGGGCCCGAGTACAGGTGCGGGGCGATCTGACAGCCCGACGCTTCGGCGATGGCTGCGATCTTCTTCCCGGCCAACAACCCGCCACACCGTCCGAGGTTCGGTTGCCAGATCGCTGCCGCCTGATGCCGCGCGAGCGCCGCGAACTCCGAGATCGTCGTCAGCCGCTCACCGGTCGCGACCGGGATCGACGTCTGGCGCGCCACCCTGGCCATCTCCTCGGGTTGATCGGGCTGCGTCGGCTCCTCCAACCACAGCGGATCGAACGGCTCCAGGTGCTGCGCCAGCCGGATCGCCCCGGCCGCCGTGAACTGGCCGTGGGTCCCGACGAGCAGGTCGGCTCGTGGTCCAACCGCCTCGCGGATGGCGGCCGTGATCGCCACCGACCGCTCGATGTCGGCCAGGCTCGGCTGGTGCCCGTCGAACGCGGTGTACGGCCCGGCCGGGTCGAACTTCACCGCGGTGAAGCCGCGCTCGACTTCGAACGCCGCCTGCTCGGCCGCTTGCGCCGGATCGGTGTACACCTCGGGTCGCCCGTCGGCGGGATACAGGTAGGTGTAGGTCCGCACCCGATCGTGGACTCGCCCGCCGAGCAGGTCGGCGATCGGCTTGCCGACGTCCTTGCCGACGATGTCCCAGCAGGCCATCTCGATCCCGCTCATGATCCCCACCAGCGTCGGATCAGGCCGCAGCGAATAGCCCGAGGCGTACATCCGCCGCCACAGCAGCTCGATCCGGTTCGGGTCGGCGTCGATCACGAGCCGATCGGCGAGATCGGCAACCATCGCGGCCACGGTGTGCGGGCCGAACGTGGCCACGTAGATCTCGCCGTAGCCGACAACACCGGTGTCGGTCGTGAGTTTGACGACGATGAAGTACCGACCACCGAAATGCGGTGGCGGGTTCCCGATCACGAACGTCGTGCAGTCGGCGATGCGCATGCAGCCGACCCTACGCGACAGTCCGGTTTGCCTGACCAGCTGCGGCTCTGGGATCGTCTCGGTGTGCTCCCCACGTTCGATCTCCTCGATCTCCAGCCGACCAACGATCCGCTGCACTTTCGCCTGACGGCCCGCAAGGAGCTCTGCACTCCGTTCGGGTTCCTCTACGGAGGCAGTGGCATCGCGGCGTCGATCGAAGCTGCCGAGCGAGCGTCGGGTCGCCCACTGCAGTGGATCACCACCCAGTTCATCGGTACGCCGGTGCCCGGCGATGTCATCGACCTCCGAGTCGACCTGCCGGCGCACGGCAAGGCGACCACCCAGTCGCAGGTGTTCGGCTCGGTCACCAACGCCGACGGGGAGACCCGACCAGTGTTCACCTCGCTGGCCGCACACACCGAACGGCCGAGCGGCGACGGTGCGAGCTTTCTCCGGATGCCCGACGTGCCCCCGCCCGACGAGTGCCCATCGATGTCGGAACCGTTTGCTGCGGTCGTGGCTGGAAGCTTCTTCGACCACCTGGAACGTCGACTTGCAGCCGGCACGTTGGCCGTGGACGCGATCGACAACCCGCAGACCGGCCCGCTCGGACTCTGGTGTCGCATCCCCGATCACGCGATCGGCAGCGCTGCCACGCAGGCGTTCGTGGCCGACATCGTTCCCCTTGCGGTGTGCGCCGCACTCGGTGCGATGCCGGGCGGCACGAGCCTCGACAACACGGTGCGCATCGTCGATCCCGAACGGTCGGAGTGGGTGTTGCTCGACATCCACCCCGAGGGATTCCACCGCGGCGTCGGCCACGGCTCACTCGCCCTGTGGAGTCAGGATGGCCGTCTCCTCGGCACCGCACAGCAGACCTGTCTGATCCGCACCAGCCACCACAACCGCCCCTGACCACGTCCGGGTGTGTCACCTGGGGCTGGACCTCCACGTGCCCCGTTCATTCATGTCACCGACCCTGCCTAGAGTACGTCACTGCTGCTGTGTCACCGTGACCCTGAACGCTGGTGACGAGACGGTGACAGCGCAAGTGTGCACACTGAGATCGTCCACCCGGACCCACGTCATCGAACGAGAGGAACCATCATGAACGACATCGTCGTCGGTATCGACCGATCCGACACCGCCCGCCGCGCGGCCGAGGCGGCCGCCGAACTTGCAACGGCCTACGGCGCCAACCTCCATCTCGTCATGTGCATCGAGCGCGGCCCGTCTGCCAACTTCACCGTGGGCTCCGAACATTTTCACACCGACTGGCTCACCGAGGCCGAACAGTTCCTCGACTCTGCCATGCGGGATCTGAGGGCTCCGTCGGTCACCCGCACCATCGCCCTCGGTGACCCGGCTGCGATGCTGTGCGAGGAAGCCGAGCGCCTCCAGGCACGAACGATCGTGGTCGGCAATCGCCGGGTCCAGGGGCTGAGCCGAGTACTCGGCTCGGTGGCCGGTGACGTCACCAAGCGGGCTCCGTGCGACGTCCTCATCGCCCAGACCCGGGTGGGGTCCGACGCCGAGATCTCCCCGTCGTGAGTCTCACACGCCGGTGTCGATGGGGGCGGTTGGTGGCCCATCACTGATCAGCATGCGGAGGTGACGGCCGAGCGCTGTCGGGGCGAAGACGACGTCGGCCGAGGCCGCCCATTCGATGTCGTCGACGTGCCACCACCGCAGTTCGTGCAGGCGTTCGCTGCGGAGCTGCTCCCAGCTCAGTGCTGGCGTGGGTTCGAACTGCTCGGTCGTCTCGACGAGGTAGAAGCGGTCCTGTTGACCGTCCCACAGACCGTCTTCGAACGCGACGATGTGCTCGCGGTTCCAGACATGGGCTCCGACGACGGGATCATACAAACCCACCTCTTCGATGAGCTCGCGGTGCAGTGCGTCCAGGTGCGTCTCGCCGGGGTCGAGGCCGCCGCCGGGCAGTGCCCAGACGGTCGTGGTCGGGAATTCGAATCGAACGAGCAACACGTGAGCGTCAGGCGTGATCAGCAGTGCACGGACCGCCTGGCGGATACGCAACGCTCGCGCAGGTTCGGTCATCGAACAGCTGTCAGTCTTCGGGCGTGTCGCGCAGGCCGTCATTGAAGGCCTTGAACATCGCGTAGACGCTCTTGCACTTCTCGCACACCGGCAACTGCTTCGGGTCGCGCGACGGAACCCACACGAACCCGCACAGCGCCTCGATCGGCGTGCCCATGACCCGGGCTTCCAACACGACAGCGGCCGCGTTCTCGCCCTTCTTGGTCTTCACGATGTGTGCAGCGGTCGGCTCGCCGGTTTCGGTGGTCTCGTCGGTGTCGAGGTCGATGCGCTCGACGGGCATCGTTTCGAGGTCGGTCATGGTGTCAGTCAAACAGATCCGGTAGGATGCTCCACGTGCTCATCGCCATCGTTGCCATTGTCGCCGCTGTAGCGGCAGCAGGCGCAGCAGTGGCAGCACGCGGCCCTGCACCCGTACTCATTCCGGTACGGGTCAGGCGGGGGTCACGAGTTCAGCGCCAGCGCTGAGCATTCGTGGAACTCGCCCGACCAGCCGGAAACCGGCGGCGGGCTTCGCTGCAGGTCTTCGGGACACCCCCGTATCCCCACAAGGACAGACCATGACCATCAACACGACCGCCGGCGACACGACCGATCCGTCTCCGCACGACTCTGATGAGACCACGATCCCGGATGGGATCGACATGACCGACCCGTACGCCGACGATCCCGCCTTCGTGCTGCACCAGGGTGGCAAGCTCGTGATCGCCTCGCGAGTGTCGATCGACGGCCCGGAGGACCTCGCACTCGCCTATACCCCAGGCGTCGGCAGGGTGTCGCAGGCCATCGCTGACGAACCGGATCGTGTGTGGTCGCTCACCGGCCGGTCGAACGCCGTCGCCGTACTGTCGAACGGAACCGCGGTGCTCGGTCTCGGCGACATCGGACCGGAAGCGGCGATGCCGGTGATGGAGGGCAAGGCCGTGTTGTTCAAGCAGTTCGGCGGCATCGACGCCTACCCGGTGTGCGTCAACGCCCGCACGGTCGACGAGATGGTGGCGATCGGCACGGCGATCGCCCCGACGTTCGGTGGCATCAACCTCGAGGACATCAAGGCACCCGAGTGCTTCGAGATCGAACGGCGTCTGCAGGAGGCGCTCGACATCCCGGTGTTCCACGACGACCAGCACGGCACGGCGATCGTGGCCCTCGCCGCCCTGATCAATGCGGCGCAGGTGGTCGGCAAGCGCGTCGAGGAGTTGCGCGTGGTCATCGTCGGAACTGGCGCTGCGGGAGTCGCGGTTGCCGAACTGCTGCACGATGCTGGCGTCGGCCAGGACGGCACTGGTGACATCATCGGAGTCGACAGCAGCGGGATCTTGCATCGCGAGCGCGGGAATCTCACGCCCACCAAGCAGTGGTTCGTCGAGAACGGCAATGGTGACGATCGCCGCGGTGGTGTTCGCGAGGCCCTGCAGGGGGCCGACGTGCTGCTCGGGCTCTCCGGCCCCGGCATCATCCAGCCGGAGTGGCTCGTCGAGATGGCCGACGATGCGATCGTGTTCGCGATGGCCAACCCGACCCCGGAAGTCATGCCAGAGCTGATGCCGCAGAACGTGTCGGTCATCGCCACCGGTCGCAGCGACTACCCGAACCAGATCAACAACGTGCTCGCCTTCCCCGGTGTGTTCCGCGGCTTACTCGACGTGCGTGCCACCCGCTGCACGATCGAGATCAAGCGTGCCGCTGCCGATGCGTTGGCCGCACTCGTGACCGAACCGGTGCCCGAGCGGATCATCCCCGGCGCATTCGAACCGGGCGTCGCCGACGCGATTGCACAGGCGGTCAGGGCGATGGCACTGCAGCAGGGATTCGTCCGCAACTGAGCATGTCGACCCTCGGCCGATCGTGGCCGATCGCATCAATCGGCGCGAGATCGGGCAGGGTAGGGAGATGTCGCGGTTCGAGCGTTCCTTCGCGTCGCTCCAGAACCTCGACTATCGCAAGTTGTGGTGGGCCGGCACGTTCTCGTTCATGTCGGTACAGATGCAGTTCCTGCTGCGCGGAGTGCTCGCATGGGATCTCACCGAACGAGAGGGAGCGCTCGGGCTCGTCTACCTCTGTTTCGGGATCGCGCTCCTGATCGCCACCCCGTTGGGTGGAGTTGCCGCCGACCGGCTTCCCAAGCGGCGGGTCTTGATCGTGAGCCAGGGTGCAATCCTGGTCGCCGCCGCCGGTATGGCGATCGTGGTGCTCACCGACAGCGTGCAGTTCTGGATGTTGCTCGTCGCTGCAGTCGTGCAAGGTGTTGCCTTCGGTTTCCTCGGGCCGACCCGGGTGGCGTTCACGTCCGAGATCGTTGGGCGTGAACAGCTCGGAAACGCCATCACCTTGTCGATGTTGAGCATGAATGGCACCCGTGTCATCGCACCAGCGTTCGCCGGTGCGCTCGCCGGCATCGTGTTCATCGGCATCGGTGGGGCCTTCGCGGTGTCGGCGGCGTTCTCGCTGCTGTCGTTCGTGCTGCTGCTGCGGTGCCCACCCGGGTCGGCGCCGCGGGCCACCTCGACGGCGAACCCGTTCGCCGAGATCGTCGACGGCGTTCGCTATGTGGCCGCCCGGCCGCATCTGCGGCGACTCGTGTTGAGCTCGTTCGTGATCATCATGTTCGGCTTCAACTACGTGGTCTTCATCCCGGCGCTCGTCAAGGGCGAGTTCGGCCTCGGCGACGGCTGGGTCGGCATCATCATGTCGGCGAGCTCGATCGGTGCGGTCGCCGTCGCAGTGCCGCTGGCCGGTCGAGCAGACGGCGCCGGGGTGTGGAAGCTGATGGTCGGCTCCGGTCTCCTCTTCGGTGCCAGCGTGATCGCGCTCGGGCTCTCGCCGCTGTTCGGCGTCGGCGTGTTCGTGGTCGTGTTCATCGGTGCCGGCACCACCGGTTACCAGTCGCTGTCGAACGCGATTGCCTTGAACATGACGGGCGACACCCATCAGGGGCGCGTGCAGTCGCTGATGATGTTGAGCTTCGCCGGGTTCGGAATCGCCGCGGCGCCGCTCGGTCTCCTCGCCGAAGCCATCGGTCTGCGCAGCGCGATCGTTGCGATGGGCGCCGTCACGTTCGTCACCGTGGTCGGCTACGCGCTCATCGAGCGCACCGTGCAGGACGAGATCGAACAGGGCATTCCGCTCGAGGAGATCGCTGTCCCTTCGGAGATCGTCGGGAGCGCCTGATTCGGGAGCGAGTAGATTCCCCAACGTGGCGGCACCGGATCGCAGCATCGAGGATGTGCTCGCGTCGACGTCACTGTTCGCGGCAGCTGCACCGACGACGATCGCCGAACTCGCACGGGTGGCGCATCGTCGGACGTTGCAGCGCAACGAGTTGCTGTTCACCGTCGGCGAACGCGCAGCGGCGATCCACGTCATCGACATCGGCACGCTGAAGGTGTTCACGTCGTCGGCTGAGGGAGCCGAGCCGACGCTTGCCCTCATGCACGACGGTGAGATCGTCGGTGAGCTGGGTGTGCTCGATGACCTCCCGCGGTCGGCATCAGTGGCAGCGGTCGGACGCGCGCAGATCGTCGAGGTGCCGGCTCGATCGTTTCGTTCCGCATGGGAGTCGGATCCGGCGATCGCTCGCCGAATGGTCGTGCTGCTCGCCCAACGGCTCCGCACGGTCACCGACGGTCTGGCCGACTTGGCCTACCTCGACCTCGGCGGGCGGTTGGCGAAATATCTGTTGCAGGAATCCGAGCGGCAGGGTCGGACCACCTTCAAGATGCCGCTCACCCAGGCCGAGCTCGGCCAGCTCATCGGAGGGGCGCGCCAGACCGTGAATCAGGTCGGCCGATCGCTCGAGCGTGCAGGCCTCGTCACCATCGCAGGGCGCACCGTCCACATCCTCGACGAGCACGCCTTGCGCCTGCGGGCGATGTCCGCAGGTGGCCGATTCGAATGAATTCTCCGATTGTCAGGCGGCTGACATTTCGGAGCTGCAGATTGGTGCATGATTCGATACAACACCAGGCGCACCTGCCCACGACCAAGGGAGTGATCATGGCAAACCGCCGAGACAACGAAGTGAACCGCAACATCGACACCGAGACGGCCGAGGGCCACCGCCGGTTGATGATGGTGGAAGAGAGCGATCAGGCCG
>JBBQEU010000109.1:0-10567 GCA_038321235.1 Acidimicrobiales bacterium | reverse complement strand
CTGGCGAGCACATCATCGGCGAGGACCCGGGCGAGGGCCTCGGCCAACGCACGCAGATCGCCAGGTTCGACCAGCAACGCGTCGTCGCCGTGGGTCGCGACATTGCGGTACCCGTCGAGCGAGCTGGCAACCACGGCGGTTCCAGCAGCCATGGCCTCGATCAACACCACACCGAACGACTCGCCGCGCAGCGACGGAGCACAGAAGACGTCGGCGGTGCGCAGCCGAGCGAACTTCTCGTCGTCGGTCACCCGCCCCAGCCACTGGAATCGATCGTCTCCTGCGGTGACTGCGGTCAACTCGGCCGTGTCGGGTCCCTCGCCGGCAATCCAGACGTCCACATCGAGGCTCGCAGTGCGGACGGCGTCGACCAGGACGCGCAGGCCCTTGCGCTCCTCGTGACGACCGCAGAAGAACACCGTCGGACGCGCTGGACCCTCCGACGGATCGCTCGGCCACGGGGACACGGCGCGTATCGCGTCGAGTTCGACGCCGTTGAACAGCACCTCGTAGTCACCGCCGAGGTGGCTCTGCACGAGCTCCAGCGCATCTTTGGACACCACGACCTTGTGGTCGATGCGCCGAGTCAGTCGTGCCAGCGCCGGCCTGAGGAGCCGATAACTCGTCGAGGTTCCAGCGGCGTGGAACGTGCCCACCGTGGGCGCCGAATGCACCATCAGCGCCGTCGACGTCGGGCCTGGAGCCAACGGCTCGTGCAGGTGCAGCACGTCGAATTCCTCGTCGGCGAGCACCCGGAGTGTGCGCAGCGCCGCCGAAGGGTCGGGCGCAAGCGGGGCGATCGAGCCATTGGCACCCAACGGCAACGAATCGCCCAGTGGCGTCACGAACGGCTCGGGTGGTGGCCCGTCACACGGCCCGAGCACGCGAGCCTCGTGACCACGTCGACGCAGTTCGCGCGCCAGTCCGAGTACCTGGGCCTGTACCCCTCCAGGCACGGTGAGGCTGTACGGGCTGATGATGCCGATCCTCATGCGGGTCCGGATCTCACGCTGATCGGCAGATCACGTGGCCATCACGTCACGGACGGCCCCGAGGCGGCGTTCGAGGTCAGCCGCTTCGAGTGGCTCCGACAGCAAGAATCCCTGTCCGATGTCACAGCCGAGTGCTTGCAGCGCACTCAGCTGCGCTGCGTGTTCGATACCTTCGGCGACGGAGAGCACACCGAGGCCAGCGGTCAGTTGCAGGATCATCGCAGCCACGGGTACGGCGAGCGGATCGCCATCGAGTTCCTGGACGAACTGGCGGTCGATCTTGACGATGTCGACGGGGAATCGTCGTAGATTCGACAGCGAGCAGAAACCGGTTCCGAAGTCATCGAGTGCAATGAGTACACCAAGTTCACGCAGTTGGGCAAGGTCGTCGGTGGTCGACTCGTTCTCATCGACGAGCATCGTCTCGCTGATTTCGAGGGCCAGCAGCGTCGGATCGAGCTGGTGCGCTTCGAGCGATTGTCGCACGTGGCCCACGAACTCGGGTGAGCGGATCTGCTGGGCCGACACGTTCACACTCACCCGTTTCGGTCCCCGCGCCTGCCAGCGCGCCGCCGACCGGATGCTCTCCTCGACCACCCACATCCCGATCGGCACGATCAACCCGGCGCGCTCTGCGATCGGGATGAACTCCGCTGGCCCGATCGGTCCCCTGGTGGGGTGCTCCCATCGCAGCAACGCCTCGGCGCCCACCACCTGGTGCGAACGGAGGTCGACCATTGGTTGGAACACCAGGCGGAGTTCGTTGCGTTCGATCGCCGAGCCGAGGTCGCTACGGAACTCGAGATGACGGCTGGCGGTCAGGCGCATCGCCGGGTCGAAGATCTTGATCTGGCTCTTGCCGGCGCGTTTGGCCTCGTACATGGCGATGTCCGCATCGCGAAGCAACCCGGCGGTGGTCATGCCAGCCGTCGACACGGCCACCCCGACGCTGGCGAACACCGCCAGTTCGTGGCCGCCGAGGGTCACGGGTTGGCCCAGCGCCTCGAGCAGCGCTTCCGCGACTTCGAGCGCACGGTCGATGCCCCCGCGATCCTCCAGGAGGAGTGCGAACTCGTCGCCACCCAGGCGGGCCGGAGTGTCCCCGACGCCGGCCACACGACGGATCCGATCGGCGATCGAGCGGAGCATCTGATCCCCAACCCCGTGGCCCAGTGCGTCGTTCACGGACTTGAAGTCATCGAGATCGACGAACAACACCACGACCGGGTCATCGTCCGCACGCACGACGCGCAGCGCATGATCCATCCGATCGAGGAACAGCGCTCGATTCGCCAAACCGGTCAGTTCGTCGTGGAACGCACGGTGGCTGAGCTGGCGCTCCAGGCTGCGCTGCTCGGTGACGTCGCGGAACGTGGCGACCATACCGTCGACCGCATCACCGCCGAGCAGGTTCGCGATGGTGGCCTCCATCCGTCGACGCTGGCCGTCGACGCGCACGAGACTGGCCTCGAACTTCACCATCTCACCTCGAGGGAGAATGGTTGCCTTGCGCAGTTCGGCGGCCGTCGCATCGCGATCGTCACCGGCGACGAGGTCGACCAACGACCTGCCCGTCCAGTCAGTCGGTCGGTGGCCCAGGGTGCTGGCCAGGCCAGGGCTGGCGTAGTTGATCAGGCCGTCGGCATCGACGAGCAACACGACGTCGCTGGAATGTTCGACCATTGCCGCCAGCCGATCCTGACCCTTTCGTTCGGTCAGTGTCCGCACGGTGTCGACCAATCGCCACATCCGCGTGAGCGCCAGAACGACCACCACGACCGCACAGACGGCGGCAATCGTTCGTGTGGCGCGGGTGCCGAGGCCGCTCGCATTCAATGTCAGCAGCACCGTGAGAGGCGTGAGCGCAGCGACACTGAGCCAGACGACCCGGCCGAACCCGAGGATTGACGGCGTCTCGGATGCATGGTTTCGGTGGGTCATCGTGGGATCGAGCGCCGCAGCGCCGAGCACCAACGGCGGTGCAATCGACAGCGCAGCGATGAACCCGCCCGGCCCCAGCGACCCGCGCATCTCGGCAACGCTGCGCGCCACGTCGGACACCAGCAGCATTCCCGTGCCCGCCGCCAGCAGCACCGTGGCCGGCAGGCGGAACCGGTTCTGGGCTGCTGTGCGCAACGCAATGGCCAGCGCCAGCGCGTCGAGCGTCGGCACGAGTACCGCCCAGGCCCCGTCGCCGAATGCGAGTCCGCGATCTGCGAGGTACGGCTCGACCACTGCGAGCCAGACACCCAGTCCGGCTGCGATCCCCACAATGGCGGTCTCGACGGAACCGAGCGACTCCTCGTCCGGCGAGGTGTCCTGGCCGAGCATCGCCAATGCAGTAATGAGAAGCGTTGCAGCAATGAGATGGGCGGCGTCGCCGAACGTCGGGAAGGTGTCAGAGCCCGCGAAGTCGAGCCACGACCAGATGAGCTGGGCGATCGCGAGGAACCCGAGCGATCCGCCGATCAACGCCCACGCCAGGACGCGACGCGGCTGGTGAGCAGCAACACCCATCAACACCGCACCGGCGCCCAACATCGGGGCGACCAGCCGAATCGTCTCAGCCAACGGACCCACAGGCATCACGAAATACACGGCCGTCAATACAGCCGCTGCAGCGATGAGGATGCGAGAGCGCATCGCCACCAGATATGTGTCGGCAGATTCGATGCCGATTCTTCGGCAGATCGCTCAGTCGACTTGATGATCGTGCTCGTACTCGACGAACCCCGACCCCGGCCGTCAGGCCCCGTAGCCGGGGTCGCTCGGCCAGTTTGCCTGGAACATGTGCCACTGCGAGGGGGCACGCCTGATCAGGGTCTCGAGTTCGTAGGCGAGGAGTTGCGTGATCCGTTGGACGTCGTCACGCAGGCGCTTCTCGACGCGTTCGACGGGCAGCGGCGGCTTCACCCAGGCGAAGTGACCGTCGACGCGACGGTTGAAGTACACGCCGGTTGGCAGGATTGGTGCTCCGGTACGCAGCGACAACGTCGCAGGTCCGCCGGGCAACGTGGTTCGTTCGCCGAAGAACTCGACCTCGGGGCCGCCACCCTGCAGGTCGCGATCAGCCAGCAGACACAGCACATGGTTGTCCTTCAGCGCCCGCATCACGGTCTTGCCGGCGTCGGGACCGAGCGCAACCACGTGCATTCCGAGCTTCGAGCGGAGGTCGACGAACCAGTCGAAGAGTTCCGGAGGCTCGATCTTCTCGACGACCACGGTGATCTGGTGGCCCTGATCGACGATCCAACGACCTGCCCATTCCCACCCGCCGAGGTGTGGGAGCACGAGGATCACCCCGTTGCCCTCCGCCAACGCATCGACGATGTGCTCGTAGCCCTCGACGTCGAACCCGCGCTCGACGGTGGCGACCGACAAGGTCGGTAGCCGGAAACTCTCGAGCCAGTACCGGGCGTACGAATCGAACGCCTCCTGCACGGCACGCCGCAGGCGCAGCCCGTGCAGCGTCGGGTCGGCGCGTTGCAGGTGACGTGCGATCATGGCGCGCCGTTCGGGGCTCGAGAAGTTCGCGCCGAGGCCGGCCGGGGCGACCATGCCAGCTGCCACCACCGCCGGCAATCGCCGAGCAGCAAGCGCTCCGAAGCGATACGTCGACGTCGTGGCCGCATCGAGGAGACGACGCGAACCAGCGACTGGATCCAGGAAACGGGTGCGTTCGGCCACGACGTTCGATCGGGACGGTCAGGTCGGCCGACGGGGAATTCGGGTGCGGCGGCGTTCGGTTCGCGCCACCCTGCGACTCTGACGACGCGAACGGCGCATCTCGATCCTGGCCGCCGTGACAGGAGCGACCGCGGCCTGCTTCCAGACCTTGACGAACCTCTGGATCGCCGTGATCGACGTGAGCACGAGCATGATCCACAAGATCGGGATCAACAACACCGGGAACAGCAGCCCGAGACAGATCGCAATGATGCGCTCGGCGCGCTCCATCAGCCCGCCCTTGGCCTCGATCCCGAGCGACTCGGCCTTGGCCCGCTGGTAGCTGATGATGCTCGAGACCGCCATCACCGCGAACGGCAACAGCGCCATGTGCGGCGATTCCTCACTCGCGAAATACCAGGCGATACCGCCCAACAGGAGCGAATCGGTGATGCGATCCACCGTCGAGTCGAAGAACGCGCCACGCTGGCTGGCGGTGTCGGACGCCTTGGCCAGCGCCCCGTCGAGCAGGTCTGGCAGCGCTGCCAGGATCACCAAGAGCAGACCGAGGCGCAGATACCCGGCGCCGATCGCAACGGCAGCGCCGACGCCGACCAGCATCCCGAGGATCGTCAGGTGGTCGGGCGTGAGCCCAGTCTTGCGAAGCGCCGCGCCGACGGGCTTGACGGCCTTGTCGACCGGAGCGCGGAACTTGCCGTCGAACATCGATCAGACGCTATCGCGCCTCGGCGACCAGTTCGGGGTTGTCCTCGCGGAGATGCTCGAGGATTCGACCGTCGATGGCGTCGACCAGCACCAGGCCGCGTTCGGCCGGTGGATCCTCGGCGGAATAGCACAGAACACGCCAGGTGGGTCGGCTGCGCAGTCCTCGCCAGACCTGCTGCGCCGATGCATGCCCGACCGGGAACCCGAGTGCCTGCTGCGCGGCCACCAGGGCCTCGGTCTCGTCGACGTGCATCCGCCAGCCACTGGTGATGGAGAACACCCCGACCGCGGCGAGCACACCGGCCGCCACCAGCCAGCCGCCGTTGACGATTGCAGCGTCTTCGAAGGCGACGTAGACGATCACGCACACCGCAGCGATCACCAGATACAGCACGCCCGGGATGCGCCGACGGCTGTTGTCCGGGAACTGGTACGGGCCGACGAAGATCGACGGGTCGAGATCTGCGGGCAGTTCGTCGCGGAGGTCGTCGGTCATCGCTGCCAGGCTACTGACGCTCGGCGATCGCCGTCGCCCAGCCGGCACGAAGCCGGTCCGCGGTGTCGACGAGTGCTTCGGGCAGGGTCTGGGTGTTCGAGATCGCCGACATGAAGTTCGAGTCGCCCGTCCAACGTGGGACGACGTGGACGTGGAGGTGATCGGGCACCGATCCCCCGGCGGGACGCCCGAGGTTGAGCCCGACGTTCAGGCCATCGGGGGCGTAGACCGACCGGACGACTCGCACGGCGTCGGTGACGGTGGCCCAGAGGTCTGCCGTCTCCTCCTGCGTCAGCCCGTCGAGATCGGCCACCTCGCGGTAGGGAATCACGAGGACGTGGCCGGTCGTGTACGGGAACAGGTTGACGACCACGAAGCAGGTGTCGCCCCGATGCACGATGTGTGTCTCGGTGTCCGACGCACCCGAGCGCAACAGGCGGCTGAACACACTGCCCGAGTCCGTTGTGTCCGTGCCGGTCCGGACCGGCGCCGCGGTCACGTACGCGGAGCGCCATCCCGACCAGATTCGTTCGAGCACCTCAGGCTCCGAGCGCGGCTGATTCGGCGTCGGTGATCTCCCCGAGGAACTGATCGACGAACCCGGTCAGCGACACCCCTCGCTCGACGTCACCGCCGCGCGGGTTCACTCCCACGGTGCCAGCTGCGACGTCGTCGTCGCCGACCACCAGGACGTAGGGGATCTTCTCGAGCTTCGCATTGCGGATCCGCTTGCCCAACCCGTCGTCGGCCGGCGAGGTGTCGACACGAGCACCAGCAGCTTGCAAGGCCTCGACCACCGTTGCCGCGTATGGCTCGTGAGCCTCGGCCACGGCGAGCACGCGAACCTGCGTGGGGGCCAGCCAGGTCGGGAAGGCCCCGGCGTAGTGTTCGAGGAGCACGCCGAAGAACCGTTCGATCGATCCGAACAGGGCGCGGTGCAACATGATCGGTCGGTGGCGGCCATTGTCGGCGCCGACGTACTCGAGGTCGAATCGTTCAGGGAGCTGGAAGTCGGCCTGGATCGTCGACAGCTGCCACGAACGTCCGATCGCGTCCTTGACATCGATGTCGATCTTCGGACCGTAGAAGGCGGCGTCGCCATTCTTGACGGCGTACTCGAGCCCGTGGGAATCGAGCGCTTCGCGCAGCGCCTCGGTGGCCTCGTCCCAGATCTCGTCGCTGCCGATGTACTTGTCCGGGTCCTTCGTGGACAGGTTGAACGTGAAGTCCTCGAACCCGAAGGCCCGCAGCACCGACAGCACGAAGTCGAGCAGACTGGCGACCTCGGTGGCCATCTGCTCCTTGGTGCAGTAGATGTGGCTGTCGTCCTGGGTGAATCCCCTGATACGCATCAGGCCGTGCAGAGTGCCGGCGCGTTCGTAGCGGTACACGTTGCCGAGCTCGAACAATCGCAGCGGCAGTTCGCGGTAACTGCGCTGACGACTGCGGAAGATCAAGCAGTGCATCGGGCAGTTCATCGGCTTCAGGTAGTACGTGCCGTTGTCCATCTCCATCGGCGGGTACATGCCGTCGGCGTACCACTGGAGGTGGCCTGATGTCTCGAACAGCTTGGCGTTGGCGAGGTGCGGCGTGTAGACGAACTCGTAGCCGCCATGCTCGTGACGGGTCCGGCTGTAGTCCTCCATCAGCTTGCGCACGATGGCGCCCTTCGGATGCCACACCGCCAGGCCTCCGCCGAGTTCGCTCGGGAAGCTGAGGAGATCGAGTTCGGTCGCCAGCTTGCGATGGTCGCGCTTGGCTGCTTCCTCCAACTGGTGGAGGTGCTCGGCAAGTGCCTGCTTCGACTCCCACGCAGTTCCGTAGATGCGCTGCAGCATCGGGCCCTTCTCGTTGCCGCGCCAGTACGCACCAGAAACCCGCTGCAGCTTGAAGACGCCGAGCTTGCCAGTCGACGGTACGTGCGGGCCGACACACATGTCGACGAATTCGTCGGAGTTGCGATAGGCGCTGATCACGCCGCCCTCGCCCACCTCGGCCGCATCGTCGTTGTCCGCCGTGCCGGTGCCCTGGAGGGCCGACTCGACCCGCTCGATGATCTCGATCTTGTACGGCTGATCGGCGAACAGATCCTTCGCCTGCGCCATCGACATCTCAGAACGCGTGAACGGCTGATTCGACTTGACGATCTCACGCATCTCGGCCTCGATGCGCTCGAGATCGCCATCGCTGAACGTGGCGCCACCCGGCAGTTCGAAGTCGTAGTAGAAGCCGTTCTCGATGGCCGGACCGATCGAGAACTTGGCGCCAGCGAACAGTCGCGTGACGGCCTGAGCCATCACGTGCGCCGTCGAGTGACGCAGGACGTGGCGGCCCTCTGGCGTGCCGGCGGTGATGATTGCCACCGTGGCACCGTCATGGAGCGCGGCGGTGAGATCGGTCTCCTCGCCGTCGACGACGGCAGCCACTGCCGCCTTCTTCAGGCCTGAGCCGATGGCGGCGGCAAGATCGAGCGCAGTGGCATCGTCGGCCAGCTCGCGTTGGGATCCGTCGGGGAGGGAGACCGTGATGTTCGACATACGACCGTCAGGATAGGAGGAGGCGCCACCGTCCGACGGGCGAGTTGGGGTGGAGGGGCGATCAGTTGCCGGCGACCAGGGTGAGCTCGCGCTCCATCGCCGCAAGTGGGGAACCGATCCTGATCGGGCTCGGGTCGGACACCGAGCCCACTCGGGCGGCCACCGTTGGTTCGGTCTCGGCCTTTGCGCCTGCGTAGGTGTTGACGTAGCTCTGACCCGTCAACTCACGGATCTCGAACATCACCTCGTCGATCATCGAACGCCAGGCGATGTGTTCGGCGCCCCGCCCTCGGTACCGCTCCGGGCGGATCGGACGGCCGATCTTGATCTCGCACCCGGTGAACAACTTGGGCATCTTCGCATCGGGAGGCTGGATCTCGTCGGTGCCGACCACGCCGACCGGGAAGATCGGGCAGTCGAGCTTCATCGCCAGCCGCGCCGCTCCAGTCCTGCCCTTGTGGAGGTTGCCGTTGCGGCTACGCGTGCCCTCGGGGAAGATGCCGAACAGCTCACCTCGGCGCAGCACCGTTTCGGCTGCGTCGAGTGCGGCCGTGCTCTTGTCGCCGCCGGCACGATCGATCGGGATCATGCCCATCGCCGGGAAGAGGAACTTGGTCTTCCACGAGTCCATGTACTCGGCCTTGCCGACGAAGGAGATGTTTCGTGGCACGGTCAGCATCAGGAACGCCGAATCGAGGAAGCTGACGTGGTTCGGGCACAAGATGGCGGGGCCGGAGACCGGAAGACGCTCGTAGCCGCTCAGCTCGATATCCCACAACCGCGAGGCGAGCGGGCGCCCGACGCGACGCACACGCTGCTGCATCGCTCCTGCTCCGGGCTGTGACGTCATGGCTGCAAGAGTAGACCGCACGTTCGCACAATTGAAGCGCGACAGGTGAACTTCATGTCAACGCCCGATGTCACGGCGTCGGACAACACGGGTCAGACCCCTGTCGTCCCCTCCTGTCGACACCTCTGCTCAGTCGAGATCGACGCCGAGCAACGCTGCCGCTTCCCCCACCCCGGCGCCCGCTCGCGCCGCCGCATCGACTGCCGCGATCGCGCCGGGCGTGTCCAGATCGTCATCGAGGCGAGCGCGGACCTCATCGAGCAGGTCGGGGTTCGAACCGGAACGCTCGTTCCACGCATCGAGTCGGGCCGCGTTGCGCGGCATCAACTCGTTGTCCCACTCCCACTCCGTGCGGTAGTGGTGTTCGATGATCCCGAGGCGGATCGCCCTCGGATCCCAGGTCTCGCGAAGCTGGTCGACGAAGACGAGATTGCCGAGGCTCTTCGACATCTTCTCACCGTCCTTGTGGATCAGCGCGGTGTGCATCCAGTGCTTCACGAACGGCTCGCCGGTGGCTGCTTCGGACTGCGCGCGCTCGCACTCGTGATGCGGGAAGATCAGGTCAGCTCCCCCACCGTGCAGGTCGATGGTGGTTCCGAGTTCACGCAGCGCCAACGCCGAACACTCGATGTGCCAACCCGGACGTCCCGGCCCCCACATCGTGTCCCACGAGGGCTCGTCGGCGGCAGACGGGTGCCACAACACGAAGTCGAGCGGTGAGCGCTTGTTGGGATCGTCGATGTTGCCGCCACGTTCCTTGGCGAGCAACAGCATCTCCTCGTCGGAGTAGTGGCTGAGTGAACCGAACGAGCCGAACTTCGAAACGTCGAAGTACACCGATCCGCCCGACTCGTAGGCGAAGCCCCGATCGAGGACCATCCCGATGAACCCGCGGATATCGGGGATCGCCGACGACGCACGGGGCGTCGCCGCAACCGGAAGCGCGTTGAGCGCCTCCATGTCGCGCTCGAATCGAGCCTCTTCGCCCGCCGCCAGGTCGAGGTAGTGGATGCCCAGCTCGCGGGCCTTGGCGAACAGCGGATCGTCGACGTCGGTGACGTTGCGGATACAGCGCACCGTGTGGCCCTTGTCGATCAGACGTCGTTGCAGCACGTCGTAGGCGATGAACGTCGCCGCGTGACCGAGGTGGGTGGCGTCATACGGGGTGATCCCGCAGGTGTACATCAGCACGTGGTCGTTCGGTTCGAACGCCACGATGGCGCGCCGCGCGGTGTCGTAGAGCTGCATCACCCGGCGTCAACAGCGCGCGGGTCGCTTTTGATTCCCGTGAGCTTCGGGG